>MUGD01000315.1 GCA_002900555.1 Thermoplasmata archaeon M9B2D | reverse complement strand
ATGGATTAGAGAATGTTTGAGAAAGGAGAAGGGATAGCGCAAATGAAACAACGAAAAATACGATTACTATAAGCAGTATATAAAAAGAAAGTGATTTTTTCATTTTTTCCGCATTCTGTGAAACCTCTTGGAGCCTTGAAAGAGATTCCTCACTGGTATCCTCAAGGAGAGAGAGTATTTGCAGTTCACCTTCATCAAGCTGTCTCACGAGTACAACAACTTTCTGGTCTCCCACGGGGTCGCGGAAAGAGAGAATGCTGCTTACCGTGCTGTCCACTTTCTGAAACATCTGACCGACGAGATGAAAATCCCTCCTGTTTTCCATATACGGAGCAAGGTCTCCGAAGGATTTCAGTACGGCCTGTCTCTTCTCGTCATACATCCTTCGGTATTTAAAATCTCCACTATACCCCCAGTATTTTCCTACCTTGCAAAATTCAGTGATAGAATGCCTGAGCGCATCGTGTTTTCTATTTATATTTGAAATGTCTTCCATAAGTTGAACATTGGAATGTATCTTTTCGAAGAGAAATGTATTGGCGAGCGTAAAGAGAAGGAGAAGCAGAAAGAAAACAGCACTGAAAATAGATAGTTTATGTTTAATGAGCATTTGCTGTACTCCCTGAAAGTGTTTCGAAAAGCTTAATGTATTTTTTGACGGAGTCAGACCACCTAAATCTTTTAGCCATGGCATTCAGAACAATCCTTTCCCAGTCCTGCTTGTTCCCATAAACGCACAACGCGCGTTTTAGGCATTCGATCATTGAATGTACGTCGCCAAGTCGAAAAACAAAACCGGTTCCATGATTGTTCCCCGTATTGAAATCATCAACGGTATCCGCTAGCCCTCCGGTCATATTGACTACTGGTACAGATCCGTATCTCATAGCGATCATCTGAGCCAACCCACACGGTTCGTATCGGGACGGCATAAGGAAAAGATCTGATCCGGCATAAATCTTACGTGCAAGTGTATCATTAAACGATGTGTTCAAATATATCTTATCAGGGAAGCTTGAGGTTGCCACAGAAAAGGAACGCTCTACAGCAGGATCTCCTTCTCCCAGAATCATTACATTGGCTCTCAGTTCTACGATTTTCTCCATAGCGCTGGCGATAATATCATGTCCCTTCTGTGTTGTAAAGCGGCCGATCACTCCGATGAGAGCATTGTCCCTGTCTCGAAATCCGGCAATTTTACACAAATCCTGCTTGCATAGCCGTCGATCAGTGAGGTTAGATCTTGAGAAGGTTGATAAAAGAAACCTGTCAGAAGACGGATCCCAGAGGTCATAGTCTAAACCATTCAAAATCCCCGTTACACCTTTTTCTTTTAGAATCCCATTGAGACCGAATCCGAAATGGGGTAGGGTAATTTCATCGGCATATGTTGGACTGACGGTTGAAACAGCATCGGCAAATCGAATTCCTGCTTTAAGAAGGTTGATATTTCCATAATACTCCAGTCCGTCAAGTGTGAAATAACGATCCGGAATGCCGATGTTCTGCAACGTTTCATGGGGAGCTATCCCCTGGTATCCCATGTTATGAATTGTGAAGACGGTCTTTATGTTGCCCATTGAATGTTCGAAGGAAAGATAGGTCGGAATAAGTGCTGTCTGCCAATCATGCGAATGTATGATGTCGGGAGCAAGATCAAGCTTCTTTATTGAATGGAGCATCGCTTTACAGAAAAATGCGAACCGTTCGATATTGTCAGGATAATCTCCTGCCTTGTCTCCATAGAGTCCGGCGCGCCGAAAAAAATAATCGTTAGATATGAAATAGGCATTCTTTTCGGAGAAGACGTCAAAATAATACATCCTGTCCCCAAGGTTCACTTTCTGTCCAGATAAAGACTTTCTTGGTCTCTGCAGTTTCTGTACCGTTCCGTAGAATGGAAGAAAGAGAGAAACACTGTGCCCCATCTTTCTGAACTGTGAAAAAAGCGCACCTGTAACATCAGCAAGTCCGCCGCTTTTTACGTATGGAACCGCTTCTGGAGTTGCTATGACAATCCTCATGAGAAGTAATCTTATTCTCCCATGTATTTTGCTGCTTCCTCGGGGGGTGTGGGGTTTATATAGAACCCTGACCCCCATTCAAAACCCGCAATTTTTGTCAATTTTGGAACGATCTCGATATGCCAGTGATAATATTCATTGTTCTC
>MUGD01000314.1 GCA_002900555.1 Thermoplasmata archaeon M9B2D | reverse complement strand
ATTATAGATGAGATATTGATGAGAATAACCGATGTCTTCCTCGCAATACCATACCTTATTTTAGCGATGGCAATAGCAGCAGCATTGGGGCGAAGTATAGACCATATCATGGAAGCATTGATTATTGTCTGGTGGCCTACATACGCTCGTATAATGCGAGGTCAAGTAATCTCAATACGTGAACAACAATATGTTGAAGCAGCAAGAAGCGTTGGCGCAAGTAACACACGTATCCTCTTCCGGCATATCTTTCCGAATTCATTCGCACCGTTACTTGTAGAAATCACATTGGATCTTGGAGCTGTACTACTTGTAGCTGCAGGACTCAGTTTTATTGGACTAGGAGCATCCCCAGGGACAGCAGAATGGGGGCTAATGATATCATCGGGTCGAACCTATATGTTCCAAGCCTGGTGGTACGTCACCTTCCCTGGTCTTGCAATACTACTTGTTGTCCTTGGATTCAATCTACTCGGCGATGGTCTAAGAGACGTGACTGATCCAAAACTAAGAAGGTGAAATAATAAAAAATGAACCATTATTAGAGATAAAAGAACTTAAAACTTACTTCTACACCTACGAAGGAGTAGTAAAAGCACTCGAAGAAACTAGTTTCAACATATTGAAAGGAGAAACATTTGGATTGATAGGGGAAACTGGATGCGGAAAAAGCGTTACAGCACTATCAGTGATGAGGCTTATTCCTGAACCTCCAGGAAAGATCATGAAAGGAAGCATTCTTTTCAAAGGAAAAGATCTTCTCAAAAAAACAGAAAAAGAAATGCGAAAAGTACGTGGTAACGAAATTTCCATGATTTTTCAGGAACCGATGACTGCATTAAATCCCGTTTATACTGTAGGATATCAAATAGCAGAGGTTATTTTGTTACATGAATCTTTTCCAGAGGTAGATCAGAAAATCCCATGGTATAATTTATGGAAAAAAAGAAATGTAAAAAAAAGCATACAAAAGAAAGCATTTGAAAAAGCAATAAACGCACTTGATCTAGTTAAAATATCTGATCCAAAAAAAGTTGTAAAACAGTATCCTCACGAACTTAGTGGAGGGATGCGGCAGCGAGTGATGATTGCAATGATGCTTGCATGTAACCCAGATTTATTAATTGCAGATGAACCAACAACTGCGTTGGATGTCACCGTACAAGCACAGATACTAGATCTCATGAAGGATTTGCAAAAGCGTATAGGTAGTGCTGTATGGATAATCACACATAATTTAGGTATTATCGCAGAGATGTGTGATCATGTTGGTGTAATGTACGCAGGCTATATCGTTGAAATCGGAACAACAGAAAAAATTTTTGATAACCCAGATCATCCATATACAAGAGGCCTTATACGAGCAATTCCAAAAATAACAGAAGAACAAAAACGATTAGATATCATACCAGGGACCGTTCCAAACCTCATTGAACCACCATCTGGATGTCGATTCCACCCACGATGCAGATACTGTACCGATATTTGTAAAAAACAAATTCCGTTGCTAAGAGAAGTTGAGAAAGACCATTCTGTTGCTTGCCATCATTATGGATATGTAAAATATTCAAAGGCAGCTAAGGAGGAAAATGAAAGAAATCATCTTAAACGCGACTAATATCAAAGAATATTTTCCAGTAAAAGAAGGATTATTTTCTTCGACAAAAGATTACGTTAAAGCTGTCGACAATGTTAACATTGAAATCAGAAAAGGGGAAACATTTGGTCTTGTTGGCGAATCTGGTTGTGGAAAAACTACACTCGGCCGTGTGCTTATCAGTCTTATTCCACCAACCGCGGGTACCATTTGTTTCATGGGATCTAATCTAAACGAGATTAAAAAGTCCGAGATAAGAAAACTTCGACTCCACATGCAGATGGTTTTCCAGGATCCTTCCTCTTCTTTAAATCCACGTATGACTATTAAACAAATTATTGGTGAACCTCTGAAAATAAACAAGAAATTCAAAGGGGATGCACTAAATGATAAAATTCTTGAGATACTTAAAACAGTTGGACTAGACGAACAACACATGTATAGATACCCACATGAATTTAGTGGTGGACAAAAGCAACGTATCGGAGTAGGACGAGCACTTGCACTAAATCCTGACTTTATTGTACTTGATGAACCAACATCAGCCCTAGATGTTTCGGTTCAAGCACAAATTCT
>MUGD01000313.1 GCA_002900555.1 Thermoplasmata archaeon M9B2D | reverse complement strand
AGGAACGATACCTTAATCTATCTATTTTCCGATTAGGCGGCGCGATAGGTATGTTCGAAGCAAAAGTAACCGTTCACCTCAAGAAAGGCATCTCAGACCCTGAGGGGGCAAACACCCTCAAAGCGATCCATCTGCTTGGTTTTATGAACGTGCAGCAGGTGAAGACTATCAGGACGTTTGATCTCCTCATCGATGGAGCTGATGAGGACCAGGTGAGAAGAGACGTAGAGCAGATCTGCCAGCGGTTACTCACCAACCCTGTCATCCATCAGTATGACATCACGGTTGAGGAAAAAAAGTAAGGGGGAGTGGATGTGCAACTCGATAGTTTATTCAAAAAAATCAGGGAGGATATTGAGACCTATGAGGTGAATCTTCAGGCTGCCTCTGACAAGGAATTACTGGAGATCAGTAACCGGATGGAGCTTGCATTGGCCCTGCCTGAGATGAAACGGATCAAGGAATATTTTTCAAAACAAGGGAGGAGCCCGACCGACATTGAACTGCAGGCACTTGGGCAAGCCTGGTCTGAGCATTGCTGCTATAAATCCTCAAAGGTGCCATTGAAAAAATATGTTTTTAATGTGGATGAAAAACGCATCATCGCCCGTGAGGATGCAGGAGTCATGGAGTTTGACAAAAACCATTATTACTGTGTCGCACTTGAGTCACATAACCATCCGTCTGCCATAGAACCGTATGGTGGTGCCGCGACCGGTGTTGGCGGCATTGTCAGAGATGTTCTTTGCATGGGAGCTCAACCGATCGCGTACATCGATCCCTTGTTCTTCGGACCTTTAGATTATCCGTTTGAGAAACTTCCCAAAGGAGTCAAACACCCTGTGTATCTCTTCAAAGGAGTCGTGGATGGCATCCGCGACTATGGGAACCGTATCGGGATCCCCACGCTTGCCGGGCAGGTCTACTTCCACGAGGGGTACACCGGAAACTGTCTTGTGAATGTTGGTTGCATCGGCATTATGAAAAAAAATGAGCTGGTACACAGCTGGGCGAAAGCACCAGGGAACGTGTACATCTACGTCGGTGGGAAGACCGGTAGGGATGGTATTCATGGGGTGAACTTTGCTTCTGCGGAACTGACCGATGAAAGCGAGGAGAGCAGCAGGTCAGCGGTGCAGGTCGGAGACCCGATCACCAAAGAACCAGTGATTCATGCATGCCTGGAATGCAACAGGAAAGGACTTTTGGAAGGCTTCAAGGATTTCGGTGGCGGAGGCCTCTCATGTGTGTCTGGTGAGCTTGCGTACTCCGCGAACATGGGAGCAGAAATCCATCTGGATACCGTGCCATTAAAGGAGGAGGGCCTCAAACCCTGGGAGATCTGGGTCTCGGAAAGCCAGGAGCGAATGATGATGCTGGTCGCGCCAGAGAACGTGCAGACCGTGCTTCATATCTGCACACAATGGGATGTGACCGCAACGGTGGTTGGGACGGTCATCAAAGAGCAGGTCATCAGAGTGTTTCTCAAAGGACAGAAGATCCTAGAGATGGACCTGGAGTTTATGACCGGTGGCCCGGTGTACGATGAATGCACACGACCAGTTATTATCAAAAAACAGCAGACCGTTGAAAAAAACTTCGTACTGCCCGATTTCAATGAAACGTTACAAAAAATAGTGTCGTCACCGAATATCGCGTCGAAGGAATGGGTGATCCGCCAGTACGACCATGAGGTACGGGGAAACACCGTGATTAAACCCCTGCAAGGGAAACTTGGGATGGAGACCCATGGGGACGCTACTGTACTAAAACCGTTAGAGGATTCCTGGAAGGGGTTAGCGGTGACCGCTGATGTGAACCCACGGTACGTGGAACGTGACCCGTACTGGGGTGCGATGTCCGCGGTTGACGAGGCATGCCGGAACCTGGTAGCAGTAGGCGCAGTCCCCGATTGTCTGCTTGATTGTCTGAACTTCGGCAACCCGGAGAAACCTGAGCGCATGGGAGAATTCTATGAAGCCTGCCGGGGGCTTGGCGACATCGGCCGGGCTTTAGATTTACCGTATGTCTCAGGCAACGTCAGTTTCTACAACGAGTCTGTGAAAACCGCAGTCCCGCCCACACCGGAGATCTTCGCGGTGGGGATCGTCGATGACATTCGAGCCTGTGTCACTAGTGATTTCAAAACAGAAGGACACCTAGTGTATCTCGTGGGGAAACAAACAG
>MUGD01000312.1 GCA_002900555.1 Thermoplasmata archaeon M9B2D | reverse complement strand
TATGCCGAGAGCTCCAGGACGCCCAGATAGCACCTAAAAACCCACCGCTGATCAAAAGAACCACAAGAAGAATCGCAAGATACTGCCAGAAATTTAAATCCGTCCACAGAAACCAAAACCCATAGATCAACACCACCAACAGGCCAAACCCGTAACAGATGGACCCAAGGATCCTCCATAAAAACCCCTTGACTCGAAACAGCTCCCGATCCTTCCTAGACAGGACCCGAAGAGACCAAAACGCCCACGACCCACCAAGCACCACGGTCATCACCAGAACAGACAGCAGGATGACAGCGAACTTCTCATTTGCCCGAAAACCTCCAGAGTAGAACGCTAAAAAAAGGATGACAAACACAAGCCATCCGATCACAACCACTCCAGAAAAACCAGCCTTTACCATTCCATGTTCAAATTTCTTTTCATCCATGGCACTCGTACCACCACGCAAGAACACCTCGCAGTATTTAGGATTTGTGCTGTGACGCGACATCCAGATAGACAGGAAGCATGCGGATGCCGTTCACTATGTAAACCCTTTAGCACATCCGTGGACGGTAGAAACATTCCTCAAAGAAAAAAACCAGCTGTTTTTACGACCTGAACTAACGTCAAACAAAAAAAAAAAGAAGGGGGCTATTGCGGCCTTTGCTTTGACACAAGTATTTCTCTTACGATCGTTATTGCATAAACAGAACGAACGGCCCAAGCATAACGGCGCTTCGCTCCTCAACATCGATCGGGAGGAACAACCAATACAGGGTGACGGTGATGTTTATTTTCCCGATCCCAAGGGCGGGTGGAAAGAGGGGCGTCCTGATTGTTACAGTCCCATTGGCACCGACAACACCTTCAGTGATGCCACCTTGAAAGACACGTTCTCCTCCAATCGTTATTTCCCAATCAAGGTCTTCTGCATCTACGATGGTTGCAACGACACCATACCCGCCTCGGACCCCTGTTATCTCCGGGGAAGCAAGCGCGGTTGTCACACCACAGGCGCCAACAACCAAAGACACAATCATACAGACGATTGTCTTTTTCATTTTGTTATCTACCTCCTTATAGAAGCTTAAATGAAAGTGAATATATAAATGTATTCCAGAGAATAAAAAAAAAACAGTGAAACAAAGAAAAATAAAAAACTATAGACTATGTAATAAACCAGCAGAAAAACCCTTCCTGACACTTTTTGTCGTACTGGTACATGTTGGTTTTTATCCCGTCCCCGGCACTAGAAAATATCGTCCATGAAAAAGGAGAAACGCAGTGACTTAGCACCCAGAGAATTCATCTAAGCAAAACGAATCAAAAAAAAGATCATGAGAGCGGTTCTGGTGGCACCCCCTCAGGCAACAAAGGCTGATTATCAGGTGTTTGCCATTGACGTAAATTATCGATGTTCACAAGAAGATACATGAACACCGGAAGGGTGGTTTTCATCCAGTGGACAAGATGGTCATGTTTTCCTTGTCCCATCCACATCTCATAATCTTCTGAGAGAATCTCGAAAGCATAAGAAGGAATATTATATTCTTTAAAAAACCAATCAGAACTCGTTCCACTAAAATAAACCTCTTTTCCTTGATATACAAGTCCTTCCCCTGACCTATATGTCTTATATTCCGTATTTTTCTCAACCCACCCCTCTATATAAGTCATAATATCTATTTCATCTTGAGGAATTTTAAATGGAGGTTTTAATGCACCCCATGGACCAATAACGCAATGCGCAGCGGTATGACACGTAACATAGAACGTAAAACCATTAAGTTTTTTCGTAAAATCTCTCATTGCTTGTGTTTCAGGTTCTGAAAAAGGATGACGACCACAATTTATAAAGAACAATGGAAATTTCGGAAACCATTTATGTAAACGGGGGGTTTCTATATACGGGATTTTTATACGACCTAATATTTTTCCTAACGGGATAGATCCCGCCCGTATCCTCCCGAAATCAACGTTAAAATTCCGATTCAAATCAATACCATTATCATTAAATCGATCATCCTTCTCCCGACCATCAGGATTCACCAAAGGAACAAGATACACTTCCGTTTTGTTTAAAATCTCCGTGATTGTAGCGTTAGTACCAAAATTAATGAGAAGATATTCAGCAAGATACAGACACGCCTCACCTGCCTCCCATTCACACCCATGAATACACCCATCAATAAGACAAGAAGACTTCATA
>MUGD01000311.1 GCA_002900555.1 Thermoplasmata archaeon M9B2D | reverse complement strand
ATACCTTGCTTCTCGCTATAGCGCGTGTATTTCCCACCTCCTTTGAATTACACAACAAGGAATTTGTAAGTCATCTACTTTTATCCAAAAAAAATGGCGCCCTGCAATTTCCTTCTCTCTGATCCTTCATCCCTTCCCCTATCACACAGCAAAAAAGACGATGGTATAAACCGTTTTTTATAACCAGCAGACCTTTGAACGAAGGGATCTGTTTGAGAAACCTATGCCGATCCCATCTTTTTTTTGTATAAAAACACAAAATCAAAAATAATATGCGGGAATAAGGAAAAACGATGGTGCGGTACGTAACCGATCAGCAGTACCTGGACCATGAAAAGCTATATATGAAACATTTTCACTTCTGGTGTCGGTATTGTGAGGTTGTAGCCCCGTAGTGCAGCGGTTAGCACAAGAGACTCTGGATCTCTAGACACCAGTTCGAATCTGGTCGGGGCTGTCAGATGAGTGTGGGGACCATGGAGTCAACTGAACAAGGTACTAAGGATTTCATCAGAGAAATAATCGATCAAGATTTACGAACAAACAAATACAACGGCCGGGTCCATACCCGGTTTCCCCCAGAGCCAAACGGGTACCTGCACATCGGCCATGCGAAATCGATTTGCCTAAACTTCGGCATCGCACAGGACTACAAGGGTCTATGCAACCTGCGGTTCGACGATACCAATCCTGCCAAAGAAGAGGAGGAGTATGTTCAATCCATCATCGATAATGTCAAATGGCTGGGGTTCGACTGGGAGGACCGCTTGTTCTTTGCCTCAGACTATTTCGATAAGATGTACGACTATGCGATTCAATTGGTCAAAGCTGGGAAAGCATATGTCGATGATCTGCCAGCGGATCAGATTACCGAGTATCGTGGGACCCTCACACAGCCAGGGAAAAACAGCCCCTACCGTGACAGGTCCATCGAGGAAAATCTGGATTTGTTTCAACGAATGAAAGCAGGGGAGTTTCCTGATGGTCAGAAGGTCCTGCGTGCAAAAATCGACATGGCCCATCCGAACCTGAATATGCGTGACCCGGTGATGTACCGGATCCTTCATGCAAGCCATCATCGTACTAGTGATAGATGGTGTATCTATCCGATGTATGACTGGGCACATGGCCTGGAAGACTCTATAGAACAGATTACCCATTCGATTTGTACCCTTGAGTTTGAGAACCACCGCCCACTCTATGATTGGTTCCTTGATGCTCTTGGGGTGTATCATCCGCAGCAGATAGAGTTCGCCCGTCTTAATCTCACCTACACGGTGATGAGCAAACGTCTGCTTCTTCAATTGGTCGAAGGAGGTCATGTCGCTGGCTGGGATGACCCAAGGCTGCCGACGATTAGCGGGATGCGTCGACGGGGCTACTCGCCTTCGTCGATTCGGATGTTCTGTAAACGCATTGGTGTGGCGAAATTCAATAGCATGGTTGATTTTGAGTTCCTAGAGCATAATGTCAGAGAGGACCTCAACAAAACCTCTCCGCGGTTCATGGGCGTTCTCCGTCCGCTCAAGGTCGTTCTTGAGAACTATCCTGACCAGCAGACAGAGCAACTTGAGGCGGTCAACAACCCTGAGGACCCGTCGAGCGGAACCAGGAAGATCCCATTTTCCAAAACGTTGTTTATCGAGCAGGATGATTTCATGGAAAACCCACCCAAGGACTATTATCGTCTTACTGTAGGTCGCGAGGTGCGCCTGCGGTATGCCTATTTCATCAAATGCCTTGAGGTCGTGAAAGAAGATGACCTGCCCGTAGAACTGCGCTGTACCTATGACCCTGAGACAAAAGGAGGATACGCACCTGATGGCAGAAAGGTGAAATCCACAATCCACTGGGTCTCAGCGTCGCACGCCATTCCTGCAGAAGTGCGATTATACGACAGACTCTTTACGGTCGCTGACCCTGTTGGCCAGAAAGGTGTGGATTTCAAAGAGTTCCTTAATCCGAAGTCCCTTCAGATACTGCGTGACTGCTTTGTTGAGCCAGCGATGAGGTCTCTTAAACCGTTCTATCGACTGCAATTCGAACGACTCGGCTATTTCTGCGTCGACCCGGATACAACGGAGAGCAATCTTGTTCTAAACAGAACGGTTGAATTGCGTGACAGCTGGGCAAAGCTTCAGAAAACAGCGCAGAAGAAACAAGCGAAAAACAGTTGATGGTTGATGCATACGCTTAAA
>MUGD01000310.1 GCA_002900555.1 Thermoplasmata archaeon M9B2D | reverse complement strand
GAGTCTTCAGAGGAAACAATTGTCCAAATAAGTCATGAAGAGGTATCAGAAGACGAGCTCAACAGTGTCATCAAGCGCTTCAATAATCAGAACAATCCGGCACTGAGTCTCTTTATCGCCAAAACATATTATGATAGAGGCAACTATAAAGAAGCGTATAACTATGCCCTGGTGACGAACAACCTTAACCCTAGTATCGAAGACAGTGTCCTCATCTTTGCACGTTCCCTGGTTAAACTGGGCAAGAAAGAGGATGCCATCACAACCTTGGAAGCTTATATCAACAATACTGGTTCAATCAATGCAAAAATATTGCTAAATGAAATTCAAAAAGGAAAGTTTAAATGAAAAAACTGCTGTTTCTACTCGTTTTTTCACCGCTCCTCTTCGCAGTCGATCTTAAGATAGAGACTTATAAACTCTACCAAGAGGGAAAATATGAGGAGGCCTGTGAACGAGGTAGTAAAATCCTTGATCAGTATAAAGAAGACGAAGAGTTTATCTCGCTGTACGCATTTTCGTGTCTTAAGGCAGATTACCTTGACAAATTGACGATTCCGATCATATCCTTGAAAAACTCAGCTGAAGCACGGGCTAACGCCGCTTACTTTGCCGTCATACTCATGCAGAAAAAACTTCTTTTACATGCACTTTCTGACCAATATGACCTAAAACCGATAAAACTGCCCACAACGGACTATGTCCTATCAACGGTCTTTGACCTCTACACGAACGACACCGCTCCGAAAGACAGACGCCGTTACAACTACACCGACCCGGAAGATGTCAACAAGAGCTACCGTCTTTTTGTCACTAAAGGCGGCCCTTCTCCTAAAATGATTATAGAAGAATATTATGATACTATTATGACCAAACGTCATATATATTGGTAGGATAAACACATATGGATAGAATCACACATGACCTCTTGACACAGGGGCATATTTCGCAAGAGCAGATTGAACGTCTTGTACGCGTCGGCGTAACAGCCGACACCTTGCTCGAAACATTGACAAAAGTCGGCGCCGTATCGGCCAACTTTGTCAAACGCTTTATTGTTGAGCAGGTCCGTTCAGGCCATTACGAAATCTCTATTATAAAACAGTACCATTTTCTTGACGAACAAACTGTCATGCAGCATCTTGCCGAAGTCATGGAGATACCGTTCCTGGATCTTGACTCCATCGACATGGACTACAGACTGGCAGACAGGATCCCCCTCTCGCAGCTTAAACGTTTCAAAGCCATTCCAATCAGAGAGAATGACCTTTCGGTAACCGTTGCCTTTACAGATCCGCTCAACATTGAAGCGCAAGAGGGTATCCAGCGTCTCTTTCCGCGTAAACCTCTCGACATAGCCATCGCTACCGAGAAACAGATCCAGGCCTATCTCTTTAAGATCGAACTTAAAGACAGTGTCAAAGAGCTTGTTGTTAATATCCGTAATGAATTGAACTCTTTAGGTACCGACCAGAACAAAGACCAGGCACAAGCATCATCGATCCTGCAACTGATCGATGTTGTTTTAAAAGCATGTATCAAAAACCGTGCGAGCGATATCCATATCGAACCAACGGAAAACAACTGTACTGTTCGCGGTCGTGTTGATGGAAAGCTTACCGAGATCTTCATTTTTGACAAAGATATCTACCCGCCACTTGCATCGCGTCTTAAGATTCTTTCCAATCTAGATATTGCCGAACGCCGTAAACCACAGGATGGCCGTTTTTCTGCCATGGTCGGCGATAGAGAGTATGATTTCCGTTTCTCGACCTTGCCGATCATGTATGGTGAATCGATCGTTATGCGTGTCCTGGATAAAGAGAAAGCACTTGTCCGTCTGGAGGATGCCGGTATGGACGAAGCCGGATACAAAAAGCTTCATACAGCTCTTAAAAGCCCTTATGGTATCATCCTTGTTACCGGGCCGACCGGTAGTGGTAAGACGACGACACTCTACGGTGCGCTCAATGAGTTGCGCAGTGTCGAAGAGAAGGTCATTACCGTCGAGGATCCTGTCGAATACCGTATGAACCTCATTCAGCAGGTGCAGGTCCGTGCCAGTGTCGGTTTGAGTTTTGCCGATGCCCTGCGATCTATCCTTCGTCAGGATCCCGATAAGATCATGATCGGGGAGATCCGTGACCAGGAGACACTCGAGATCGCTATCAAGGCGGCCCTTACGGGTCACCTGGTCATCTCGACCCTGCACACCA
>MUGD01000309.1 GCA_002900555.1 Thermoplasmata archaeon M9B2D | reverse complement strand
CCCAAGGGTGCGTCATTTAAATTTTCTTTTCCGGTTGTCATTGCCAAAGCATTTTCCCGATTCTTGAAGAATGCTCCTCTGTGAGATTTTTTCAAGTACGACTTCATCCTCATTTACCGTCCTTCGTACTCCATGTACTCCATGTAAAGTATTAAGTATCAAATATTCCCCGTTCTACCATTTACCAGATTCCCCACCATGCCATAACATCTTTTCTTTTGCTACAGAAGGTAAATTTTCTGTGTGCGTCAGGAATGTATCGAAAGCCCATCATTCTTGCAATACCAATCGCCAGATTTCTTATAGAAGCCATCACACGGGGGCCATTATCAGTACGAATACGGCTGCGATCTTCATCGTAAGTAACATCTCTAACCCAATGAACTCTATTCTCTATCTCCCAATGCCCTCGATTCAAATCCAGTAATCGTTTAGCAGATGCTTGTTCCTTTTTTAGACTGGTCACTCCATAAGCGGTTTCTACGGAAGGAGTCACAGTTCCACGGTATTCGCGATACACCTCTCTCTCCACTATAAAAAACTGTCGGCTTTGGGGAAAATCAGTACAATCGTATACTTGCGGTTCATTACTGACCCAGATTCGACGAATTTCTATGCGTCCATGCCCTTTGTTAGTTGTATAGTAATCTGGTTCGGAATTTAAGTTTTTTTTTTATATCAAGGCTCTTGATGTCATTCAATAGAGTCGCTTGATTGTCTTTGACGGTAAAAAGGTAATCAGCCTTTTTCTCCTCAACCAGGTAATTGGCAAAATCTTTCTGAGTGTGCAACGCATCCGCTGTTACTACTGCGCCTTCTATATCTACATTTTCAAATAAAGGTTTCACATGCTTGATTTCATTGGTTTTCTCATCTACTTGCTCCTGCGTAAATACGATACCTTCTTTATGTATTACGGCACTTAAAAGATGGATACCCTTTTGAGAACCATTATGACTGCCACGAACGGTCTTGCCGTCTATAGCAATTCCCTGCCCCTTAAGCCCGGTGAATCCCGTACTCTCCGTACTCTCCGTACTCTCCGTACCCTCCGTACCCTCCGTACCTTCCGTACCTTCCGCCGATGATTCAAGCAGCTTTTGTTCTAATAGCCACTGACCGATCTCTTTGTCGAATTTGTCGGCATCTATCCGTTGAATCAAGCGACGTATCGTCGGTTCACTGGGAGGACTATTACGCTTGCTACCGAAACGGACTAACTCTTCACGAGACAGGCTTTCCGACCAATGACCAATGCCGCGATATCCCTTACACCCACAAAGCACCGCACAAACGGCTATTGATAGGATTGTCGCCAGAGGATGCCTGGTGCCTGCTTTACGCCTCGGATCTGTAAAATCTTGAATCCGGCAGTATAAACTTTCAATGGGAAATTTAATCATACTATCCATTCTCCTTTTATTAGTCAATAACGAAACATCGTAGGGAATTAAATCTCCGGCCAATATCTCACGCGCTCTCTTACAAAGATCGTAAACGTATACCGCTTTTACCTGACCATGTCGATAATAGTTCCTGTTACTCCGTCTGTAACCTTCGGTATAGCCCACATGCTTCCAATTAGAAGCTTTATAACAACTCCCTTTAAAACGTGATTCATCAACAAATGTTTCGGCTAAATATAACGGATGACCATAAACCTTTTCAAAATCTGACGATAGTCTTTTCAAGTTAAGAGAAAGAACCTTGCTGGCAAGATTTTTTTGCGACACCCAGGGCAATATGAGAAACCTCGAATTATTAGCTACAAAACGCAATCTACGGTATTTTTTCTCTCCTTGCCAGCCAATATAATTCTCTCTGGCTCCACAATTCTTCGATGCAGAACTCCAACCTAAAAGTGCAACCCATTCGCCGTTTATATGCGCAATGTAGCGAAGGGATTCACCTCCTAACCACTTTAGGCCAAGATAATGATGCTGTTGCACGAGAGTGTTCCAACGGGAGACTTCAGCACGGTAAACCGGTCTCACTACCAGGTTTGCCAATTTTGAAAGACTACTTTTTTCATTCATAAAGAAAGTATATCATAAAAAACAGAAACTAGCCATGGGTGGAAGCAATATTACCAAGAGAACTGAAGAAAAAAAATGAATGACGCAGCCCTGATCAATCCACCCCTGCCCTTGAATTCTATCAAGAAATCGGTTACAATCGTTGGCCTATGAAATATTACGGTTATATATACCTTATCA
>MUGD01000308.1 GCA_002900555.1 Thermoplasmata archaeon M9B2D | reverse complement strand
AATGAGCCTCTCTCTGGAAGCAGGAGCAGAGGATCTGCGAAATGAGGAAGAGGCGGAGAATTTTGAGATACTGACTCAGCCTGAGGAACTGATAAAGGCAAGAGATGTGCTTGTTAAGTCCGGGATAAAGGTCGAATCGGCCGAGATAACCATGATACCGAAGAATACGATAGTCCTTGATCAAAATTCAGCATCACAAGTGCTGAAACTGATGGATGTCTTAGAAGAAAATGAGGATGTTCAAAATGTGTATGCCAATTTTGATATTCCGGATGAAGTCATGGAAAAAGTCTCTTTATGAGGGGACAAATGTACCTTTCCTTTTTTAACGAGAAGTGAACTGAAATGAACTCTATAAGGGCGTCGTTCAGACAGAAGTTTCTTGCCGGTCTTATCGTTACCATACCGATAGTAATTACCATCTTCGTACTGAAATGGGCTATCCTTCTTGTTGATGGTGTCCTGAGTCCTCTGTTTGATTATATAATCGGATACCACTTATATGGATTGGGGTTTGTATCATCGATAGTTCTTATATTTTTTACTGGTGTTGTTTCGACAACGGTGTTTGGACGGAAGATCATTGAATATTTTGAAAATATTCTCAAAAAAATACCGGTTTTTAAGGGTCTGTATTCAGGTCTGAGCCAGATTGCAAAGGCTTTTTCGGCAGATACAAAGGGTGCATTCAAGAAGTTTGTAATAATTGAATATCCGAGAAAAGGGCTATTTGCTTTTGGTTTTCTCACAAAAGAATGCGTCATTAAGAACAATCTTGATAATACAGAGTGCTGTGTCAGGGCTGTTTATATTCCGACCAATAACCTCTATCTTGGTGAAATCGTACTCTGCAGAGAGGAAGAGGTTATCTATACTGATATGACTATTGAGGAAGGCATAAGGATTGTGATGTCTGGCGGTATAGCGACTCCAGATATGCTTCAAGGAGTAAAGTCATGAAGCTAGGAGTAATTATACTCGCTGCCGGGCTGGGAACCAGAATGAAGACGTCTACGCCTAAAGTACTTCATCGTATACTTGGTAAGCCCATGCTTTCTTATATTATCGAAACGGCCCAGAAACTCAAACCTGTACGAATCGTTGTGGTAACGCATCCGATGCAACACCAAGTGCACGATCTCATTGCTCACCATGGTGCGATAAAGTCAGTGCAGAGAAAAATGCTGGGAACTGCTGATGCAGTGAAAACCGGATTAAAAAATATCGGAAGATCTTGCGATACTGTTCTTGTTGTGAACGGAGACACGCCACTCATCCAGGCTGGGACATTAAAAAGCTTTATTGGGAAATTCAGCAGGTCACGCGCCGAGGTGTCGGTCCTTTCCTTTCATGCCGAAAACCCCTTTTCATACGGAAGAATTATCAGAAATCAATCGGGAAGATCTCTGTGTATTGTTGAACAGAACGATCTGGATGAGAATCAACATTCCATCAAAGAAGTGAATAGCGGGGTTTATGCTTTCAAAAGGAGTGCCGAGAAATATATTAACAGGATTTCGATAAATAAGAGGAAGAGTGAGTACTATCTTACAGATATTGTAGCTTTTGCTAGCAGGGATGAAAGCAACTGTAAAGTGTTCCAACTCGGTGATGAATCCGAGTTTTACGGAGTTAATACCCTTAAAGACCTCTTAACAGCAGAGAAGCTCATGCAGAAAAGGATAGTTGAGAAGTTTATGCTGAGGGGGGTCCGGTTTCTTGATGAAATTTCTGTCATTATCCATAGTGATGTGAGAATTGATCGCGATACTGTGATCAGCCCTAATGTTTCATTGAGAGAGGGGACTCGAATAGGGAAAGGCTGTATTATTCATCATGGTGCGAGCATAAAGAAAAGCATTCTAGGCGCAAATGTTACAGTATTGGAAGGATCCGTCATTAATTCCTCTACGATAGACGGCGGATCAGTTATTGGGCCATACGCACATCTCAGACCTGGTTCGAAGATTGGTAAATTTGTGAAAATCGGCAATTTTGTTGAGATAAAAAACTCGTTCATTGCAGATCATTCAAAAGCCTCTCACCTTTCGTATATTGGAGACGCGACCGTTGGGAAGAACGTGAACATCGGAGCAGGTACCATTACCTGTAACTATGACGGAAGGAACAAGTATCACACATTCATTGAAGATGGTGTATTCGTTGGAAGTGATTCACAGTTAATTGCTCCTGTGCGGATTGGTAAGAACGCCTTCA
>MUGD01000078.1 GCA_002900555.1 Thermoplasmata archaeon M9B2D | reverse complement strand
TTGGAGACAGGCTTGTGGTGTTCGAATGGCCAGAAACCACAGGGTATCGACGGAAATACGACAGACCGGTGTACTCATGGCACCATGTCCCTATGCATATTCCACTCTGGTCAACAACATTCTGGGATCTTCTCTCTCATAAAATCACCGGTCGAAAAAACTATGCACTGGAGTCAGAAGAGGTCTTCCAGCAGATCATCGACTATGTCAGCACAACCGCCTGTGTTGACACTGACATAGTTACCAGGGATATGGTTGATTTCATCACTGTCTTTGTTTCCATCAAACACTTCCTTTCCAACATCTTAACAAAGATCAAACCACGAGCAGTACTAATCCGATGCGGGTATGGGAGGTTTCCCATGGCTCTCTCACAAGCATGCCGGGAGCTACAGATTCCTGCTATAGAACTTCAACATGGGTTAATCACATCATACCTGCCTGCGTACCGTAGGTCGACCCCCACAACCAACAAGGATTGCATCCCTGACTATTTGCTTGCTCAGGGAGAGATTTACGCGGAGATGGTTCGAAACGGCAACCTCTTTGACAAAGACAAGGTCCGCTCCGTTGGATACCCGTATCTTCAACAGATATTAAAGGAAAAAAAACGGGGATCGCGCCAGAAAGAAAGCAGTTCACGATTTGCACATACGATTTTATTCACATCCCAATGGATTGTCGCCAAGGAGATACAAGAATTCATCACCACAGTCGCAGACCACCTCGAAAAACAGCACCTCAACATCGGGATTCTTTTCAAACCACATCCCTATGATACCAACAGTTATTCAAATCTACAAAACAAACAAATCATCCTGGTAGATAAATACGAGGACATCTTTCAACTCTTCACTAATGTTGACATTCACTCTACTGTTTATTCAACAAGCGGGCTGGAAGCAATGGCGTTTAGCGTCCCTAACATATTCGTTGATCTCTACAATATAACACCTAAGACAGAAACACCCTACCTGGTTCACTCACCGGCAGAATTCATCGAGTCAGTGACGACTATCCTGGCTAACTATCAAGATGCAGTTGCTGAAACCAAGGCTACCGCAGACCTCTTCTTCACCCCTTCTCCAGAGGAGCATTTTAAGAAGTTCTTTACTGAATTAAAGATCCTGTAATTCGTATCCCAAGGCAAAAGGTTTTTAGGGAACTCCTGATTTGCCATCCTAAGAGCAGCGGAAACGAATGCATTCTGATTTGTCCAAAAGGAAAGGAAAGAGTATGATGAAGAAACACCATCTCGTCCCCTATATTATCGCAGAAACTGCCTATAACCATGAAGGCGACATCAACTATCTTTTTCAGATGATTGAGGAGATCGCCTCTTTAAAACTTAATGCAATCAAATTCCATCTGCTGCTAAATCTGGATAGCTACATGAAACGCTCGCATCCACTTTACAAACAAATGAAACACTGGATCTTTACACAGAACCAATGGAACGAGATATTCTCCTTTGCCATCAAAAGAAAGCTTGACATTGTTGCGTTATGTGATGATGTTGAAAGCATTCGCTATATTGTCTCAAAGAAAAAAAGAGTTGCTTTTCTTGAACTGCACGCGACCAGTCTTAATGATTTCTACATGCTTTCAGAAGCGGCAAAGTTTAATGGCCCAATCATTCTTGGCATTGGTGGCTCTTCAATTAGCGATATCTCGTACGCAATCGATTTTCTAAGACATCATGGAAAACAAGATATCCTTCTTATGTATGGATTCCAAAGTTATCCGACGAACTATGCAGATATCAATCTAGCGAAGATGCATGCAATCTATAATTTATTTCACCTTCCTGTCGGATATGCAGATCATACCCATTTTAACGATCCAAACAATGTGATGATAAGCGTCTCTGCCGCGGTGATGGGGTTCCCAATTCTTGAAAAACATTATACACTTGATCCAGGGAAAGAACGCATTGATTACCATGCCGCAGTCGGAAAAGAACATATGCGTATTATCAAGAATCATATGAACATAGCACTTCAAATTCATGGCAGCGGACAAATCACTCTCAGTGAACCTGAGAAAGCATATGGAAACATCGGCCCAATGAAAAAGGCTATCGTGGCTAAAAAAGATATCAAAAAAGGGGAGAAACTTTCGCTAGAAAACCTCTGGTTTAAAAGAGCCCCTGAGGAAAGCACGATACAGCAGAAGCAATTTCTCCAATTAATCGGTTCCAAAGCAAAAGTTGATATAAAAAAAGACGAGGTACTTGACTTTAGCAAAATCGAATATACATTTAAAACCTTGCATCTTGAACAATTCACAAATGTAAAAAAATAAAGCCCCAAAGGAAGAAAGCACTATGAGAATCGGTTTTTTAATCACTGCACGATTAAAATCATCACGACTCCCATTAAAAATCATGAAGGATTTAAACGGCAAACCCGTCATACAACGAATTGTAGAACGCGCACAAGAAATCCACTCAATTGACGATACAGATATTGTTATCTGCACTTCAGCGTCCCCTCAGGACAAACCATTACGTTTGATCGCAGAAACAACCAATGTCTCGTATTTCCTTGGTGACCCTGACGATGTTGTAAAGCGATTGCATGATGCCGCAATCTCTCACCACTTGGATTATGCTCTTGGGATAACTGCGGACAACCCCTTGTTTTCCATACAATAC
Source organism: Thermoplasmata archaeon M9B2D (assembly GCA_002900555.1). The sequence goes on along the minus strand of MUGD01000078.1, from coordinate 6,528 downwards.
GCAAACAAAATAGTGGATGTCATTACACGACAACAACCTGATTTTATAAAAGTACAAGGTCTGCCTTTTGGAACTGCAGTATGGGGCATGAATGTACAAGCGTTACAGACCATCTGCATCGTCAAAACTATTATCGACACGGAAATCTGGGGATACCTCATAGATCGACCTGACCTATTCGATGTTTTTACTCTGACGGCAGATAAAAAGTTCCATAGACCAAACTACCGACTTACGCTTGACTACAAAGAAGATTATGAGCTTATCAACCACCTTTATACGACAATCCCATTTAAAACAACCCTTACATTAGAAAAAGTCATAGAATATCTTGACAAACACCCGCAGATAGCTGCAATAAACGCTCATTGTGTACAGCTTGATTTAGACAAACATATCAAGGATCAAATCGACAATCACTACCATACACATTTCCAGGAAATTCGAAAAATTAAACAAGAAATTTACTCTAGAAAAAAAGAATAACTATCTTCTATCCCATTTTTTTAAGAAATAAGAAATGAACTTTTAATAGTGGTTCGTTGTTACCTTTGATTATATCTGTAGTGGGGAATCTATGGCAAAAACCATACATATAGGATCAAAATGCATTGGGGAAAAACAACCGTGTTTTATCATCGCAGAGGCAGGTATAAACCACAACGGTAAGTTACCTCTTGCAAAAAAACTTGTTGATGTCGCGGTACATGCTGGTGCGGACGCGGTCAAATTCCAGACATTTAAAGCAGAGGGAGTTGTCACTGGGGATGTCGATATCGCATCGTACCAGAAGAAAAACATAAAGGGAAATCTCACACAGCTTCAGATGATTAAACACTATGAGTTTTCATACGAAACGTTCAAGGAACTTAAAGCGTATTGTGATAAAAAAAAGATACTGTTCTTGTCGACCCCTCATTCGTTTGATGCTATCGATTTTTTAGAGGACATTGTCCCAGCGTATAAGTTCGGCTCTGGGGACCTTACCAATCTTCCTGCGTTAGAATACGCATCTAAAAAACACAAACCAATCCTTTTAGGAACGGGTATGGCCACCCTTAAGGAGGTTGGTGATGCGATTCGAGCGATTCATAAAAATGGGAACCATCAGGTAATCGTACTTCATTGCACGACCAATTACCCCTGCCCATTAGATGAGGTAAATCTCCGTGCGATGCTTACCATGCGGCACTCACTGGACTGCCTTGTTGGTTATTCGGACCATACAATAGGAATTACAGTCCCTCTCATGGCAGCAGCCCTTGGTGCGGTCGTCATCGAGAAACATTTCACTCTTGACCGAGCCATGCCTGGTCCTGACCATGCTGCATCACTTGAACCAGAAGAACTCATGCAGATGGTTACTGAACTACGAACCGTCGAAACAGTTCTTGGAAGCTATGCAAAAAAACCAACACGGTCTGAAAAAGAAATAATGAAACTTGTCAGAAAAAGCATTGTTGCTAGCCAGCCTGTCAAGGAAGGAGCGGTTCTCCGTAGAACTATGCTTGATTTCAAGCGGCCTGGAACCGGGCTTTCACCGATGCATCTAAAACAGCTTCTTGGGAGGAAAACCAAAAAACCTATAAAAAAAGATCAACTTATTCGGTTCGATATGGTTGAATAATTATGAGGACTATCGCTGTTGTTACAGGCACCCGTGCAGAATACGGATATCTCAAACCACTTATGGAAAAAATCCAACATGATACGAAGCTACGATTGCTTCCAATAATCACTGGGATGCACCTGCTCCCTTCATTCGGAAACACCTTCAAAATCGTCGAAAAGGATTTTCCAAACGCAAAAAAAATCCCAATGAGGTATAAAGGAGATCAACTAAAACATATGGCCCAGTACCTAGCGTCAGGAATCAGCAATTTTACAACCTTCTTTGATCATCATCGTCCAGATATCCTTGTTGTCCTTGGCGATCGAAGCGAATCGTTCGCTGCTGCACTTTCCGCCCTTTATTTGAACATCCCTATCGCGCATATCAACGGGGGTGATGTGACCGGGACAACCATAGATGAATCCATCCGCCATGCCATCACAAAAATCTCCCATATCCACCTTGTTCATACGAAAGAAAACGCAGAACGAGTAGAACGCATGGGTGAGCAGAAAAAAAGGATTTTTATCACAGGTGCACTCACTCTCGATACCATTATGCATTCGAAGTTACCTTCAAAAAAAGAACTGTTTAAAAAATATCATCTCGACCAGAACGAAATTACGTTTCTTGTTGTTCAACACCCTCTCACGACCTTAAAAGATAGGGGATACTCTCAGCTTCGAGAACTCCTACGGGCGCTTGATACAGTAAAAAAACAGACTGTTCTGCTTTACCCGAACTGTGATGCTGGAGGTAAAAAATTTATTGATCTTATAAAGAACTATTCAAAAAAATCATATCTTCATGCGTATCAAAATATGCCTCACGCAGACTACCTTGGTGTTATGAAATCCGTTGACCTTATGATCGGGAATTCCAGCAGCGGCATTATTGAAGCACCCTCGTTTAAAATCCCGGTTGTCAATATCGGAAGTCGACAACAAGGAAGAGAACGATCCACAAACATCATTGATGTCCAGCCAGAAAAAAACAAAATAATTAAGGCAATTGACTTTGCGCTTCATGATAAAAATTTCAGACAAGAGGTTCAAACCTGTAAGAATAGATTCGGTGATGGTTTGGCTGCAAAAAAGATAATAAAAATCTTAAAAGAAATTCCACTTGATGAACCACTTATTCAAAAACAGATTACCTATTGAGGTGAGGGTCTATGACCAAAAAAAGATTCACAAAATGGAAACAACCAACCTTTGATAAAAATGATACCACGAAATGGCATTGGATGTGTCAGTATCATAACAACCTTAAACTAGGCAACTTTGTTGATATCGGGGCATTTACCTACATCAATGCGAAAAAAGGAGTAGTAATGGATGATTTCGTGCAAATAGGGTCTCACTGTTCACTGTATTCGATATCAACCATCGACAATAAAGAAGGAAAAATATTCCTGAAAAGAAATTGTCGAATAGGGACACATTCTGTCATCATGCCGGGAGTCACAATCGGAAAAAACACCATTATCGGTGCGTTTAGCTTTGTAAACACTGATATACCAGATAATACTATAGCCTATGGCGTCCCCGCCACGGTTAAAAGAAAACTTACAAAAAAAGAAATAGAAAAATTGGAGGCAGAGAAATGAGGTATTGTACAAAATGCGTCATGCCTGATACACGACCGTACATGAAATTTAACGAGGAAGGCATCTGCTACCCCTGTCAAGCTGCAGAGCATATAAAGAAAACAGATTGGAAGAAACGATGGGAAGAACTTGAGAATCTCGCAGATCAATATAGGGGGACGAACGGGGATTACTATGATTGTATGATCACCGCAAGCGGTGGGAAAGACAGTTATTATCAAACCTATATTATGAAAGAGAAACTCGGGATGAACCCCTTGATTGTCAGCGTCGATAACTTCACCTGGACACAAACCGGCCATCACAACTGGGATAACCTTCGTACTGAATTTGGAGTCGATGCCCATGTCATGTCATTAAACCCTAAAGTCTGCAAGAACCTTTTCAGAAAAGCCTTAGAACGACTCGGCTCACCAACCTGGTACTTCGATAAAGCGATTTATGCATATCCCTTACAGATGGCGGTGAAATTAAATCTGCCCTTAGTCGTCTACGGTGAAGATACCAATTTTCTCTATGGTGGACCAAATACCGAGGAAACCCCCAGTGCCATGAAACAGATTACAAACGATGTGGTAAAACCAGTTCCCTGGGACATCTGGCTTGATGATACTATCAGCATGAAGGACGTAAACCCAGGGATTTTTCCTTCTGAAGAAGAAATAAAAAAAATACAACTCAACCCTATATTCCTCAGTTATTTCCTTCCTTGGAACGGCTATAAGAACATGCAGTTTGCCAGAACACGAGGCTTTAAAACACTTGATGATACTGGCGAATGGAAACGGGATGGGTTCCTTGAGCAATACGATCAAATTGACTCACTTGGCTACCTTACCCACACCTGGTTCAAATTCCCAAAGTTCGGTCATCAACGAGTCACAGAAGTAGCTAGTCTTTATATCAGGGATGGTATGATGACACGTAAAGAAGCCGTAGAAAAAGTCGTTGCCGAAGACTGGAAACTTGATAGACGAATGCTGACAGATTTCCTTGAATATATCAACTATAAAGAAGAGGATTTCTGGAAAATCGTCGATAAATACGCGAATCGGGATATCGTCGAAAGACGGGATGGTCATTGGAGGCTGAAAAAGAACGTCGAAGACGCTCTCCGAAACGGTGGTCCCGTGAAACTATAATAGCGGAAAACGACTCGTGTCGTCTTTCTATTCTGATAACCCGTAAAAAAAATGTATGGATGAAGACATTTATGAAATGGAAAATCCCTCTCTTCAAGATGTACTGGGATACTCAGGATATCACCGCGGTGACCAAGGTCATCAAACGGGCAAGCTACTGGACCATGGGCCCTGAGATTCAAACCTTAGAGGACGCTATCGCTGGTTTTCTTGGAAAAAAGCAGGGGATATCCTTTAATTCAGGGACATCGGCTCTTCATGCGCTACTGCTTGCCTATGATATTAAAAATGGCGACGAGGTCATTGTTCCTTCTTTTACGTTTATCGCAACAGCTAATGTAGTGGTTTTAACCGGTGCAACACCAGTGTTTGCTGATATCGAACCGAAATCATATGCATTAGACCCAGAGGACGTAAAAGAAAAAATAACCAATAAAACAAAAGCAATCCTGCCGATCCACTACGGTGGAAGCCCCTGCAAAGAAATCAAAGCATTAACGGAAATCGCAAAGGACCATCATCTGCTCTTCATAGAGGATGCGTGTGAATCCCTGGGGGCGGAAATACACTCACAGAAAGTCGGAACGTTTAGTGATGCAGCAGTTTTTAGCTTCTGTCAGAACAAAGTCATAACTGCAGGGGAGGGTGGTCTTGCAGTCACAGATTCGACAATGGTCGCAGAAAAACTCAGATTGATTCGTTCCCATGGCCGCATAGAAAGCAAACAAGGGTATTTTTCGTCCACACAGGATCTTGATTATATCCTGGCTGGTTATAACTATAGACTCCCAAGTATCAACGCTGCATTAGTGCTTTCACAGTTTAAAAAATTCAAAAAAATCATAAAAATGCGAAGAGAAAAAGCAGCCTATTATACAAAAAAGCTATCAACGCTCTCATCTATACAGACGCCCACTGAGACTGCGGGAGAACATCACGTCTATCAGCTTTATACCATAGAATTGCCTAACAAGAAAATCAGGGACGGACTGCAACAACATCTCACCAAAGCCGGGATTATGACTAAAATATATTTCGAACCGATTCATCTAAAAAAGTTCTATACAAAAGAATTTAACTACAAAAAAAATGATTTACCCCTCACCGAAGCAATCTCAGAAAAAGTTCTTACCCTCCCACTCTATCCGACCATAACAAAAAGAGAAATGGATTATGTAGTTTCTACTATTCAAAAATGGTGTAAAAACCTATGATGCAAAAACAATTAGAAAACATCTTTCGAGGCAAAAAAATCTTAGTCACCGGTGGCACCGGATGCATTGGCAGTGAAATCGTCCGAAGCGTGTTGAAGTATGGGCCTGAGGTCATCAGAATCTTTAGTAACGATGAAAATGCAACTTTCCAGATGATGCAGGAAACTGATAGCAATGGGACAAAGTTAATGCATGAGATCGCGAATAGAAGATTTTTAATAGGGGACATCCGTGATAAAGAACGAGTCCTTCTTGCAATGGAGGACATCGATATCGTCTACCACGCAGCCGCACTTAAACATGTTCCTTTGTGCGAATACAACCCATTTGAAGCAATAAAAACAAACGTTCTTGGGACGCAAAACGTCATCGAAGCTGCACTTGAATCAGGAGTTGATCGGGTTATTAGCATCAGCACGGATAAAGCGGTTAACCCGGTAAGCACCATGGGGGCGACGAAACTGCTTGCAGAGAAACTCATCATCGATGCAAACGAAGGAAAAGGATCAAAACCAACAATTTTCTCCTCCGTACGCTTCGGCAACGTTTCGTTCTCACGAGGGTCGGTCATTCCCCTTTTCGAGGAACAGATTCGACAAAAAAGACCAATAACCATTACTAACCCAGAAATGACCCGATACATGATGTCTGTATCAGATACTATTGAACTGGTGTTTAAAGCAACACACTTAGCAAAGGGAGGCGAGGTCTTCATTCTGAAAATGCCAGTCGTCAAACTAGGGGACCTTATCGATGTGATTATTGAAGTTTACACAGAAAAATATCATAATAAAAAAGAATCAATTGAAAAAAGAATCATTGGACTGCGACCTGGTGAAAAAATGTTTGAGGAGCTGATGACAGAATCGGAAGCAGCAGTCGCCTTTGAAACCGATGATATGTTGATTATTCCTCCACAATTGTCGATGCCAAGCATCAACTACACTATCT
>MUGD01000307.1 GCA_002900555.1 Thermoplasmata archaeon M9B2D | reverse complement strand
GGTGAGATCACAAAAGGTGTTATCACATCACTGACTGACTTCGGTGCATTTGTCAAGATCGATGGTGTAGAAGGTCTTCTTCACAACCAGGATACATCTTGGGAAAAAGGTGTCAAAGCCAAAGACCTTTTCAAAAAAGGTGACGAGGTTGAAGTCAAGATCGCACGTATCAACAGTGATGATCAGAAGATCTCTCTGAACCACAAATGTCTTCAGGAGAGCCCGATCGATGCATTTGCTGCACAACACAGCCGCAATGAGATCGTAACCGGCAAGATCCGTGACATTAAAGACTTCGGCGTATTTGTTTCACTTGATGCAGGTGTCGATGCACTGATCCGTGACGAAGATCTTGAGCCACTTGTCAAAGAGGAACTTGAGATCGGTCAAGAGATCGAAGCGGTTATTGTTGTTATCGATACACAGCGTGATCGTATCCGTCTTTCAGTCAAGCAGCTTTCTCGTCTGAAAGATCAGAAGATCATTGAAGATCTGAACAAAGAAGACAGCGGTAACACACTGGGCGATCTTCTTAAAGACAAACTTAAATAAGCAATTCCCTTGTAAAACTAATGTAAAGAGTGGGCTTTTTAGCTACTCTTGCATTACCGAATCCTCCAATTCTGACTTGAATATATGCCAATAGATTGAGGTTAGAATTCACACAATTTTTTTTATAGGATGTATAGTTATGGAAAAATATCAGATTGTTGTATGTGATCACATTCACGAAGCCGGTCTAGAGATGCTTAAGAATGACGATCAGGTCGATTACGTTTTTGCAGCAGACATTGACAAGACTGAACTGTTAGACGTAATCAAAACGGCTGATGTGGCGATTACACGTAGTTCAACTGATGTAGATGATAAATTCATCGCGGCTGCAAAAAACCTTAAAGCAATCGTTCGTGCGGGTGTCGGTGTGGACAATGTTGATATCGAGGGGTGTTCAAAAGAGGGTATCATTGTCATGAACGTACCTACGGCCAACACGATCGCCGCTGTTGAGCTTACGATGACGCACATGCTTTCATGTATGCGTATGTTCCCGTATTCACACGACCACCTCAAAAACCAGCGCATCTGGAAACGTGAGAAGTGGTATGGTTATGAGCTCAAAGGCAAAAAACTGGGTGTGATCGGTTTCGGTAATATCGGTAGCCGTGTCGCGATCCGTTCCAAAGCTTTCGAGATGGATATCGTCGCGTACGACCCGTATATCAACGCTTCAAAAGTGACAGACCTTGGTATGACCTATACAGAGAACTTTGACGATATTCTTGCTTGTGATATCATCACGATCCATACACCTAAAAACCAAGAGACTATCAACATGATCGATAAAGAGGAGATCGCCAAGATGAAAGACGGCGTCGTTCTTATCAACTGTGCACGTGGTGGTCTTTACAATGAAGATGCGCTCTATGACGGTCTAAAATCGGGCAAGATCCGTTTTGCGGGGATCGACGTCTTTATCAAAGAACCGGCGACTGATCACCCGCTTCTCGACCTTGACAACATCGTTGTCTCGCCACACCTTGGCGCCAACACCTTTGAGTCACAATACAACATCGGTACGCAGGCGGCACAGCAGGCGATCGAGGCGGCGAAGGGTATCGCTTATCCGCATGCGATGAACCTGCCGATCGACGAGAGCAAGATCCCGTCATTCGTCAAACCGTTCCTTGAGATGGGACAGAAGATCGGATTCCTTGCATCACAGGTCAATAAAGCACCGCTTGTCTCCGTCAAAGTAAGCGGTGACGGCGAGATCAAAGAGTACCTTGACTCATTGGCGACATTTGCGACAGTCGGCGCTATGGCTGAAACAACAGGCGACACCGTCAATTACGTTAACGCAGAATTCATTGCCGAGCAACGCGGTGTCAAAATTGAAGTCGAAGACACGAAAATACAGTCACCGTACAAAAACCTTATTACCGTTAAACTGACAACGGATAAGGGAACGGTCAGCATCTCGGCAACGATCTTTGAAGGCGAAGTCCAGCGTATCGTTGATTTTGACGGTTTCGAGGTCGATGGGATGTTCCGGGTGTTATCGGTAAGGTCGGTACGATCCTGGCTAACCACAATGTTAACATCTCTGACTTCCGTCTTGGACGTAACAATAAGTCGGAAGCGCTTGCCGTGATCGTGGTCGACTCTGATGTTAAAGATGCTGCTCTAAATGAGCTTGCTGCTCTTGAGGCATGTATCAGCGTCAAAGCCGCACGCTTATAATATCTCTACACAGGCAGGTCTCCTACCTGCCTAAACAATCTTTTTTAATACTTTTACTCACTCTCAGATTTACCTGAATAGCAATATTGTTTTATATATCCGATCATCCATGAAGAAAGGTTAACGTTTTCTCGTGTTTTTCGAAATCTTATGACTTGGCAGGAGACCTTGGGGAAGTAGTGGCGACGGACACCGTCAAAGGTGACGTTGGTGTCAGACAAAGTGGTCCGGGTTTTCGATAGAGACGGCTTTACGCTCTTTGAAACCAAAATGTTTGTCAAGGTCTGTGTTATGGAGCAGGACAGGTACGATCAAGAGTGACGCGACAACTGCAGCGACGGTACCGAAGATCA
>MUGD01000006.1 GCA_002900555.1 Thermoplasmata archaeon M9B2D | reverse complement strand
AAGGAGCTATCGACTGTTCCAAAGGAACGCTACGGGGACCTTATCCTTGAGAAGATTGCGATGGTTGATGTCATCAAGAGATAACTGATTGACATTCTTATCTTATTTTAAGAGATGTATCCTTGTTTTATCATGTGATTCTCCGATATCCTTATTAAAAGAATGCTGTTTTCGAGTTCTGAATACGTTCGTATCAATTTTATATGCAGAGGTAGTTTGTATCGATAGGAATTGCCCGTATGGGGTAGCTTGGATATCCTAGAGGCCTGCGGAGCCTCAGACTCGGGTTCGAATCCCGATGCGGGCGTCATTTTCTTACTGAATCACTACAAGGATAGAATAGAGGGATTGGATGATACCATCGTTTGGAATTATTGTGTCTCCACATCTTTTTATAAAAGGAATGAGAAGCCAGATATTTTTCTTTTATATTTGAAGAAATATGAGTGTTATGGAACGTTTGGTTACTTTACTGAGATAATCCCCCGGTTTCCACAGTTTGAACAGACGATAGGGATTTTTTCCTCCGACAGTCCTTTATAGTAGTTTACCTTGTTGCATTTTGGGCAGATAGCAACAACTTTGTTTTTCTTTTCATCTGATTTAAGTTCATATTGATACATCAGATGGTCTTCGAGGACGTAGAATTGGAACATCAACAACTATGGGGAGTGTATTATTCTAGATTTAGTATTCGTATCAAATAAATATGGAACAATAGGTACCGAGGGATGGATCCGAGAAGATGCGGACAATTGCGGTGAGATTCAAGTGCTTGATTTAATAGCTGTGTCGAATCGTTTTGGAGAGATCTGGTGGGGATAAAAAAATAGTATTGCTTGCTGCAGATGGTACTAGAATAAAATGGTTTTCGACCTCTAAACCTTTATAGTACGTGATGTGAATACTTAGATAAAAACACGACTGACTGTTTTTCATAACTCGATAACAGGAAAATATATTATCAAGAATAGTCAAAAACCAATACTAATTGTATTTTACATAGAAAATATCATCGATAACTATCGATCGTTTGTGATGTTTTGCATTTTTCTCTACTCTCCTACTCTCCCCCATATATCCCATATATATTATCTACTATATTTTAATATAAGTAAGACTATCTAATAGAAAGCTTTATATTGCAGTTCTTCATTATTAAGCCTAGGGAGACATAAAAATGAAACGAAAATTAGTAAGCATAGTAATTGGTATGCTGATGTTCGTTACTGTATTTTCAGTAACAGCGACAAAAAATACTGATGTAAGCCCTAATTTCATAAGCGGCACATCTACCTATATACCAAATCTAGACCCCTGGGATTTGTTATTTGAGTATGATATTGGAGCAACTGGTGAGACTGGTGCCAATGGGAACGCTGGTGCAGAGTTTGATGGAACCTATCTGTATAGTACCCGTTGGGCAAGTAATTTAATCCACAGCTATTACACAAACGGAACACTCAAGGAGCAATTCTCCATCACGGGTGTCAGTGGTCTTCGGGACCTTGCGTATGATGGCGCCCAATACATGTATGGTGGTGCAGCATCTGGAACAATCTGGAAGATGGATTTCACCACGAAAACCCTTGTTGCAACAATAACGGGTGGCTTTGCATCACGAGCTATCGCCTATGACACAGACCTTGATATCCTCTATGTTTCCAACTGGGGAGACCCTGTCTGGAAAGTGGATCCATCAACAGGATCTATTTTAGGAACATTTAACCTTGGAACGACAACATCAACCTACGGGTTTGCATACGATCCAGATCCAGCCGGCCCCTACCTCTGGGTTTTTGACCAAACAACCGGAGCAGCAGCAACAGTTTATCAATGGGATCTTACTGCAGGTGCGTACACTGGTTTTTCCTACAACGTCGGTGCTGAAGTCGGCTCTGGTGTTGGAATCGCTGGTGGACTATGGGCATCACCTGACTTCGCAGAGGGATTATTCGTTCTCGGCGGCTGTGTTCAGGACAGCTCAGCCCCTGGTGTAACAGACTGGCTATTTGGGTATGAACTCTATTCGACAGGTCCGGTAAATGAACCACCGGTAACCCCAGCAGCTCCTGGCGGACCCTATGATGGATACGTGAATGTCGAATACGATTTCACGGCATCAACCACTGACCCAGAAGGACAAGACATTTATTACTGGTTTGAGTGGGGTGATGGGACAAACAGTGACTGGTTAGGACCTTTTGCATCCGGAGCAACGGTAACTGCCTCTCATCAATGGACTGAGGCGGGTGATTATGATATCACCGTTAAAGCAAAAGATGAACTCGGTGCACAGAGCGGTGTATCACCAGTCCATACGATTTCTATCAGCGCAGAAGCATTACCAAGTTTAGAAATTGAAGGCGTCACCGGTGGATTGCTCAAAGTCAAAGCAACGGTTAAAAACAGTGGTGATGCTGCAGCAAACAACATCGAATGGACCATGACATTGACTGGTGGACTGGTATTATTAGGCAAGGAAACAACCGGTAACATCCTGGCTCTCAATCCAGGCGACACACGAGAAATCACTTCAAAAACCATTATTGGGTTTGGGAAAACAGTAATTAAGATCACTGCGACAGTCCCCGAGAGCACAGCAGAAGTAGAACAAAACGCGACGATACTATTGATCTTCATTAAGATATAATAAAAAAGATCAGTAGATTATCATAAAAATCGTGATGACCTGATACAGGTCATTACCTCTTTTTTCTTTAACGCTTTGTTAACAAGAATTTTCCATTGAATAAATTGTATGGATAATTGTATCAGCATGGTTTTTTAGCATAATATTGTGTTCTTGACAGCGATATCTTCCCTAAAAAATGTTGTCAAGAGCTTCTCAAACGGTTTAGATGTCATAGGATTCGTTTGTAATCATTTGCGCAAAACACCAGTATCGTTCAAATCATAGTGGAACTCTAAGGATGGATGCAGGTTGTGTCGTGGTACAATTAAAAGCAAGCAATGTATCCTTTCGTTTCTGGAAGTGGATTGACATATCATAAGTATTTGTTCGATATTGATATTATGTGATTATATCGATACCGTCGTCCGTCGTATACGTTTATTAGTGGAATGCACTGAATTTGTCCTCCAACGGATAAAGATTGCATTCCTATATGGAAGATTCAAACGACAACTTGTTTTCAATATTGGTAATAACAGTTGTCCCTACCTTTAAGCGATGTATTTTAATACTGTCTATAAGGCAGCTGTAATGACAAAGGCCGGCGAGGACAGCAACCGCAAATGGCTTGTCAGCACTCATCTCCTTTCTCCTCCCCTGATAAGTATCCAGACTTTTTATATGAGTCTCTATCTGTTTAACAAAGGATGGGAAGGTGGAGAATTGTCTTCTCTGTTATTATCTTTAACCTTCGAGTAATTTTTTTTAATTTGAGTGAATAGTTAGTGAAAAGCCAGATAGTACCCATAGGTAAGATTGCGGATAATAAACCTAAGAAGATCCTATTTCTTTCGTATCGTCATAAAAAAATTAAAAAGAAGGATTGATCCCATACTGATGTTCCAATCCACTCGTTGCCAGGGAATGTTATGAACCTTTGCGTGTTAATCAGAATTCTTCCATCAATTCCATTATTTCAGTAAAGTAAGCGTTCGAAGGAACTGCAAGAGATTCGAAAACAGCTGGGAAAGAAGGAGACGCACCTGTGCGGTTTTACTCGTCGGCATGGTGATTGGGAGAGGATCTGACCAAGGGCTTTCTCCACCATAGATGTCCTTTGCTTTTACTTTAATGCTGTAATCTCCTTTTTCATTCCAGGATTTCTGGGCACTTGCCTGCGTTCCGGAGGCGTAAGGTCCCAACCATTCAGATTGTGTGCCATCGCCCCAATCCCATAGGTAATACACCATGTCACCATCAGGATCAGTGGTACTGGTCTGATACAAGTACAATGAACCCGGTTTTCCAGAGGTAGGTCCACTGGGTTTTTCTGGCTTATTGGGGGCCTCGTTTTCTGGGATAACTGTGATATGCATGATGGGGCTGTACCACCAGGTCTGCCCAATTATTTCCTCAGTGCCATCTGTCCCCTGTAATACTTCATAGTACGAATCATTTGTCCGCTCCTTTATCAACCGAAGATATGGTGTGTTCCCATAGATATCTGGTCGGAGTACGTTTTGGTAGACCTGATCGACTTGTGCCGTTGCAACAAAATAGTATTCACCAGGGGTTGTCAGTACAATGCTTTCCTGATACGTCGTCCCTGAGGTCTGTCCATTCATAGCATTATCCCAGCCGGTTCCACCAAGATACTCGCCACTGTGCTCGTCATAATCCGGCGTGGTGTACGTCCAGGTCTGGGTCGGATCTGGATTGGTACCATACTGAATAAACGTATGATCGACAACCATGCTTCCATTCACTTGCCAGGTGAGGTTTATCTGCGTGTTTGTGTATAGGACAGCGTGATTTTCAACAGAACCATGTTGCCAGCAAAGATACGGTTGTGCAATGTCGGTTTGATGTAAGATGAATCGGCGTACTTCCGCCCCATAGCGATGTATCGTGTCATTTCCAAATGTTGATTCAGAGGGATTCTTTGTCACAGACATTTCAGGGGAAAGCCAAAGAACGCCTGCACCCGGGTATGGTCCATAATCGACGTAGGGGGCTTCCACAGGGTTTTTAACAGTATCTGCGCCGTACGCCCAAGGGCATATTCCGCCTGGGGCTTCATATCCAACCGTATCAGGGATTGTCCCGACAGTGTTTTGGTTTAGATCCCCCCCGTAGTCCCCAATATAGTCTCCAACCCGTAGGGAGGACGCGTCGAAAAAGTAGAAATCGGGAGGCGCATGACTATATGATGTCCCTGTGATAGGACTGGTCCCGTAGATGTTATCATGGTTTGAGGACCAGGGATACAGTAACATCCGTACCCCGCCATGGAAATCGCATCCTGCTCGGATTGTATGGTTATTGAGGAATTTAACTAGGGTTTTCCCGTTGATACTAGCCCAGATACCACCAGTCGGATATCCCGGACCGTCATAATCTGATTCTCTGTTCAGGTCCCAGCCGTTTGCATCATACCGCTGGGGACCGTGGTCATATCCATAGGGGTTATGTGAAACTTCAATGTAGATTTCTCTGTGATCAATAAGCCATCGTAACCATTCTTTCGAATATTCTTGACATGGTTCATCGGTAAATGCCATCCGCATGAGCCAATCGGTAAACCAGAACATGCCGATGGTTCCGACGGTTTCGTCGCCATGGGGGCCACCAAGGAACAGTGCTTCAGGTTTATGAAGTCCTAATGACTCATTGGTGATTCGAACATAATACAGATCATATCCCCCGGTCACTGTGCCCGTGTTATACAATTCATTGGCTTTTATTACCTCGATATACCCAGGATAGGCGGTTTCTAATGCTTTATACCCGCTCACAAGAAGTGCATAGGTGGCTGGTTTTGTATACCATGCGGGCCCAAACACCTCTGGTTCTTCCTGTTCTTCGTTGGTTTCTGCCCCACTAAACGGATGTTGCAGTTCATGTGAATATGCATAGACTGGTTGGAACGTAGCAAAAAGTAATATACAAATCGTTCCAACAAGAATGATGGTTTTATAATTTTTCTTCATAGGTTCCCCATTTGTTAATATAGTACCTGCCGATATAAAACTTTCTGTGTCTGCCGCTTAAAGAGTTGAATTGTAGCATGTCTAATTTTTTTTATCTACTTTTTCTACTTCTATGCAGATATTCATTGATGAGGTGCGTTAATGTAATCTCTCCAATGAGTCGGTTGTTTTCATCAACAACCGGCAGTTGTTTTATCTTCTGCTGTTTCATTTTTGATATCGCATCAGCTATCTTGTCTTCTACAGTAGCAGTAATGGGCAGTGTCGACATAATCTCAGAAACTTTTGTCGATAGACCATACTGAAATGATTGAAGCGATGGTTTATCAAACGATTCTAGCGAAGTAACCACTGGTGCGAACAGCGAGATCGTATCAGATTGCGTGATAACACCAGCAAGCTCAAGCGTTGCTCTATCACTGATAATCCAGATATGATTTTTTTTCGAAAGAATGAGAAATACCTGTTCGATATCATCAGTTTTTTCCAAACAGGAATCCTTTGATTCAAGCGGTTGCATAAGGTCCTTTACTGTAAGGGCATATATTTCGGCAATCAAGGTATGATTCTCGCTCATCATCTCAAGGGGATGCATCATGAATTAATTATTTAAAATATTTGAGAGATGATTTTTCCATGATTTTATATACCATGACTTGATACTCATTTCCATAGGATTATTAGTAAGGGATGCATTGGATGCTATTTGAGATTACGCTTGCGATTATTTTTGCAAAAATATTCAATCTTCTCTTTGAAAAGATAAAACAACCTGGGGTGATCGGAGAGATTATCGCTGGTATTATCCTTGGTCCCTCGCTCCTCGGAGCATTATCTGGTGTATCTCTGAACCTCTTTGGCTCCGCTGTGTTTCAGTTCTCGTTGGATTTAACAAGCCCTGAGTTCAAAGAAGTTGCATTTATCGGGGTGATTTTCCTATTATTTATTGTAGGCCTTGAGACCAACACCGGGGACCTTAAAAAAACGAGAAAGGCAGGGTTCTTCGTCGGCATCTTTGGTGTCCTAATCCCGTTTTTTAGTGGTTGTCTTTTTGGATTATTGTTTGGTATGGATCTTATCCAATCCATGGCGGTGGGTGCGATCCTAAATGCAACATCCGCCACGATCGCCATACGGATTTTAGCGGACATGGATATGTTATCAACACGGGTTGGGTTGACGCTGCATACTGCGATTGTTTTAAACGATATTCTTGCTATTATCATCTTTGCATTGGTGTTTGGGACGGGAAACTCGTTCACTCTGCTTCTACAGATTCTCCTATTCTTCGTGCTTACGGTCAGCATAGGTTTTATTCTTGTTCGGTATACGGTCCATAAGAACTCCACCAGGAAAGCACCGATTATCATCCTTACCTCTGGTCTGGTGATTTGCTTTTTATTTGCTGCGTTTGCGGAAAACATGGGACTTACTGCGTTAATCGGTGCGTTTATCGCAGGCTTGTTCATCCGTAAAACACCGCAAGCAAGCATGCTTGCCGACTACATCAAAACCATCGGGTATGCCTTTTTCATCCCCCTTTTCTTTGTCAGTGTTGGTGCAGGGTTCGATTTCCTTTACCTCATCAATTCAAACAATTTAGGCACCTTGCTGGTTTTTATTTCGGTCTTTGTGGTATTTGGAGTCATAGCCAATTTTCTAGGTGGTGCAGTTGGCGCTCGAGTTTCTGGACTGAGCAGAAGGGAATCCATCAGTATTGGAGTCGGAATGATGCCAATCATGGGGGTTGCGCTTATTATCGTAACCACAGGCATCGATCGAGGTATTTTTGGAGCACCAACAGGATTACTGGCAAATCAGATTCGCATCGCAACTCTTTTACTCATCATCATCAGCACCTTTATCACCCCACCAATTCTCAAACGAAGCATGGCCCCACCCTTGCTAAGACTAATTGGAAAAACAAAGACAAAACTTTCGCTGTACGCCCATCCACATTGCCCTGAATGTTTCTCTCCTCTTCGTATGTACCCTGACAAAAACGAATGGTTCTGCGATAGTTGTCAAAAATCAATGAAGATATACAAAAAAACGCAAATGTCTCCATCGCTACGGAAGAAGAAACCTGATGCCCATATCAAATATATCGTTGGAGCAGGAACAATTCTTCTCTGTGGGTATGTGATACAGAGCTCTAGTACCATGACCGATATCGAGAAGATCTCTGCAATCATTGGAATCTTCCTTGGGACCACTCTTGCTTTTTTCACGATAAAACTTCTTTTTTCTTCAAAGAAAAGCATGAATTAAGTGGCTTGTACAAACGAAGGGTTTTTGACGAATATTTACATTCCATAAACCTATAGGCCAGGATATTGAGGTAGACGAATGTTTAATTTCACATATATGGTGCCAACAAAAGTTATTTTTGGGAGAAATACAATCGAACAGCTCAGTGAGGAACTAAAAACGTTTGGAAAAAGAATCCTTCTTGTGTATGGGAAAGGAAGTATAAAAAAAAATGGGATATATGATTCGGTTACCACGATTCTTAGGCGAAATTCAGTCACCTATCACGAACTATCCGGGGTGCAACCAAATCCACGGATTTCCTCTGTTCGTCAGGGGATAGACTGTTGCAGAGAGCACGATATTGACGGTATCGTTGCTATCGGTGGCGGAAGCGTAATTGACTGTGCAAAGACCATTGCATCAGGTTTTTACTATGAAGGAGATCCCTGGGACTTGTTTGTGCTTGGAGATTCAATGATAAAACAAGCATTGCCGATTGGTACGATTCTTACGATGACCGGGACTGGTTCTGAGATGAATGGAAACGCGGTGATATCAAACGAAGATACAGAACAGAAACTTGCGATCCATCATGATGTGCTCCGGCCACGATTCTCAATTCTTGATCCCACCTACACCTTTACGGTTCCACCGCATCACAGTGCAGCAGGTATTGTTGATATCTTTAGCCATATCCTTGAACAGTATTTTAGTCCAACAAAGGATGCGTTTGTCCAGAACAGGATAGCAGAAGCATTACTGCTGACCTGTATCAACTATGGCCCTCTCGCGCTAAAGCAACCCAAAAATTACGAAGCACGAGCGCAATTGATGTGGACGAGTAGTCTTGCGTTGAATGGATTGTTAGGATATGGGAGAATAACGGACTGGGCAACACATGCTATCGAACATGCGGTCAGCGCAACCTATGATGTCACCCATGGAGTAGGTTTAGCGGTACTCACCCCCCACTGGATGAACTACGTCTTAACAGAAGAGACGACCGATAAGTTTGTTGAATATGCACAGAACGTCTGGAACATAAAAGGAAGAGATACTCACAGGATTGCAAGAAAAGGAATTCTGAAAACACAGAAATTTTTCACAAACCTTGGAATGCCAACCACCTTACAAGCGGTCGGAGTCAAGGAGGAAAAGCTTACAGATATTGCTGAAAAAATTGTGATGAATAAATCGATTGGGAAATTCAAAAGGCTAGAAAAAAACGATGTCCTTATGATCTTACAAAATGCATTTTAAATAAAATTATTTCTTTCTACTATTCATTTATTACGAGAGTTCTAGTACTTTATCAGGTTGGTTCTACTCATTTGATACTGTGTATCTCTTCTGGAGATTGATTAGAAGAATAAAAAAAAAAATCATGGTTTCTTCATTTTTCGGATTTTAAACTCACCGATTTGTGTCGGAATTATCTCTAGTTCATCGCCGTCGTTTATGTTATGTGCTTTGGCAAGCTGACTTGGTATCGTCATAACAAGGCTGCTTCCCACTACACGTACTTTACGTGTTAGAGGCATGGATCCCCTCCTGCAAGATTATGTAATGTATATTTGAATATATATATGTTTCGATTCTTTCTCATATATTTAAAAAAATATCTATCTATTTATATGGTTTTTTCCCCATTTTCCTTCATTGAAACCAAAACATTATCAACAATTACCACTTATAGGGGGACTTGTGAGGCACAATGAAACTGTTTATTGATACAGCAGATTTAAACGAAATAAAGGAGATAGCATCCTGGGGGATCCTTGATGGGGTCACGACAAACCCCACCCTGCTTGCGAAAAGTGGACGATCCTTGCAAGATGTCATAGATGAGATTTTTCTTCTGGTCGATGGACCAATAAGCCTTGAGGTCGTTAGTGAAAACTCAGAAGAAATGGTCAAAGAAGCAAAACAGATTCTTGCCAAAATACCAAAGAATTACCATAAAAATGTCGCCATTAAAATACCCATGACCGCAGAAGGCTTAAAGGCAGTAAAATCACTTAGCAAAGAAGAAATTAAAACAAACGTCACATTAGTTTTTTCGGCAAATCAAGCGTTGCTTGCGACAAAAGCGGGTGCGACCTTCGTCAGCCCGTTCATCGGACGACTCGATGATAATGGACAAGAGGGTATGCGAGTCATCGAGGAAATCATGCAGATTTTCCGTAATTACGATATCAACACCGAAGTCATTGTCGCAAGCATCCGACATCCGATTCATGTTATCCAAGCTGCACGACTTGGAGCAGATATTGCCACGGTTCCACCAGATGTCTTACGAAAGATGATGAAACACCCATTAACTGATACAGGCATTAAAAGTTTCTTAAAAGACTGGGAAAAAGTAAAAAAATAACTCCTTATTTCATTTTATGCGATGATAAGTAGTCCAGACCTTTCTCGGTTAATTTTACTTCATTTTCTGAGATGTACTGTAGCATCTCAAGCTGCAGAAGTTTTTGAATCATGGCATCGAACTTCTGATGGGACATATGCAACACAGTCACCGCATATTCTTTATCGATATCTCGTTGTTTCATCAGTTTGAGGAGTTGATTTTCTTTTTCAGTGATTTTAAGAATTGATGTTTTTGGTACGGAGACAAGATGGTGCCTCTGTGCCTCAGTGACTCGTTCGACATAGTCTTCGATAATCAGGTCAAGCTGCAAGGTGTCAAGGACTCGTCCGTGCGTATCATACAGAAAACAAACGTTATTATCATATCGCCATGTCGACACAGTATCCCATGTATAGGGTAACGTGTTCTGTTCATTGTTGTATAGGAATGGCTCAGAAACTGGTCTTGTCCCTTTCATCTGACAACGCATATGCTGCTCGTCTTGAATTTTTTCAAGATGTATCCCATATTTTTGGAGTTCATCAACATAGACGTCCCCAAGATGCTCTTTTACTTCTGTTATGAAATAAAAGCCAACATCATCTCCAATGGTTTCAGTTAACTCAAGATAGACGACCCGAATAAGTGCATCGAGTGCGTTACCAAGCAAGGACGGTTCAATGCTATCTACTGCGTGATCAATGGTTGCTTGTATCCCCTCCTCGGAAAAAAAATCATCATGGATCGTGATAAAACCAAGAAAATCAAATTTTGTTTCCAATTTTTCTAAGGTGGTTTTTAGAATTTTAAGGGCGAAACTATCAAGAGTTCGTCGTCCGATTACGGTAAAGAGCGCTTCGAAAATTTTGGTGATAAGGTCAGAGTTTTTTATTTTGGACATATGGTCTAAATGATAAGAATCTGCTGTTTCTTTATTAACTCTTGTTCATCGTTTTTACCAGATGTGTCCCCATTTATTACTTTTGCATTCAGGGCAAACAAACCGTATTTTGTTGTATTTTCCACAGAGTTTCAGGGGGACAAGAAAATTAATATCACAGGTTTTACAATGATACATATTAATTATGGAATTTTTTCTCCCCTTCATCCATGATACACAACGTTTGATGGTTGAAAAAACTTTCTCTTGTGAAAATACAATCATTTTGATGGTAAAATATTAAAAAATGCATATCATGAGATGTGCAGCGTTACAACGTTAGATGGAAGGAATCGACCGGTCCTTTCTCTAAATTTTTCCAAATTCTTTTTTCCGTTCTTTTGCGTCTTTTCCTGTTGCTTCAAAAAGAAACTCGTTCCATTTTTTGATGATAGTATAATCGCTACAGATCGTTTTCGGAGGAACGATATCAATGATCAGAGAGCTTCTTTCTTGTTTTATGGTCACGTCTCCGATACCCTCGATTGAAAACTGCATGCCTTGTATGATATCACCACTAGCCCCGAAATATTTCGATACAAGGGCGTTAATATCTGGGTTATAGCCCCGTTTAATCTTGTATTCTCTCATACGCACCGGTATAGAACAAGAACGATTTTAACGTTTTGTCTCCACCACACGTTCTTTATGGAAATCCGTTGATATGGATGATATCCTCTAATCTTCTTTTTGGTACATGAAGAACACCTTTTTCATCACGCCAGTATTGAACAGAATCATCCATATCTTCTACAACTGATTTCTCTGCTTTATAGCCAAGGGCGATAACGGAGTCTACAGCAAGAACGTCTGGTATCATGAACATGCGTTGGATTATTTTCTTATCAATATTACATAAAATGCAGCTTCCAAGCCCCTCAGCCTCAGCAGCAAGCACGATATTTGCTGAAGCAAGACCAACATCACGGTGATAATATAGGTTCTTTGTATCCTTGACAAGGATTATGATATATGCCGTCGGTCGTTCATGCTCATTAGGAACCCATTTTGGTTTAATATATGCAGCCCAACCAAGCGTCTCAAAAAGCTCCGCACAAAGGTTCTTTTCTGTGATAACGATATATTCGAGCGGCTGTAGATTTGCGGCAGAGGGTGCTAGCCGAGCAGCATTAACGAATGTTCTTAGCAAGCTAGGATCAACTGGTGTTTGAGTGAATCGACGGATTGTCCGGCGTGACACGATAACATCATATACATTCATAGACTCATCATGGTTGGAAACACGTTTCTTTGTTTTAAATTATCGGAGTTGTCACTTTCGTGTATCACCGTTTCATTATGTTAAAATAAATGAAGAGCGATTCAAATGCTTTGTAATCATATCCGGACAAAACACAAAAAGATGCTGCTCTGAACGATTTTTTGAGTCGTACCAACAGTAAGAATGATAGTTGGTCGCCCAAATCCAAAGACACACATCCGTAGGGTTACTTCGCGACCTGCTTTTATGTCAATTTCTCCTGATTTTTGTTTTCCAAAAAGAACAAATCCACTATCAAGCAGAATGGCCCAAGAGACATTTCTCAAATCAATCAAACTTGGATTAAAGATACAAACTGTGATACCAAGTCCTCCGGTAAGCGTAATCGTAAGATTAAGAGGATGCAGAATGGTGAACTGGCAGGTTTTCTCATCTTCAATGTTGCCTGCGTTATCAATAGAGTAAAACCTAAGTGTGTGGGATCCGTCTGAAGAAACATCAAAGGGATCATCATAAGCGGTCCATAGACCGTCATCAAGATTAAACATCGTCGTCGCAACACCAGAAAAATCATCGATCGCAGACAATGAAACCGCTACATCGCTGATATAGACATCACCATCAAGAACGCCGGAGAGAGTACAATTCGTTTGCGGAGGAGTGGTATCCTCAGGGAATCCTCCAGTCGTTGTCCTCAGAATCAACCCTTGTTCACCTACGGCAAACCCAATAAGTTCTGTGATAAATTGAATACTCTGGAGATTACAGGTTGTACCACTTGTTTGCTGCACCCAGGAAAGCCCAGCGTTTTCTGTCCGTAAAATGACTCCATTTTCCCCTACAATTGTGCCTTTGGTTTCTGAAAAGAAATCTATAGCCTGTAGCATACTGTTCACTCCGCTGTCGAGATGCTGCCAACTCTGACCTTCATCAAGGGTCTGGAGAATCACACCTTGCTCCCCCACTACATACCCGATGCCTTCCTCGGTAAAATCAATGCCAAGAAGTCTGGTGTCTGTAAAAAAGATAGTCTCCCATAGACTTCCACCGGTAGTGGTTCGAACAATGGCACCACCAACCGGATTATCAATAATTGCTGTTGCAAATCCAACGGATTCGTTCATAAAAAAGACATCCGTAAGCCGCCCTTCGTAAAGGACGGTTTCATGCTCAATATAAAAACTCGTAGATTGCCAGGTGTTCCAACCATCATTCGTCCGAGTGAACAACGGTTGGGATATCGCATTGACACCAACTGCGACACCAATTATATCTGAGATCATCTGTCCACTAAAATACGTGCCCATCATCCCGGTCTGTTTGACGGTCCAGTTTTGTCCAGTGTTATTCGAAAACAGGATCGTTCCATTTGCACCAACAGCCACTGTAACAAAATAGCCAAAATAAAAAACATCATATAGGCGTGTCGTCACACCGGAATCTTCAACGGTCCAGCTGTTTCCTCCATCACCTGAGGAAAGGATAATGCCTCCATCTCCAACCACAGAACCTCTATTGATGCAGATAAAAAAAATGCTGTTGAGGTCTTGGGTCACACCGCTTTGTACAACCTCCCATCCCTCTCGTTCTACTATTCCCCTGTTGGAACCAGATATATACCTCCCTTGTTCTGAGATTACAACTTGAAAAAACGGCACGGTTATTATAAGAAGACAACATACAATACACCACACAAAACATGTCGTTCTCTTGCAAACGTTACGAGCATTACCGTAACCTTTCTTCATATTGTTCCCTTCAGCTATCTCTATAGATGAACGTTCATATAAATATTTGGTCTTGTTATTAGAAAACAGTTGTTTTTACACAATCTTTCATGAAATACTTACCACAATGTACTTTAACACCTCCGCTTTTATCATTTCATCCCATGACAAAGAAACATCGTATGACGAGAAGCTTTGCACGGACCGCACCAAAATCACAGGAAAAATACCTCATTGAAAATGCAAAAAAATTACAGCAAGACCCCTTTCTCATCCTCCCAAAGTGTACGGAAACCAGTGAAAAATATTTCCAAAAACTCCGAAAACAACTCACCAAAATCCATCAGGTTAGAACTGATGAAAAAAAACTTGAAAAACTGTCACATAAGAAAGGTTTAGACGGAGCTCTTGCGGGGACGTATCTACTCGCCATCTCAGAAAAAGCACCATATCTTGCAGCTCTGAGCTTTCCCACAGGAGACATAACCTATGCACAACGGGGAAAAGCAGACAAAGAAAAACTTATTGCGGTGCAACATTTCGATGACCCGGTGTTCCGGCTTCGCGGCATACGCGATATCGTTTGTAAGAAAAAATTACATGTGTATTCCTGGGACAACGGCTATGTCTGCACAGGTAAAAACGCAGATCCCCCCAAGGAATTTATCCATTTTATCGAAAACAAACTTGATTTAGCACATGAACAAGGTGTCATGAGTTGTCCACATGTCCCTATAGCAATTGCAAAGAACAAGGAGTTCTTGATGCTTAATTATCTTAGAATCAATTGGGTATCTGCTCAGACCGTTATCGCGTTGTGCGAGAACTGCACCAAAACAACAAAAAACACCATGTTTACCATCTCAAAATATATATTACAATTAAACCTCTCAGATGATTTTGATATAGAAGTGATGACACCGGTTGGAAAACACAATGTTTTATCAGAAACAGAGAAGAAGGATCATCTGCAAGAATACCTCACGGGACAGTTAACTGACCAGGAGTACATAAAAAAAATTGCGAAAAGTCAGGAAGAACATGTGAAACATGCTGAAGAAAAAATTTTTGTTTTAGACGGCGTCTCATTTGGAGGTGATGTCACCCGTTTCCTGGACGCATTACAACCGAACCCTCCGGAAAGAACATCACTTGAGTTTTTTCTCACAAAAAGTCAGGAACCTCTCATAGTATCAAAAATCACACCAAGTAAGATTATCGAACGATACTGGAGTCAGTATGGAATTCAATTTCTCGAGTCGATAATAGACGACAAAGAGATGGTCGCCTCTCTCTTTAAACTTGATGATACGCCATCGAACATCATTATACTTGCATTAGAATATAAACAACGACAGATGATCTTATCAAAGCTTCCCAAATATGACCAGTTACCACCCATTGCCGCCTTTGCAGATACGGTCGCCCGAACATATATGACATTTGGGGAGAAAAAGGCAATCTCTGAGATAAAAAACCATCCTGACACCCCTAAAGCCAAATCAATCGCATATGCATTTCTCCTTTCACTTGGAAAAGGCGCTGAAGAAAAATGGAAATACTCAAAAGAAGAAATCGACTATGGTGAATACTTAAAAAAGTACGCTGAAAAACTTCTCACCGTCGAACCAGAACACTATAGCACAGTTTTACAGGAGCTTCTCACGGTTAGTGGTTCTTCTGAAACAATCATCTAAACCGTTATGAACCTTGGTTCTTCTGCTGCGTTATGAAAAATTCCTCATCCATTAAATAACCGTCGTTATGGAAAGATCCACAGTATTTTCCCATGAACATTGTTTCTTACTCCTTAGTATTGACAGATTTAATCATTTCCTTCCCAAAACTTGTAATGCCGTATAAACGAACGTTCTTCCCACAGCTCTTCTCTTGAACAATATCAAGATTTAGTAAGGATTCGTCTTCTTTGTATCGTTCCTCCATGCCACGAATCGCTCCTATCACATTTGAAGGAGTTGTTCGCACATGATACGCTATCTCTGCGGTATAACTATAATTTGGGCTAATGTCGAAAAGATATTGGGCGATTTTCTTCCGTATGTTACTTCTTCTCAACGCTCGAACGGCAAGAGGCCGTTTTATCTCAAGGGTTGAATCTCCTGTTCCCTCATCCTGCATCCCAATCCACCTTCAAGTAACTCAAGGTAACATCTGTTAATAAACAATTTTCTTATGTAATTTACCTGGTATATTCTCTTCTACATGTTCATGTACATATCCCGATACAATATTCTGAAATTAATTTGGGGGAGACGATGAAAAATAATAAAAAAAGACATCTCCATCGCCTATCT
Organism: Thermoplasmata archaeon M9B2D; assembly: GCA_002900555.1. The sequence continues at coordinate 24,579 of MUGD01000006.1, read as the reverse complement.
TAAGATGACGGCAGTATCTGCATGAAAAAGAATTGACCAAGAATAATAGTTACCGAAAACACAACAATAGACATCGGCATACTTTTCCCAAGGCTATAAAGAAATGTTGCCTTATCATCTCCTTCATTTAATCCATTGATGAATCGTGTAAGAAGAAATACGAGTTCAATCAGATAGATACCGATAATCAATACAAAAAACTCTGGTCGAACATTTTCGACCATAAACGACTGAGCGTTCTCTGAGAATGACAACGGTGAACCTGTAGAAGATATCGATGGGGCATTAGAATGAAACGACGTAAGAATCGTTGAAATTAACTGAGTAATCGCAAGAGTAACACCCGCGATAAGCGGTGCAAATACCATTATTGTTGTCCGTAGCGTTGACGTAAGCTCATAGAGCATATCTCTGATTTTTTTTTCTATTTCCTGAAGTTGCTTCAGATGATCAGCAATGCGTATCAGTGACGCACTCGTAGCTTGTTGGCTTTTTTGTGTACCTTCAACAAACAAACGCATAATTGCCTTAATACGATTAGAGTAGACATCTTTCATTGATCCAAACTCATGATTATAAAGGGCATCATGGATGTTTGTGTGCATTGCGATCAGATTGTAGCTTGTTTGACGGAACAGGTCCGCAATCATAGATTTTTGCATGGTTACTGCAGTATATGCAAAGCTTTCTTCTGGGGATTTTTCCTCAGAAATACGTTTCCCTAAGATATATAATGCATCGCTGAATTCATTTTCCATCTGTCTAATGTTATCTCGTACTTTTTTATATGGTCCGTACACCCCAACACAGTAGATAGACAGTGTTGCTGCTACTCCCCAGATGAAAAATAATGGCACAGGAAAAAAGGCGTTTATACCTTGAGTCATTTGGTAAATATTAAAAAACAAAGATGAAGTTTTTTCATGGGTTAGGGCGGATAGTAGAATGAGAAAAAATCCTGGTAACGAAATACAAAACCCGACCGCAACCGCAACAACCAATCGTTTCTTGATATGTATGCCGACTAGCTCGGGGTGATCCCGTGGAATGATTGATGGATTAAACGCTGCAGGACGGGATAACAGAATTTTCCGTGTATAGAAAAAGACAAACAACGGAAGAAGAATGTCGTAAAGGGCAAACATCTGAAGCAGCGTGATACGAATCCCAACAAGACCAGCGGCGGGAAGCATTGCAACAAGCGACAACGGGATCATTATTCCAATCGAATAGAGAATTACTGTTGGTTGATGAAGCTTGTTTGCGTACTGGTTCATAGTTTCCTTAGTCCCCTCTAACGATACATCCAAGGCTCGGTCTAACGTAACAATCCGAGACACCTCATTTTTTTCATGCAGTGAACTTTGTATCAGATGCAATGATCGTTTGAAATATTCACTAAAACGCCCCCAACGAGTCGCAAAATGTGAAAGCGCATCATGTGCCCCGTGATATACTCTGATCTCCATATCCCAGAGAAGTTTTCGTAAATCATACGCTAATGTTGTCGATGACTCAGAAGCAGCAAATTTTAGGCTATTTTCGAGATTTGGAACTAGCTTTAGATACATGACTAGGTAACTAAGTATTTCGGGGATGTCTCCCAGTGAATGAATCTGAGTGTTTCTTGCATAGGAGAGTGGGAAGTTAAAAATAAGATTCATTATTACGAATGGAATGACAATCAGCATCAAAGTTAATAAGACTAGAGGAACTGTATCAATCTTTAGAATCGATAGAGTAGAAGCAAAGAATACAAAGAGATACAATCCTAAAAAACCAATAAAGGATAACAACGCGCTTGTGTGTGCAAAGAGAAGAACACCAGACCGTTCAACGTTTAAATCAGATAAAGTCAATGCATCTTCATAGCCTAAAGGGAAATATCTTGTTAGCTTTTGTTGTGTCTTATCAGGATTTTTATGAAGCCAAAAAAAATATTTTTTTGAGAATTCTACACCCTGCTCAAACCAATGGGCGGACCGTCTCATGGTAATCGCCTCACATACTCTTCGAACCATTTCATCCATGTTTTACGTACTTGGTGATAGTCGACGGTTTCATTGTGTAACTTACTTTCTTCAACGCTCATCCAAAACATGTTGTTTGTATCTCTTGTCGTTTCTGCTTCTAGCAGTTCTTTATGGTTTTTACTATATTCAACGATCGTGTTCTTGATGTCGGTTCTCAACTGGATGTTCTGGAGTGCTTTTTCTACGGTTATTCCCCATTTTTTTGCAATGGATTGGACAACCTGGGACTGCCCCATGTCCAGAAGGTCTGTGGAACAAAGCGTGTCTTTGCTAGTATCATAAAGCATGACATCCTGGAACACCTTCTCTGGGTCAGGGGTAGCGCCCCAACTGGTTTTTGTTATTTCTGAGATTTGTATGACTCTTCGTTTCCGTTCTATCCCCCCCTCACATCGGATGGGTGCGGCAATCACTACAGCATCTACAGCTTTAAACGACGTCGCTGGTACGCCAATATCATATATGACCCGTTCATACACATCTCTGGTAGTGGATCCATGGATAGTTCCCATTATCAGATTTCCCGCGGCTCCCACCCTCATCGCTTCAAACAAGACTTTGGCTTCAACACCCCGAACCTCCCCAAGGATCAATACTGACTCCCCCAACCGTAATGCTGTGCGCAACGCATCGGTCGGATCTATCTCTGTAGATGCGGAACTTGTTGTAATCGACTTTGTAATAAGGGACTGTAATTTATACCCATATCGTTGAAAATGATCGATGGGGAGTTCTGTCGTATCTTCAATGCTTAATATACGAAACCGCTGAGGTATCTCAAAGAGACAGGCACCGAGAAGCGATGTTTTTCCTGAGCCGCGACTTCCAGCAATCAAAAGCGATGCTTGCCCATCTATTAAGAAACTAAGGAATCCTGCAGCAGTCGCGGAGATCATATTATTTGCAATAAAATGAGTAAGCGTCCATGGGTTTGACCGATGTCTTCGTAAAGCAAATGCGATTCCTCGTGGCGTAAGAGGGTTCGAAATTGCGGTAACACGGGTACGATACTTTTCGAGATCCATGTCTAAGACAGGGGTTGCTTCAGAGAACGCTCTTCCACTTAGAGTACGGAAACGAGATGCGAGTGTATCAATGTCGTTGTCTGATAAATAAATATTCGATGTGTACTCCTCTCCATCTACCACCAGATGGAGGGGATTGTTCATGACCGGTGCGTTAACGTAAATATCCTGAATATGTGGATCAAGTAGGAGGTCTTCAAGGATGCCAAACCCGGCGCTATATCGTGAAAAAAGATTTGCAAGATATCCAATTCTCTCTGCATCAAGATCAAGTTTTTTCTCCTCGACGTATTGGGCGATAATGTGAGTTCCGAGGTACTGGAAATACTCTTCTGCTGTCTGCGCATCCATAAATGCCACATCTTTAGGTCGATGACGCGAAAGATGCAATCGAACCTCTTCAAGCAGATAGAGCTCATTCCTTGGTAGCTCATATTCCGGTGGAACAACAAAGTATAATTTTTCTGGTCGAGAACGGAGAAAATACAAGGAAACATGCAATGGACGTCCTTTATTCCTTGCAACTTCATAGGATTTGAAAAATACCGCATCTACTGGTGGTTCAAGATAGATATATGAATCGATAAACCCTGGTCGCACATGCGGACGGATATGCTTGAAATATATCGATTCACTTGTGAGATGTTTTGCATTACACAGATTTGAAAAATCAGTATTTTTGATTAGTTCGTAAAGGTATTTATGATATTTTTCTTCACACTCCGCACAAGATGATTCTACGTTTCGGTTTTTCTCCATTAGCTCTTTTAGGTGTAAAATAACTTCAACAGGATCTCGAGAAACATTCTGAAGATATCCCTGCAGTTCATTACGTCGTTTTTCACTACATGGTTTACATTTACTAAATTCCTTTTGATATAATCCAAGATGACTATACGATTCAAGGCTTTCAACAAACCTGGTCATATCATTGAGAAGACGCATCTCCACCCCAGTGAACACTTTGACCATTGCGTGATTAAGAACAAGACGATCGACTCCATGTTCTTTCGAAAGAATTTGAAGAATGTTTTTTCGACAACGCTCATCACAGAACGTCGAAGTACCATTCGTACAGACTCGACAGTTAATGATTACTGTCTTACTTTCTGTTCTTCTCTTTATTTCATATGCACATATATTTTCATTCATATCTCTTCCCCCAGACTTTTCAAATTAATGCACGTATGATTCGTTTTGAACTACATGACTTGGAGGTACATATAAAAATACAGCACCCCAGCCATAAAGTATATAATATCTATCAGCATTTATATTTTTTCATTTACAAAAAATATTGAGTCGGGAGGTAAATCATGAAGGAATCTCATGCTGAGGGACAGTTAGGTTTCTCTCAAAAACAATATATTCTTGGACGCAGAGAAAAAACAAACGAAGGCGCTCTAAATATCGGAAAATACTATGCTCTTGATGGATCACTTGGAGCATCAGTGTATCTTGATGCCTTACGTCCACATATGATTTTCATATGCGGGAAAAGAGGATATGGAAAATCCTATACAATTGGAGTATTCCTGGAAGAGATATCTGAGCTTGCGGATACGATAAAACAGCATCTTTCAGTTATTGTTCTTGATACATTAGGGGTTTTCTGGTCAACACAGTTCCCTAGTGATGGTACTACAGGAAATCTTATACAATGGGGTTTGAAACCCAAAGGATTTCCGCTTCGTCTTTTCGCACCGGTATGTAGTATGAGAAATTATTCGAAAACTGATATTTCCGTGGAGCGGTTTTGCTTGCGCATTGCGGAACTGTCCCCTCTGCATTGGTGCCAATTATTTGAGGTAAAAGTCACAGATCCGATTGGAGTGGCGTTAACACGCGTGATCCTTACCTTGCAGTCAAAATCACAGGATTTTTCCATTGCAGAAATCCTTTCGTTAATCCGCAGGGATGATCGGATGGAAAATAGTGTCAAATGTGCAATGGAGAACTTTTTTTTCATGGCAGAATCATGGGGCATTTTTGATAAACATGGTCTTTCGATATCTGATATCGCTCTTCCTGCGTCATTGACTATTCTTGACCTTAGTGTTCTTCCCAATCCAGCACTAAAGGACATTGTCGTTGCAATTCTCAGTGAAAAAATTTTTGAGGAACGTGTATTATCACGAAAAATCTATGAACAGAAAAAAATGGGGTTTATGATAAAAGAGAAAGAGATTCCTCTTGTCTGGCTTGCTGTCGATGAAGCACAATTGTTTGTCCCTTATGGAAAAAAGACCCTTAGCAAAGAGGTACTCATTGAGAGTTGGATGCGACAAGGACGGCAACCTGGTCTTTCTCTTATTCTTGCGACACAGCGACCAGGTGCAGTTGAACCAGAGGTGCTCTCCCATTGTGATATCATCATCTGTCATCGGTTAACCGCACAGGATGATATTGATGCGTTACGTCAGATTCGTCCCATCTATATGCATGGTGAAATCGGCGAATCAATTAAGAAGATTGGATCTGAAAAAGGGGTTGCATTGCTGGTTGATGATACCTCAGAGTCTGTCCATGTGATTCAGATGCATCCTAGGGTCAGCTGGCATGGTGGAGCAGAACCAGTAATCAATTCAGAAATCTAGGCAAAATATCGTTTAGGAGATGTCACGATGAGACAAAAAGACGATACCGCTGCCGAGATGCTTCTTGTGCGATTTATGATTAGTATTGCGATGATTGCTGCTGTTTTGCTGCTGCTAGTCGGTGCATCAGGGACCCTTCGTATTTTTCTTGCAGAACAGCAAGTCGAACGACAATGTCTCTTGTTACAGTCCACACTGGCTACAATGGTAGCAAATGGTGTTTTTCGTGATGTTGATGATTGTTCTGCTATTGAGGGTACAAAGCGTGTGCACACCCTTATTTTACCTGATTCCCTTATCTATCTTTCGTTTGGTAGTGATCCCGACTTGTTATATACTGAGGGGTACACATCAGAGCTTATTGAAGATCAGCCAGTGATCTTCTATCAGGTACAAGGAGGTAGTAAAAAAGTCCTTTGGCTACCAAACAAAACCTATAAATTTCGGGAAGGGACGTTTGTTGATGGCAGATGGGTAATCAATGGGACTAGTAAAAGTTATATCATTCAAGAGGGTGGAACTACAACCCTAGCGTTTGAATGTGTACAGAAAAATCACATACCGTACATCTTAATTTATAGAATCGATGGTTTTTTAAAATAATATAGCAGTGCCTCCGTCGTCGTTCCAATCTGTCCTTGGAGTTATTCTTCTGGTGAAATCTGGGAGATTCGTTTTGTTTTTTGTAAAAGGCGACAAATGCGGCAGGTTTCGACGACGACGTCGTTGCCGTTGTTATCCATGATACGTTCAGCGGAGATGATGATTTCCTTCATGATTGTTAGGTCAAATGTATCGTTTTTTCCTCTTTTTTTTGAGAGATATTGACAGATTGCTGAAGGAGTTAATCCAAGTTTTTCTGCAGCTTCTCTCTGACTAAGTCCAAATTGTTTGATAAGGGTTTCAGCAAGTTCTTTCCGTATCGCAGGAATTCCGTTCCATATCATGTATTCGCAGGGTGTACGCTGCATACATATGATATATTCTGTTGGTTTATATAATTAACGATTGTTAACATCCTTTATTCTTTACGATTTAACCATGATTTTTAGTAAAAATGACTTTATACGGGATTCCATTTAACGATGTGGTGCAATCATGACCGACCTTACTACAGCAATTGGTCCATTACGATTGAAAAATCCAACTATGCTTGCCTCAGGAATAATGGATGAGGACGCAGGAAGCATACAGCGGATGATTGACTCAGGAGCTGGAGCTATTGTCACAAAATCCATCGGCATACACCCACGGGATGGATATGCAAACCCAACGGTCATCGAACTGGAATATGGAATATTAAATGCCATGGGTCTTCCCAATCCTGGAATTGACCTCTATGGTCAGGAAATGAACGTACTGAAACAATCCGAAGTACCAATCATCGGCAGTATTTTTGCAGCCACTGCCGAAGACTTTGTCACTCTTGCTAAAAAGATGCAGGGCTTTGGTGCGGCAGCTGTTGAACTTAATGTAAGCTGTCCACATGCAAAACACTATGGCCTAGAAGTCGGCTCTGATCAAACCTTACTATTTGACATCATCTCTTCGATAAAACATCAAGTCTGTCTTCCCGTCTTTGTGAAAGTATCACCAAATATGACAAACTTGGTGGAAGTCGCACAAACCATTGAAAACGCCAACGCAGACGCCATCGTCGCAATCAACACGGTAAAAAGTATGAAAATCAACCTTGAAACTGGTCGTCCCATCCTTGCTAATAAAACCGGAGGGTACTCTGGAAAAGCGATTAAACCTATTGGGATTCGCTGTGTCTATGATATAGCACAAACCGTACATATACCTGTCATTGGAGTTGGGGGCATTACCAACGGAGAAGATGCTATAGAATATTTCATGGCGGGAGCCTGCGCCATTCAAGTAGGATCTGCCGTCTATTACCGTGGACCAGAGGTCTTTCACCATATCAATAAAGAAATCGCCCAGTGGATGAGAAAACATAACTACAAAAAACTCTCTGAGATTATAGGAGCTGCATGTCGATAAACATCCCCCGCATCACCTCCATTGCTACAAGCTGCATTGAAGCAAGAGATATTAAAACAATTACGTTCAGATACCCTGGGAACGTTGTACCTGGTCAGTTTTTCATGGTCTGGGTCCCTGGTGTCGATGAGATACCCATGAGTGTTTCTTCGTTTACCAAGACAACAAAAGCAATAACCTTTCGTAATGTAGGAGATGCAACCGATGCCCTATATCACTTACGGAAAGGAGATAAAATCGGAATACGAGGTCCTTATGGAAACGGTTTTACACTCAAAGGAAAACGCCTTTTATTTGTTGGTGGCGGAACGGGCATTGCGATGCTTACACCAGCGATAGAAGAGGCACACAAGAAAAAACTCGAAACAACGGTAATCATCGGTGCAAAAACACAGAATCAACTCTTCTTTGAAAAACGCATGCGACGGTGTGGTGCTACCGTCCTTGTTTCGACAGATGATGGATCAATCGGTTACAAAGGATTTGCCTCGGAACTTGCTAAAAATGTATTAAAACAAGAACCCATAGACGCAGTCTATACCTGCGGACCAGAACCAATGATGAAAACCCTTCTTTCATATTGTAAAACCATTCCCTTCCAGGCATCGCTGGAACGATACATGAAATGTGCGATAGGCCTATGTGGACAATGTTGTATTGGTAAGGGGTTGCGCGTCTGTCATGATGGACCTATCTTCGATGGCGTAACATTACGTAAGGTCAAAGATTTCGGGTTCTATCATAGGGATGCAGCAGGACGAAAGATACTTTTTAATACTCAATAAATTGCTTATTAGTTAACATTAAATTCTAATTTTTACTATGGCATTCTACTGAAGAAAAAGATAATAAATTATATCATAATTGATACAAAAAATATAACAAATATGATACAAATATCATTTATCATTTTCTAATATCATCTATAATTAAATACATAAAATCATTAAAAATAATACTAAAAAAAACTATGGATTATACCAATCGCACACCGATATTATTATTAAAATATGAGGAAAAACAAGGAGGTTCAAATTTGAATCATATCTAGATACGTTCATTTTTACTAAACATTTATGTATCTTTTGAATTGTTACCATTGATTTCGATGTATACGGGAGGTATTGTATCTCTCTTCTTTTTGTTTAACTTCAGCAGGGTAACCTAGAGAGACAATTGCGAAGGGGATAATATTTGTTGGCAGTTTTAGTAATTTTCTCATTCCTGCAACACGACCTTCCCGAGGGTATAAACCAAGCCAACATGCACCAAGACCAAGGCAGTGAGCAGCGAGCAGGATATTTTCTGTTGCTGCTGCGCAATCAATCATCCAGTATCCTTTAAACTTCTCCAAATGCAAATCACCACAGACCAGAATAGCTTTATCTGCATCTTTAAGCATTTTCGCACTAGGATGAAAGGTTTGAATGACATTAAGGATTTTTCGATCATCAAGAATAACAAAATGCCAAGGTTGCTGATTACCAGCAGATGGAGCATTACATGCAACACGCAGGAGTTTTTGAAGTAAATCTTCTGAGATTTCTTGTTTTTTATATTTTCTGATACTTCTCCTTGTTAGAATTGCTTCATATGCGTCCATGTTTTTTCCCTAATTGCATGAAAAGAGTATTTCTATTTAAACTATATGAATCAAATTATCATAGAAAGGCAGAAAATTTGATTTCCCACATAAAATTCAGTTATGATTGCACCAGAAAAAGAAGTTTTTAAAAAATGAAAAATTCAACATGAAATCTATTTAAAACATCAAAGGATTTAGATTTTAAACTTTTTTATCTGTTTTATAAAAAATATCAATCAATCTAATAAGTTTAAACAATATATGTCATATTTATTACTATTTCACTATTTTATATAAAGCGAAACATTTTTATTTAAGCGTCTCATATCTATATTAAAAAGTAATATTTAAACACATTTAAAAACGGGGGAAAAAAATTGGAACTTAAATTTACTAATATTAAGACCCCTATGTTGCCAAAAAACAAGTTAACAAATAGAATATTAATTTATAGTCTGATGTTTATTTTGATAATTACATCCCTAAGTTCTGCAAAAATACAAAATTCAATAACAGAAATCGCTTACAAAGATACAAATCGCGATATTAATTGGAATGTAACATTGTTCTGTACTGAAATCTATGCCCATAATGATTATAGCATCTTTGGTGAGGCACCTGATGCCTCCGATGGATATGATACTTATGATGCTGCGGATCCTGGTGGGCCACCATCTCCACCGTATCTGAACAGTTATTTTACGACACCGTTCCCCTATCCAAACAACAAATTGATGCAGGAGATCAAACATTATTCTCTAAATAATACCTATAAGGTATGGAATTTTTCTGTTTTCTGGTTTCCCGCTGATTACGTTACACCGACTACTACAACGATTTCCTGGGAAATAGATGAAGTAAGTGATAGCGAATATACTAACGTATCCCTTTGCACAAATGATGGCACATTCTTGACTAATATGCTGATATCTAGTTACTATTCTTTTTACAACCCTGCCATGACTCCTCAGAATTTCAAGATTATCTGTTTTGGGAACCTTCCTCCGTATGAACCTAGTGACCCCAGTCCAGCGAATGGTTCTACCAACGTGTCTGTAACTGCCGATTTGAGTTGGACTGGTGGCGATCCTGATCCTGGTGATTCGGTGACTTATGATGTATTTTTCGGCATCTCAAGTCCTCCACCTAAGGTGATGGCTAATCAATCTGGTTTGACTTTTGATCCAGGAGCTCTTTCCTATAACACCGTGTATTTCTGGAGGATTGTTGCATGGGATGAATATGGGGCGTCGACAGCAGGGGCGCTTTGGTGTTTCAAAACCAAAATAAATTGTCCACCCAATACACCATGTAATCCCTACCCAGCTAATGGGACAACGGACATATCCGTGTATACTTCACTCATGTGGAACTGCAGTGATCCTGATGATGGTGATACTATCACCTATGACGTCTATTTAGGTAACTCGTTCCCGTTAACAAAAATAATATCAAATACGTCAGCAAATTCAACGACATTAGATGAATTACATTATTGCACAAAATACTATTGGAAAATCATCGCTTGGGATAATTACAAAAACTCTAATGAAAGTCCAATATGGTCCTTTACTACAGAAATCGATTCAATACCACCAACATTAGTAATTACTTCTCCAACACCAGGGTATTTACATATAAATTTGTTGGATATAATCGTAAAGAAGATACCGATATTTATTACGACTTTTGTCATTGGTAAAATAGAGGTTACTGTCACAGCCATAGACGATCAGTCAGGGATAAACCGGGTTGAATTCTATGTCGATGATGAATTAATGGAGGTAGATAAGACAGAGCCATATACGTGGACTTGGACAGAACGAGGGTATTTTTTCCCATACAAAATCACCGTCTCTGCTTTTGATAATGAGGAAAACATGATATATCGGGAAACAAGGGTATGGAAGGTATTATAAGAACCTTGTTTTTCAAAATAATTGATAGAAACTAATGAAAAATGTTTTTACTTTTATTCCTTTATATTTGTAAGGGATTATACCCTCGTGATTGTCTATAGAAGTATAACCAACATATAGCATTTCTTCAACGTATTTTTTCAATCCTACATTAAAATGATAAAGATTACCAAATTTTTTAAATTATTAGACATTTTTTCCTTATTTATTTTTATATCAGTAATAGAAATATATATAAATATTAAATGTATTAACGAATATAAAAATCATATAAGTATCTTTCATTTGGAAGAACTCTTCCAGGGGGAAAAAATTTTATGCAAATATGTAGAAAAAAACGGATAAATCCATTCTATAAATTTTTTATAAGAAAGATATTTGTTGTGATCGTTGTAATATTATTTATAAGCACTGCATTTAGTATAGCGAAAATACAAACTTCAGAAACAATAATCGCACAAATAGAAACGGATCGAAGTATTGTTTGGGATGTAACATTGTTTTGTATTGAATCCTATGGACATATTGATAATAGTATCTTTGGTGAAGCACCTGATGCCTCCGATGGGTTTGATTTATATGATGCTGCAGATCCTGGCGGACCACCAACTCCACCGTATCTGAACTGTTATTTTACAACACCGTTCCCCTATCCCAGTAATAAATTGATGCAGGAGATCAAACATTATTCACTAAATAATACCTATAAGGTATGGAATTTTTCTGTTTTCTGGTTCCCCGCTGATTATGTTACACCGACTACTACAACGATTTCCTGGGTAATCAATGAAGTAAGTGATAGCGAATATACTAACGTATCCCTTTGCACAAATGATGGCACATTCTTGACTAATATGCTGATATCTAGTTACTATTCTTTTTACAACCCTGCCATGACTCCTCAAAATTTCAAAATTATTTGTCAATCTCCTGAACCACCAGCTCAGCTGGATTTTGGTGATGCACCAGAAGGAAGTATAGCCTATCCATCTACCAGTGTCATCGGAGGATTTCCCACATGTTATGCGTGTGGTCCTTCCGGTTGGATCGAACATAATAACTCTGGTGCATGGTTCGGTCCAACTGTTGATTTTGAATATGATGGGAACGCTGGATTATGTCCTGCTGGTTTTCCCCCATATGATCAAGATGATTGTTACCTCGATGGTGATGCTGGTTTAATTATTCCTCAGCCTTTTACGATAAACAATTCTCTGAATGTTGTCCCATGTCCCGGTGGTATTGGGACATCACTTGGTTCTGTCGGTCAGACAGTCGTTTGGGGAACACACATTGATATTAATGTGCATAATACTATGCCCGGTCATGATCCGTACCTCCCTGGGTATGTGAACGTTCTTATTGATTGGAATCAAAATGGAGTCTGGGGTGATGCAGGTGAACATGTGCTTCAGAATTTTGTTATACCGGCGTTATATATCGGGCCTCTTTCAGGACTATCACCACCAAGCTTTACCATTGGTCTAAATCCTGGATACGTCTGGACTCGATTTTCAATCACAGAATCACCTGTGCCATCTTCTTGGAATGGTTCAGGAATCTTTGAAGACGGAGAAACAGAAGACTATCTCCTCGAAATTCTTATGGATTTCCCGCCAGTTGCGTGTTACACCTGGATTGATGCTGATGGTATGGGACCAGGTACAATAATTAATTTTAATGCGACATGTAGTTCAGATGATAATGGTATAATAACCTATGAATGGGATTGGAATAATGATGGCGTCTATGACGCTACAGGTATTATACAGTCATATAATTTTGGTGATACCAACCAGCATACGGTTACACTTCGTGTCACGGATACCATTGGTCAGATGAATTCTGTTTCTCATACAGTGCAAGCGATGTATGTTCCAAACCTTCCACCCGTGTTCAGTTCGCCTTCTCCAGCAAATGGTTCGGTGAATCGACCGTTAAGTGTCAACTGGTGCATTCAGATTAATGAACCTGAGGGTGATCTGTTTTCCTGGACGATTCAATGTAGCAATGGCCAGACCAACAGTGGTACTGGAGCAACGAACGGAACCAAGACACTGGCGCTTTCCGGTCTTGCATACTCAACGACATACAAAGTCTGGGTCAATGCGACGGACCCCACAGGCAGTGGCCTTTTTACCAGAAGATGGTACACGTTCACGACTAAAGCAAGCCTCCCACCAGTCTTTGGCACACCTATCCCAGCAAACGGCTCAACCAATCAGCCATTAAACTTTATCTGGAATATCGTAATTATTGACCCTGAAGGTGATCTGTTTTCCTGGACGATTCAATGTAGCAATGGCCAGACCAACAGTGGTACTGGAGCAACGAATGGAACCAAGACACTGGTGCTTTCCGGTCTTGCATGCTCAACAACGTACAAGGTCTGGGTCAATGCGACGGACCCCACAGGCAGTGGCCTTTTTACCAGAAGATGGTACACGTTCACGACTAAAGCAAGCCTCCCACCAGTCTTTGGCACACCCATCCCAGCAAACGGCTCAACCAATCAGCCATTAAGCTTTATCTGGAATATCGTAATTATTGACCCTGAAGGTGATCTGTTTTCCTGGACGATTCAATGTAGCAATGGCCAGACCAACAGTGGTACTGGAGCAACGAACGGAACCAAGACGCTGGTGCTTTCCGGTCTTGCATGCTCAACAACGTACAAGGTCTGGGTCAATGCGACGGACCCCACAGGAAGTGGCCTTTTTACCAGAAGATGGTACACGTTCACGACTAAAGCAAGCCTCCCACCGGTCTTTGGCACACCCATCCCAGCAAACGGCTCAACAAACATCTCACGTTCTCTTATATGGAGCATCCCGATCAACGACCCTGACGGAGATCTGTTTTCTTGGACGATTCAATGTAGCAATGGACAATCCAGTAGTGGCACCGGAGCCACTAATGGAACTAAAACCCTTTCACTCATATCACTCTCCTACTTAACCACTTACAAAGTCTGGATCAATGCGACGGACCCCACAGGCAGTGGCCTTTTTACCAGAAGATGGTACACGTTCACGACTAAAGCAAGCCTCCCACCGGTCTTTGGCACACCCATCCCAGCAAACGGCTCATCCGAACAACCTCTCAGTTTCATCTGGAGCATCCCAATCAGCGACCCTGAGGGCGATAGCTTCTCCTGGACCATCCAATGTAGCAACGGGCAAACCAACAGCAATACAGGAGCGACAAACGGAACAAAAACCCTCTCACTCTCTGGACTTGCACCACTCACATCCTACAAAGTTTGGGTCAACGCCACAGACCCCACCGGCAGCGGCACCACCACAAAAGCCTGGTACACCTTCACCACCCAACAACAGCAAAACCAACCACCAAACAAACCAAACAAACCTTCAGGGGAAACATCAGGAAAACTCAACACCCCGTACACGTACTCAACCAGCACCATAGACCCAAACGGCGACCAAGTGTACTACCTCTGGGACTGGGGAGACGGCACACCAAGCACCTGGCTTGGACCATACACCTCAGGCGCTACCATCAACACCACCCACACCTGGACCGTAAAATCATCCTCCGTCAAAGTCAAAGCAAAGGACATCTATGGTGCGGAAAGCCTCTGGTCAGATCCCCTCCCCATCACCATGCCAAAGAACATTATCCCCCCATTACGACTACTATGTAGTCGAATCCTTGAATGGATCATGGAACGATTCCCTTCTGCATTCCCAATACTACAACATCTAATTACCCACTAACCTTCTTTTCTTTTTCTTCCTTCTTCGACCATTCCATAATTTTAAATATCCATAATTTTAAATAGTCACAAAAAACAATATAAATGAGAACATCATTAGCTATATAATAGGGGAATAATCTATGAAGAAAATAATTTCGCTATGCATCATAGCAACAATAGTCCTAGGTGGACTTGGAGCTGTAGCACAACAACCTTTAGAGAACAAACAAGAAAAAACGACATTTCATTTCTCAGAACCACAACTTAAAAACGGGAATACCTATGCCACTGTTTCTTTAAAGGAAGCTAACTCGTTCTTGATGATTCAAGGCAAACCAATGCTTCCCATCTATACAGAAACATATACGTTTCCGTTTGGAACCACCATTCATAGTGTCAGTGTTATACCAAAAAACATACAATTAATGGCATCTACCAAACAAATAGAACCAACCCCCGAATATGCTGCTATTGGTACAACAACTAGGATAGAAAATGAAGAACCGATAAATTACGGTGTAGACCCCTATCCAGCAAATTGGTTTGACTATCGTCTTGGTTGTGGTATACAGAATGGGGAGATTCGTGTTATTGTCAATGTGGAGATTTACCCGATAAAGTACTATCCAAACGAAAAAACACTCCAGTGGATAGACGAAGCTGATGTAGTCATTGACTATGAAATGACATCACCGCAGACCACCTCGAATCGTGAAGAGTATGAATTTGTTGCGATTGGTCCAGCTGAATACAACAGTCAAGTCGCTCCATTAATCACCCATAAAATCAATAAAGGCATTTCATCTAAATTCGTAAGTCTTGAGGATATCTACGCAGGGGTGTATTTCCCAGTGACCGGGAGGGATAACCAGGAAAAAATAAAATATTTCATCAAAAACACAATTGAAAACTGGTTGACCGGTAGTGTCCTTTTAGTCGGTGGTAGCGCGAAGGTCCCTGTAAGGGAGACACATGTTTATGTCTCAAGTGAGGACCCTAATCCAGAGGTCTTTGTCACTGACCTGTATTATGCTGATATCTACCATGCAAACGGGAGTTTCTGTAGTTGGGACTCAAATGGAAACAACATTTTTGGAGAATACCAGTGGCAAGGCAAGACTGATATCGTAGATCTCTACCCAGATGTGTATCTTACTCGTTTACCTGTGACAGGTGGAAGTCAAGTGACAGCCAGTGTGAACAAGTTTATGGGCTATGAAAACACACCAGGGTACCAGCAAAGTTGGTTCCCAAAACTTGTTGTTGTCGGTGGAGATTCTTTTGAAGACTCTGGCAAGGTTGATGAGGGAGAATACGCAAATCAGAAAGTCATTGATCTTATGACTGGTTTTGTATCAGAAAAACTCTGGGTTACCAATAGTGTACTAACCAGTTTAGTACCAACTGGCGTGGCAAGTATCAAGAACGCCATTAACAGTGGATGCGGTTTTGTCGATTTTAACGGACATGGCAATACAAATATTTGGGCGACCCACCCCCATGACACGTTTGCACAATGGGTGCCAACGCCAGCTGGAGGGATTCGGACCTCTGACATTGTTACCTTATCTAATGGGAATAAATTACCGATTGTAACGGTTGAAGCGTGTTCGACTGCAAAGTTTGCTGTTGACTCAAACTGTTTTAATTGGGGTTTTGTGTATAATTCGAATGGAGGTGCTATCGGTACCTTTGGGTGCACTGCGCTTGGATATAGTTACATAGGAACTGGTGTGATACAAGGGTTAATCGGGAAGATTGGTTTGGACACCTACCGTTCGTATAAGCTGGACCAAGCGGAGACCTTTGGAGAACTATGGTCACGGTCATTGAACCGATATATAAAAACCACTATGGAACCAACCGATTACAAAACTGTGGAGGAATGGATAGCCTTTGGCGACCCGACCTTACGGATTGGTGAGCAGTCACAGCCGCCAGCAAAACCAAGTATACCCGATGGTCCCACATCCGGTGGAATTAACACAGAATACACCTATACGACCTCGACGACAGATCCGGATGGAGATGAGATTTCATATATGTTCAATTGGGGCGACGGGACCTATAGCAGCTGGATTGGACCGCAAAACAGCGGGGAGACTGCTACAGGTAAGAAAACCTGGACAACGAAAGGCACCTATAATATCACTGTCGTTGCAAAAGATGAACATGGGATCCTTAGCGAATGGTCAGACCCATTGCCAATTAGCATGCCACTCTCCTATCAATCACCGTTTTTCCAGCTGTTAGAAAGACTTCTCCAGCGATTCCCAAACGCATTCCCCTTGCTACGACAGCTTTTGGGGTACTAAAAACCCCTCTTCTTTTCTTTATTTTTTTTATGTACTAATTTCATTAAAATTACTAGAACGATTAACCTCAGAAAAATCGTTTTATTAAATACATCGTTTTTTTTGGGTTGATTGTGGAGGATAGCGAAGTGTTCGATACACGTAAACATTATAATGTTGTTTCATGTGTTCCTCAAGAAGCATCTTTATTTTTTTGTCCTCTTTGTAGCCTAGCTCATCAAGGATATCAAAAATTGATCCAGCGACAACAAAGCCATTTATCAATGAGAAACGCTCTCTGCCAATTCGTTCTTTGAATTTCCTCTTCCAGGCATTTATTCTTTCTGTTTTTAACGGATTGTCCCTCTCTTCCATCGACTTAATAATTAGGATGTTATTGTATATAAATATTATTATTTTTATAGTCTTTAAAACCAGGAAACGTAAGAAACTATTCCGGATTCTCACCACCTATGTTTCGAAATGCTCTAGGTTGTAAAGCAGTATAAATACAGATGCAACAGATTAGGTTTTCATGAAGATTTGTTATAGATGTTCTTTACCCTTATCCTAAGCAGTTCATCAAGGTACCATTGCTAGACGGATACCTTTTTAAAGAAACGTATATTAAGAGAGGATGTATGCGTGGGAGGCAATATGACAAAAACAAGTAAGAAACAAATTGAGTTGGATGAGAAAAAGGTTATCGATCATCTCCAAAAGAACTGTATGGAGAACCTCGATTCATTTGCGAAAAACTGTGGGTTCTCACGACAGAAGGTTTGGAGAATAATAAAGAATCTGGAACGGGATAGAACCATCTGGGGATATACCGCAGTGATTAACCCCGAATCGATACAACAAAAGCATTACATATTACTTATGAAACGAAATACACAAAGGATAAATGAGAGAATCACAGACCTCTTACTCTCAAGACAATTTGAAGAAGTCGTCTCAAATCTAGGAATAACTATTGAAACAAGTTCATACACACATGGTGAATTCGACTGGATAGCAACATTCCTTGCGCCAAATATTATCTCTGCGAAAAAATTTAGCGAACTTGTAAAAACAACATACCCCGATACCTTTCAGAGAATAGAGCTTCTTGAAACGCTCTTTGATATAAAAAGACAAAACATTCTAAACCCTGATGCAAAAAAAATAAAAGAGATACTCTAACGAAAGGACTCCCGAGAAAAGCCGAGAAGAGAACTGATTACATGTTAGTTTTTTCTTATACGTGATTGCTCTTGTTTTTTATAATGGTTTATCCATAGTTTCTAACATACGTAAATCTAATTTCTTTCTGTTGAACTATAGTTTTAAAAGGTTTAAACCAATGGTTTGGTCATACTCTCGTACGATCTCGCCGTCGATGATGTCAATGATTCCCTCAAATGTCGCACTAATCACAGCAGAGGATAAATGACCCCCTACTGCTGTTTGTTCGGCATTACAAAGAGTGACATGTAGATGAAGGTAAACCTCACCATTCATCCTGGAAATGTTTCCAAACAGTGACGCAATCTCATAATCACCAGTGAATTTTTTTGACGTATATGTTCTTGTTTTCGTGTTCAACAGACCAACTACAGCATTATCTGTCGCACCAATACCCATGATAGAACCAATGGTGATATCAAGGGACGTACAGATAAATTTAAGAGATTCTACAAGCTCTTCTCCTTTGTCAATACGAACAAGCACCTTGTTGTTGAACTGTTTCCATTTCATATAGCTGTCTCACGTATGAATCTTATTTAACAAGATATCCTATATATCTTTTTAAAACATGTTATGGAAAATCTATGACAAAATAGTTGGTTCTCTCATTAGTATAACGGAGATATGTTTTTAAGCAAAGAAACGCTATCATTTTGCAATAAAAAAAAGAATGGGTCATCACAAGGATACACATCATATATTACATTGATATTGATTAGTTCATTAATGAACAAAAAAAGCTAGGAAATAGGAAGGAGTGGAAGGGGAAGATATGAAGAAATACATCCTGATTAACAGCATTGTGTTATTTATCGGTCTTCTGATAATCATCATTATGCGCAATGATAGCAGTATTCTTGGTGGTTTTATCAAATTAATCGGATTTTCCTTTACCATTGTTAGTGGTTTCTTATTGATTTTAAGCTTCTTTGGCCTTAAACTAAATAGATTACCATAACGCATGTGGAATACAGCAGATATATAATGATTTTGACGTTAAAAGATATATTATGACCTATTTGTGGGATAAGTTTTTATAGATAAACATCTATTATTTTTCTTGGGAGTCTGGCTATTTTTCGTAAAGAAGAGATTCTTTACCTCCCAGACTTAACCAGACTCCCACTTTTACCAAAAGATACTGTGCGACAATTAAAAATAGTAAAAAAAATCAAACAAGGAGTGGAAACTGTACCTTTAGATGACACCACCATCCAATAGATCCCTATCAATAAAAAAAAGAAAAACATTGGAAAGTTAGTATGGCATGGGTTCGTACCGTTTCTATGGGAAACGTGGTTGGTTTTATCTTAAACCGATGTAATTCTAATATTACTTCTTCATATTCCAGTGATTGTTTCTTCTGTTTCATTCTATTATTTGAAATGAAGAGATAACATTTGGTGAACTATCGTTGGAAAAATGTTAAATCTAGTCTCCCCCAATCATCAAAATCGTTTCTACCTCGTGAACCATCTGAATAATCGACAAGCTCTGAGTAGATGTATCGATAATTCATGACACTTTTATAGGGTGCATATCTCCAGTAATTAAAATTCCAGGGGTTTAATGTTCTTCCGTCGTCGCATCCAGGAGTGTTTCCATGAAAGATGCCAAGCGTATGACCAAGCTCATGCATAAGTACGGCAGCGTACACCATCTCTCGTTGACTCTGTTTATTAAGGGTATATCTTCGAATCGTGTTATACAATGGGTTTTTATAGGTGTACATCTCGTGGTATTTCGATGATATCTGAAGGGAATCAAGATGGTCAGTATAACCATTGTCAAAAACATATCCCGCCCATCCAGCATCATAGACATGAAGCGCGTAATGGAACACCCCAACACGCCAGTTGTTTATATCGCCATGTAAGAAATAATTGAAATAGTAATCATGGAGGTCTTCTCTAGTCAACGGCTCCTGAATAAAGGGGATAAGTTCGCCTCCGCCCAGGCAGCCATCATCCAAGTGAAATACGATATTCCTTGAATGATACGCTGTCCGAAGCAGCTCCTTTGAATCTTCTGGGAACAACACCATGCGACCGAGTGGACCCTCCTCCATTTCATCTAGCTCGACGAAGAGGTCCTGTCTGAACGGATCAGATCCCCATTGAGACGTCCAGTACTCCTCAATGTTCTCAAGGCCATCCCAATCAGGGTCAAGCGTTAAATGATCATCATACGTAACAACCGGATCATAAATCCACCAATGGTAGGTAATCTGATCCTGGGTGTCGTACCACATCTGATGGCCCCATTTATGCTCCCATTCAATTGGGCAGCCATCTGCATCAAAATCCTCGCCAGTATTGTCTACCTCAGGATCGGTCTTGAAAATATTCACCTCAGTCCAATAGGGAATACCATCACCATCGGGGTCTGACTGAGACACATCAAACCACAGCTCGCAGTCACGCTCTGAGTCGTAATAGCTGCGATCATCACAACCATTAAGTCTCCCATAACCACTTAGGTCGACATACCAGGATTCTGCGTTGACCAAATCATCACCATTCCAATGACCAGATGCGATGTTATACAACAATTCAACATCATAGTTCCGAAATAATTTATCATGATAGAGACTGCTGATATCACATTGTGTATCTAACCCAGCATTCTTATCCCATAATTGGATGCGTATCGGAACCCATTCTTGGTCATCAGGAACGTCAACGGTTACAGACCAGTTCACATCATACAGATATCGAGTGTTTTTCCAAACAGGACTGGTGAACTTCTCACCACTTATCCAGATAATTACATAAAAATCAGGGTCGCTGAACCGATCTATTTTTTTGTTTATGTTCGTGAGATGCTGCGTCCGTTCAAGCGATCGTATGCTTTTAAGAGTAAATGTCACTTCGATGTTACATAACGGGTCATAATCTTCCACAGATCCAGCCTGGATGCTCGTTGATATGACCGCTTCTTGCCACAGTGACGCGCCAGAAGGTGTGTTTGCGTTTGTTCCAAGAGGAATTACGCTTATGGTTAATATTAGAACTATTACGAATGTTCGAATATCTTTTGTTTTCATACTATCCCCTTATGTTTCTGTTTCTCTTTTAATATAAGGTGCACACTCTTATATATATCTTCTGATAGGATAAAAATCTTAATATCAGAAAAAATGTCGTTTCCTACAAGTACTTCCTGCTGGTAAAAGAATTTGAGTGATGAAAAATCTTTGGTAATACGTTTTTTACCACAATAAATCTCCCTTTTTGGATATTCTCGTCAATCCCATAAGGTTGATAAAGGCGTAATGTTAATCTATAAATTATTTCAGTATCTGAACAAGTATTCACTGAAATAAGAAAGATACTAGTATGTATTCTAGTATCCCAAGACACCTCGAATCAGTGGAAACAGACGTGGGAATTTTTCGAAGAGATGTTGGAGGAACGTACTGACCGGGAACCGGTATTCCATCGGCATCACGATGATAAGAGTACCCCAGTCGCTTTCAGAATCCAGACTGTCTTTTGCTTTGACTTTCACCGTATAGGTCCCTTTTTCAGTCCAGGTGTGGGTGACATGTATCTCTGTATCTGAAACATATGGTCCAAGCCAATCACTTGTGGTAGTATCACCCCAGTCAATGAAATAATAAATTTCCTGATCCTGCGCATCGGAAGTTACAATATTGAAAAGATATGGTTTTCCGGGTTTTCCCTCAGCAGGTCCAGTTATCTGAGGAACCTCTGGTGGTGTATTGTCTATTATCGTGATGACCAAGGAATCGGAACGGGAACTGGTTGCACCCCAGATGTCTTTTGCGATGACCGTGATGTTGTACGTTCCTAACTCCGTCCAGTAATAGGAGCCACTCGCAATCTGCCCAGAACTATACGGTCCAAGCCAGTCACTGGTGTTTCCATCGCCCCAGTCAAATTGGTAGTAGATTTCTTCGTTGTCAGGTTCAGTGGTTGAACTGGTGAAAGTGTACTGCTCATACCAGATCCCTAGCGCGGGTCCCGAGGGTGGTGACGGCTTTGCTGGAGGATCACTTGTCACCCAAAGAGAGATGATAGATCCAATGTCTTCTGGATAGTCTCCATACTGTGGGTTTTCTGATTGGACATCATGTGCTTCCGCATAGATATATGCTTCATCCATGGTGACAAATCCGTCCTGATTGATATCTGCATCAACAGGATTTCCATACGCGTCTTGTCCTTTCACCGCCGCGGTCCAATGAAAAACGTATTCATCATACATCAAATTATTCATCGCCCATGAATATTCATCATACCGACAGGCTGATGATGCTACGATTGGTCCTGGAGGGACGACGACATCATCAAGAAATCCTCCTGAGAAACATGGTTCAAAGGTACAGATTTTTTCAAACGCAGGGACGGCTCCTAAAAGAGACGCAAAATGGGCATCGGTAAGTGTTTCATGATTCCATAGATTTTGAACAGTGTTCCATCCACCTAAGCTGCTGCCATGGTCTGTCGTAAACACAAATAACTTCTCGTTGCCCGTGAAGTTCTGCGCAAGGCCGGCAAACACCATATCAACGTTTGCTAAAGTACATGAATACATGATGTCATTGTCACCGTCACCATCAAGGTCAGGGTCTGAATTCTGACCGTTGGATTGATCAACCGCTGGGTTCAACCCATCTGAGCAGAGCACGATGATATTCTCATCAGCAAACTCATATGCGGTGGTAAGCGCGATATAGATGTTGGATAGGTCATTCCAGTATCGTACATGATTGTTGCTCTGGTCGTACCCACCGTTCATCAGAACCGCCCACCTGCTGTCTCGCCCAGTTGTTTTCATCACAGATTCTGTTTTTTCAGGGAGAGTCGCTCGCCTGTTCTCAAGGGAATAGAAGAATTGAGAAAACACCGTGTCTACACACTGGTACTCGTTGAAGTTCAACGGCGGGCTTTCTGCATCAAAGACAAAAACTTCATAGGAATGTTCAGCAAGGAACACAAATTTTACAGGATGGAACAGGTTTGCCAGCGGATAGAGATCAATGTACATTACATACCCTGGGCAGGGAACATCGAAAAGAATTTCTCGAGTGGTACGGATCTGTTCTCCTTCATACACAGGTCCCCAGATATAGTATAGCAGCAATTCCCCCTCTTTTAGCGATAGGTGATTGAGGATGTACGATGCGATTTCTTCATGTGTTTTTTTTGGTTTGGTTGCCGCAATTAAGGTTGAGCAGGTCGCAGCAAGCAAGACACCAGCTACCAAGCATGTTTTAATAATAATTGTCTTTCTTGTGTTCTTCACGTGTCATATCCCCCTTACTTTAATACATACTATTAATCAGAGAACTGGTTCTTAAGTGTTTCACTTAGGCTGTTTTTACTAAATCATGATTTGTCAGTGTTCTTATAAAAAAAATAGAGACTGATTGAACAAGTATGCTTCTATTTGCATCAAAGAGGTTTTTTAAAAAAAACGTATAAATGTCAGCAGAGAGCCAAACAATATATACGTCTTTTTTGTTAACATGGTTTGGTGAGATATCAATATGGGAGATGATAAATGTAGTAAATGTGGGGCTGATATACCAATGGACTCAAAGTTTTGTTTGAACTGCGGCACAAAAGTCATCAAAGAAACACATCAGGTTAGTGAACCTATCCATCAAGTGTTTCATTTCCTGTTCTCGAAGAATATTATTACCGCAGGGATCTTGCTTGGAATCCTTTTTATCTGGATAGGTGTTATTATTGTAACTTTTAGCACGGATCTTACTGGTCTGCGGGCTGCGCAAACCCTTAACTCCTTAGGATTCTTTGTCGTAGGAATATTTCTGATTGGCGGTGGAATTGCAAACGATAAGATGGACCGGTTGGTACGGCTCGGTATGATTGTGATTGGCGTCTACATGATTACAGCGGTTCTTGCACTTTCCTCTCTGATAAATAATTTTTATTAACGCCAAGTCTCACACTACTACAATGAAACATAGTAGAGGTACATACAAATAAGACCTGTTCGATCAAGTAGCATTTCCTTGCATCAACTTAAAGCATACTGTACATCTACCGTTGTAAGTGTACTGTTAAAAGAGAAAAGTACCAGTTAACACCAGATAAGCATCACAGTATATTTTTTTTAAAAAAGGGTAATTATATAATCACAAAAGTATCATTATAAACACGATACAATCACCATACTAAC
>MUGD01000306.1 GCA_002900555.1 Thermoplasmata archaeon M9B2D | reverse complement strand
TCTACCACCTGTGCGGTATCACCGGACTTTCGGATCGTTACGGATTGCTTTACACCGATCGCCATAATGTTGAGTACCATTGACTCATCAATCGGTAAGTGTATTCTCTTGTCGTACAGTTCGTGTTCAGGTCCGTCTTCAGTGTCTAAACCGACGATCACAAGATGATCCGGATCGAATTGCCAAAGATTACCCCTTTTTGCTGAAAATGACTGTCTACCCATGATTTTATTCTCCTTTTGTTTTTTGCAATGGTAGATAATACCAATATCCTAACCAGTGCGATGAAATGTTTTTTTTGATACTCCTAAAAAGGTAGGGCTTTCACCCTACCCAAAAAACGTTTTTATAATGACAGATAAAGACCGGTGTTGTCTTGGATAACCTGGTGAAGGTTTTCTACGTATACGTCTTCAGCCGTTGCAATGTCGGTTACCTTGAAAGAAGGTGACCTACCTACTTTTTGAAACTTCACTGTGTAGGTATCGCTAGCTTCAAGAGTAACAGTCACGTGTGTGACCTTCTTCGAATTCTTTCCTACCTTCCACTGAAGGCCGTTCTTTGTAATCATGATGTTTGAAGCTCCCATCATTGCGAAAGCTGATTTTCCGATTTGGTTATAAATGATGCTTCCGATTGCCATTTTTGTTTCTCCCTTTGTCATCGTTGCGTCCATATTTATAGATTACCACACTTTCGCTTCAACGCAACACATTTTTAGAGATTATTTTTTCTTTTTTATAACCATCACAGCTTGTCTTACTTTGGCTACATCCACCGCTTCATTATCGAAAACAACTTTTCCACCTTCTACCTTTGCAGATAGTGTCAATCCGGAATCAGAGATCGCATTTAGTACCTTATCCCACTGAAGATCACTGTCACCGATATCTTGCCAGTTATAATAATAAACACCTACAATATGTGATGTCATCTTACTTACACTAAAGCCGCTCCTTCTCTGTCGAGTAGTCCGGATAGAAGCTACTAAACCGGCTTTCCGTAGGATTCCGGTTACAACCTGATGACTTAGTTTTTCCATTGTAGCGCTCATATTATTGATTATAGCGCTTTCGCTTCAACGGTCAAGGTATTCTCGTATTCTTTTTTGAAGTTTTTTGTATTTCTTTTCCGAAAGACGTTTTTTACATCTAGGACACCCTACTTTACCCATAGTCCTAGCCAATTTCGCCGCTTTCGCATAATGTATTGTCCATCCCCACCACTGATTACAATGCCTACAACCGGCTGCGAAGATCTCTATAAGCTTTCCTACCTTCTTCGTATCTTGCATAGACCATATAACAAAGTGATTACCACGGTAGCCATCTTGTAATCTACCGTCTTCAGGTATAGGCTTTAGTTTCTTCTGATTTATATGTTTTGTGAGCATACCGGTATTTACCGGTATACTCACTGTACGATGATTATTTAGTAGCTTCCATAATCATTTCGGCTTGTTCTTCAGCTTCCGGAATCAGATTGAACTTCTTCACACCACGGAAGCGACGAACACCCGATATAGAAACTGGCTTAGTAAATTTGATAAAGTCTCCTATCATCTCTACCGATCCTTCAATGATTCCTTTTTCGGATAGTTCTCGAATCACCTTCTCAGTGTATTCTTTCGTATTTTTGCTTTTAGTTACGACGTAGAAACCAGGGTGTCTTCTACCACAACCGCGTTTTCCTTCAGTCAACACAACCTTCATATCCAAGATCTTGAATTTTTCAACTTGTTCCATCACAAGTTCATTCTCTTTTCCGGATAGGATATACTCTACACCGGAAGGAACGAATAGACCGAAAATTTTTGTTTTCGGAATCTTGCCTGTACCGCCACACTCTTCACAAATGTGTTTTCCCATAACTTCTTTTTTCTGATCGAATTTACCAGGTTGTCTCATCCAGTAGTTATATGATCTATAGTCCATTCTATCACCACCGGACTTTACGATGTAACCGCCTGTACCGTCTTCATAAACTCCTTGACCGTCACAGGTTTCACAAGAAGCTTTCTCAGCGATCAACTTCTCTATTTTCGCGCTACAGATGTCAATCGTTCTTTGCTTTCCGCGCGGAATAACTTCACCTTCTTCGTGGTTCTTCATAATCGAATCAATACGATCTTGATTAGCCTTGATCTTGCCGTCCCTTACTCGACAGTCAGGACAAACTACCTCACCTAAACAAGCATCACAAGGTTCAGTTTCACCGTTATCGTGAGCGACAAAAACAACCGTGTT
>MUGD01000305.1 GCA_002900555.1 Thermoplasmata archaeon M9B2D | reverse complement strand
AAAGGCGCTGAGAAGCTCGCAGTCATTGAACGGTTCACAATCGAGAACGAAACGCTCTGCCTGTGGATTACTTCAGAAGGTACGCTTCGTCCGCATAACACGCTTCTGCAGATCAAAAACGCACTGAGCAAGGAACTAGGGAAGGTTCATCATATCGGCGTGCGTGGCATCAGTATTATGAACTATACGATTTCTTTTGATCTTCCCCGACCGCCACGTAAGAAAGTCAGCATCCCGTTCGCAGACGTCATGATACAAGACACGCAGGCAACAATGGTGTTATCAGATGTTTCTGAGGAGTTTCTGCGGGGGAACTACATCGACCGGATGATGAACCGGGTCAGGGAAAAGGTGGAGAACCAGTATTATGAGGGGAAAGCAGAGTTCTGGAAGCTGATTTGGAAATCCGAGGAGAAACAACCGGTATGGAATAAGGATCCCACCGCGGAGATGGAACGTCTGGGCTGGCTTAAGCAGGGTCCGACGAAGGGGAAATGGTTCTACCGTCCGCAGGCGGCAGCGGTCCTGAAAACCATGGAGACCATCGCGATACAAGAGGTCCTCAAACCCTTGGGGTTCCAGGAAGTCATTGAGTCGCATATCAAACCGTTTGACATCTGGCTGAAAACCGGTCATATGGAGGGCATGCCCTATGAGTTCTACTATGTCGCTGAGCCACGGACAAGGGATGCAGCAGACTGGGAGCGGTTCATTGATCTTACAAAGATTACGAAAGAAGTTCCTGGAGAGGAGCTGCAGAAGAACCTCTCTGTACCCACTGCTGGTCTCTGTTACGCCCAGTGTCCGATGATCTACTGGTCGTTCAAAGGTAAGACGATTGCAGAGACATCACTGCCTGTCCTTGTGTATGATAAGACTGCTATCTCCGCCCGGTACGAGTCCGGCGGTCGGCATGGGATTGAACGGGTCGATGAGTTCCATCGCATCGAACCAGTGTACATCGGCACTCGCGAGCAGTTGTTAACGTTACGAGACAAGATGCTTGAGCGATACAAGCACGTGTTTAATGACATCTTTGATCTGGAATGGCAGATGGCATGGGTCACCCCCTGGTACATGCAGCAGGCAGGCAAAATCGGCGATGAGAGCACCCAGGACACTGGAACCATTGACTTTGAGGCGTACATGCCATACCGGGGGACGCGAAAGGACTCCGAATGGCTTGAGTTCCAGAATCTTAGTATCCTTGGGGACAAGTACATCACCGCATTTAACATAAAGGCGCAGAAAAGCGAGCTTTGGAGCGGCTGCTCAGGGATTGGCCTGCAACGGTGGACAACAGCGTTCCTTGCGCAGAAAGGTCTTGACCCGACACACTGGCCAGAGAGATTCAGAGAATACCTAAAGGACATCCCTGAAGGCATCCAATTTTTATAAAAAATACCTTTACACGATTTTTTTACGTATTTTTCTGAAGATAAGTGATTTTTTCTATGATATTTATTGTAGAAAAAGCATATATATTGGATAGATGATTAACAATCTGATATCAAGGGGGCGAAAGTAAAAAATGTTTAAAAAAATTGTTTTAGCAATATGTATGGTGGTAATCAGTGCTTCTATCGTTCCTGTTGCAGGGTTGCTACCATTCAACGCAGGTAATGCAGAACCATCTGTTCAAACAAACATTCAAACCATGGAAACAACCAGACAAAACGACGTCTGGCCGATGTTCCGCTATAACTCAGGAAACATCGGATGTTCGCCATTTGAGTCACCAAACACAAATCATCTTGCGTGGAAAAAAACTATTACGAATCCAATCTATCAGTCCACACCACTCCTCTATGGAGATAACCTCTACATCAGCACAAATTGGAATTTTAAAGGTCTGGAGAAAACCATCGACCCGTTTTCCTCCGAACTCCCATCGCCAGAGGAATTCCTTGAAAACCTACTCCAGCATCAGAACGGCACAGCCCCAGGACTCTACTGTCTTGAAGCAGAAACAGGGACGCAACTATGGTTCAAACCATTTAACGCGCCAAATGACGCTGCAATTGTCGATGATAAAATATACCTATACTCTCTGGCAGAAATCGGTATCTGGCTTGGTTCTTTCACCGACGATTGTTGCAAATGAAAAAATATACTTAGGGTGCATCGATCTCTATAGCTACGCAGGTTCCGTACTCTGTTACGATATTTCAGGCAACCCATTGTGGACCCGGCCTTTGTCAATGTATGAATGGATATTATTCTCTGCACCAGCGGTTTCTGGCGGAAACGTATATGTTCTGACCACAAACATCTATTCGTACTTCGAGGGGAAACTCTACGGCCTTGATGCTCAGACCGGCCAGATCAAATGGTCCCGGCCTGTGTTTTCATTTGGAATGTGGTATTTTGACTCCCCATCCGCAGTAAGCGAAGGGACAAAGGTATTTGTCACAGATTTTAATCTAAATACCTACGAAGGAGCACTGAAATGCTACGATGGCGCAACAGGCAACCCCCTGTGGACGTGTGCCATTGGATCAGCACTTTCGTTTGTATCACCGGCAGTCTGCGGAGAGAGCGTGTATATCACCGCATCAGACCTTTACTCCTATACCAACTGGCTGTATCGAATTAACGTCACAAATGGTGCATATCTCTGGAGAGCCCCGATCTCCTCGATTTCCTTTTTAGGGTTTGGTTCCCTGATATGCTCCGCTGACAAGGTCATCATCATATCAGACGCCTACTATGGGTATTCGAATGAAGTGTTCTGCTATGAAAGACAAAACGGGGTGTTTAACTGGAAATATACCACCAGTTCCTACATCCTTGGAAACCCATCGATCGGTGCCGACCGTGTATACTTCGCTGATGAAGCCGGGAACATCTATGCGATTGAGGATGTCCTGAAAATCCAGAAGGTATCTGGAGGGATTCTAGGGGTCAACGCACTGATACAAAATACCGGACCTACAAGTCTTACGGATATCACCTGGAGTATAACTGTTTATGGTGGTTACTTTGGTCGTATCGACAGAACACGATCTGATATAATCGATGAATTACAGGCAGGAGCAAGCACGACCGTGCGTTTACTCCCCGTGATTGGCTTAGGAAAAGTACAGATCATCGTCACAGCGACCATGCCTGGCATCAACACAATCAGAAAAATACGAGACGGACTGGTCATCGGGTCAATATGCATACTACTCGAATAAATACCATGACACTGTACTTTTACAAAGCAGCGAAAATAAAATCTCGATCTCGGATGACAGAAACATAACAACACAGAAAGGATGCCTGATGGATAAAAAACAACAAGTACTCACCGTGATTACTCTTTTTTTACTGGTAACTCTGTCAAGTCCTTGTTTTCAGACCGGCAGAGGCGCAGGTCTTCCCGGTAGAGACGATTCTTTGCACGTTTTGGATTCCAACGAGAATCATCCACCGACAACACCACATCAACCCCAAGGACCACCAAAAGGAAACGCTGGGGACGAATATGTCTTTTGGACATATGCAACAGACCCTGATGGCGATCAACTGTACTATCTTTTCGACTGGGGTGACTCAACACAGAGTAGCTGGATCGGGCCCTCTGAATCAGGCTTAAACATGAGCGCGCCGCATATCTGGCAACACCGAGGCGAATACAGCATACGAGTCAAGGCAAAAGATACAAATGATGCTGAGAGCAACTGGTCAGATTCGATGACCGTGATGATAGTAGGACCGTACCTTACATTTGGCACCATCTCCGGTGGTATCGGTCTTACCATTGAAATCAAAAACATTGGGGAGATCGACGCACACAATATCGAAGTGGACATTCAAACGACCAATGGAGTTTTCATAACATCCCTCCCAAGTCACTATCAGATTCCGTTACTGTCTGCAGGGGATTCAACAGAAAAAAGCGTACGTGTATGGGGCGTTGGTCTTGGGTTTTTTACCAGCCTTCCAAAACTGACCCTCACTGCCTATGCACCTTATGCAAAAACCAGAGCGAAACACATCGACATCCGTCTCCTGGGACCATTTGTAAAAAAGGTCGGTGAGTCCTGGGATGCTGACGAATCCTATACCGGATACACTCTGTACACTCCTATGATGTCCACAGAGACGTTCTTGATAAATAACAGTGGGGAAGTGACACATTCGTGGAAGAGCGCACATAGACCAGCATTGTCAGTCTATCTTCTCGAAAACGGGCATATCCTTC
>MUGD01000077.1 GCA_002900555.1 Thermoplasmata archaeon M9B2D | reverse complement strand
ATCACATTTCTTTCATGATCTCATTTCTTCCCAGGTTGGATATATTATCACAAAAGAAGGGAAAGGTAATATTAATACCGCCTGGCTTGAATCTCTCCCTGTTTTAGAAGAAATGCAATATATAAAACATGTGAGAATATCAGATTCTCTTGAGGTAAAAATCGATGGAAAACATGGGAAAGCAGTTATTAAAATAAGGAAAAGAAATAAATAACAGGATTAAATAAGGTGCTATAGATATGGGGTGGGATAGTACCACATGACCATGGAGACGACTATGGTTGATAAAACAGATTTAACAAAATATCAAAAAAAGGATGATCAAAGTATAACAAGTTTAGCGCCAAATGGAACAATGATTCATGAATTAAAAGAGCGCGTTAAAGAACTCAATTGTTTCTATCGTATTACAAAAATAGTACGAAACAGTAAATTATCCATCGATGAAGCATTGCAAGAAATTGTAAAGGTAATTCCTCCAGCTTGGCAGTATCCAGATTTTACATGTGTTCGTATAAACCTTCACGGGAGAGATTATGTAACAGAAAACTTTAAACAAACCATTTGGAAATTTGATAGTGATATTAAGGTTGATGAAAAAAAAATAGGAGTATTGGAAATTTATTATCTTACAGAATTTCCCGAGGCAAACGAAGGACCGTTTCTTACGGAAGAACGTAAGTTAATTGACGCAATCGCTGATCTTCTTAGTAAATTTATTGAAGAAAGGCAAATTAAAGAAGAATTAGAACGGCAACGACAGAAACTCGATTATGTCGAAAAAATGATGAAAGCAGAAGGAGAATCAATAGTAGAAAAAAAACTACATGAAAAAAAACAGGATTGGGAAGTTATTCTTGATCTCCTGACAAAAACAGACTCTCGTACTTTACTTCGTTTAACAAGAAAAATGGCATATCATCTTTATCGAATGGAAAATGAAAAAATCATGAATCTATTAAACAAAATCTATCCTGATGATAGTGACTCAACTGCAGTGAATTGGCGTGGAGTAAACGTGCCAAATCCACGGGAGGATTATGCAACGTTTCTCACGATTCAAAAACAAGTTTTTGAGATTGCAAAGGAAAGTATCCCTGCTGAAGATATTTCGACTTTATTTGCCAATTGGATGAAACAGGATAAAGCACGTCCATTGCTATTGATGTCACAAAAAACCGGTATCCCACTTATCGAAATCGCTGCTGAATTAAATAGATTTTTTGATCAGGAAGATCTTGTAACGACAATTTCATCAGAAGATAAAATGAGTATAAAAACTGCACTCATTCGACGTTTTCTTGGTGAACGACTTGAATATGTTAATGTCGCAAAAACAATATTTGAACTGAACGATTTTGTTACCATCCTTGAACATATGGTAGGTCCGGCACAAGGTTCAGGAAAACTTGGGGGAAAAGCTTCAGGTGTTCTTCTAGCAGAAAAACTCATCAAAGAAGAAATGAAAAAAAATCCAATACTTACAAATATCTATTTCCCTCTGAGTTGGTATATAACCTCAGATACCATCCTTTCTTTCATCCATTATAACGATCTTGACGAAGTTTCGCATGTTAAATATCTCGATCCTTTAGAGATTCGACAAGAACAACCATTTTTAGAACAAATTTTTAAAAATGCTACTTTCCCATTTGAGATCGTTGAAGGACTTCGAAAGATTATAAGAGATTTTAAAGACAAACCAATTATTGTGCGATCATCAAGTTTGCTAGAAGATAATTTTGGATATGCATTCTCTGGCAAATATAAGAGCTTATTTGTTCCTAATATTGGAACTGAAGAAGAGCGGTTAAAAGCGCTGATGAATGCGATTACTGAAGTCTATGCATCAACCTTTAGTCCAGACCCTATTGAGTACCGACGTGAGCGTGGATTACTTGACTTTAATGAAGAAATGGGTATTTTAATTCAGGAGGTTGTTGGAACACAAGTCGGACCATATTTTATGCCTTCCTTTGCAGGAGTGGCATTTAGTAGAAATGAGTTTCGATGGTCACCGCGAATTACAAGGGAAGATGGCATGATTCGAATCGTTCCAGGACTGGGAACTAGAGCGGTTGATCGAGTTGGAAATGATTACCCAATATTGATATCTCCAAAACGACCAAATCTTCTTGTAAATACATTAGTAGAAGAACGAGTAAAATATTCACCTCGATTTATGGACGTTATTAATACTGAAACTGGGATGATTGAAACCATTGATGTTGCCCAGTTAATGAAAAAATATTTTGATGAATTCCCAAAAATTACAAATATTATCTCTATTCATGATCATGGACGATTAATCAATGCATCAAATGTTTTAATGAACCCGGAAAATGCCGACATCGTCGTTACATTTCAACAATTGTTTGAAAAAACAGATTTTCTAGAAAAAATGAAACAAATACTAAACCTCCTTGAACAAAAAATAGGAGTGCCAGTCGATGTTGAATTTGCTTCAAAAGGAAATCAATTGTACATTCTTCAATGTCGACCACAAAGCCAATCAAGAGGCGTCGAAAGAAAACCAATTCCAAAAGATATCCCTGATAACCATAAAATATTTTTCACGAAAAAATATGTAACTACCGGTGTTATTGAAAACATCGAATATATCGTATATGTTGTACCGGAAGAATATACAAATCTCTCCAAAAGAGAACAAATGCAAAAAGTCGCAAAGTTAATTAGTGAGTTAAATATCAGACTTCCAAAACGAAAATTCATATTAATCGGCCCTGGTCGATGGGGAAGTAGGGGAGATATAAAACTTGGTGTACCAGTACGATATGGTGATATCAATAACTGTTCATTGATGGTTGAAATTGCTAAAGAAAAAGGAGGATATACTCCTGAACTTTCCTTCGGAACTCACTTCTTCCAAGACCTTGTCGAGTCAAATATTCGATATCTACCTTTATATCCCGGACAAGAGGAAAATCTATTCAATGAATCTATCATAATTGATACTAACAATAAACTCTCCGATGTTGTACATGGATATAAGAATTTTGAAGATATCGTAAAGGTCGTCCACGTTTCTGATCTTCTTGCAGGAGGGACTCTTTCGGTGATTATGGACGGTGAAGCAAATGAAGCTCTTGGGTTCTTGAAACCAGCTGACCATCTCACTTGGCGAACTATGAAAATTGATGAAATTACTCATGCATTGGATCCTGATTTGTATGGAATTGAAGGAATATACCTTATTGGAAGTACAAAAGATGGTAGTGCTGGTCCAACAAGCGATATTGATCTTCTTGTCCATTTCAAAGGAACAGAAGAGCAAAGAGACAAACTTATGGCATGGTTCAATGAATGGGGTAAAAAACTTGCTAAGGAAAACAAAGAACGTACTGGCTATGAGAGCGAGGGTCTTCTTGATGTTCATATTATAACTGATGAAGATATTAAAAAGAAAAGCTCATGGGCTACCCATATTACGTCCCCCTATCAAACGGTTCGAAAACTCAACCTTAAAAAATAATTTTAACCTACAGTAATCAGTTGTCTTGTTGCATCGTCTAACTTGTCTGTATTAAATCGAACAATTGCCAATTCAGGTCCAATATGAGCCGCTGTAAATGAAAAGGTCCGATTAATTTTTTCTTTCCAAAACCCTGTGATCTCTGTTGATTCATGCACATGTCCATGCAATGTTAATAAAGGCTGATGTTCTATAATAAATCGCTGAATGGCAATACTTCCTACATGTATATCCAAAGGTGCATAATCGATTTCTTTTCCATGCAAATCCGCTCTATCAAGAAAGGAATGATAGGGTGGTGAGTGAAATAAATAGATGGTTTTATTCGCAGGGCTCTGTTTTGAAAGTAGTGCTAAATCTTCAGCAATTGTTGAATATTTTATCTCATCAAGAGGAACATGAATCGTTCTTCTGCCCTGTTCAGGGGATATTGCTCCAATATCTACATACTGGGAAACATCATACCGCTCCCAGTCTTTAAGATGAAACGGTGTGGGAGGTATATAAGAGTAGCCTATGATATACAAGTTTTTATAAGGGATTGCCTTTTGATGAACATAATTCAAAATACCTGCAGACTCCGCATCAATAAAAATTTGTTCATACATTCGCGGATCATCATTACCCATAATAAGAAAAAATCGGATTTTTTTATTACGCTCCCTGAGTATAGATTTCATCTCAGATAATAGAACATCTTTTATAAAATCCTCGATCGATCTGTGTTGGAAAAAACTAGACGGAAGAATATCTCCACCGAAAAATACTGCGTCTGGTTTTTCACGTCTAATAATTTGAAAGAGACAGCGATAGTGAGGTACATTGCCATGTAAATCAGAAACAAAGAGGCCGTTCAATTTTTCACCATCGAATGATTTATCATGCGAGTCATCTACTTAATCTTAATAAATTTTGGTTTTTTTAAAAAAAATAACATAAACTATTAAAATTAACCTTAATTACAGTTACGACAAAATAATGTAAGCCCAGAGGGAGCTCTATGTATCCGATTGTTGAAAAAAAGATATTATCAAATAATGTTAAACTGCTAAAAATTCAAGCTCCATTAGTTGCGAAGAAGGCACTTCCCGGTCAATTTATCATTTTACGCATTGATGAAAAAGGTGAACGTATCCCGTTGACAATTGCTGATTCCGACCCAAAAAAAGGGACGGTTACTATCATTTTCCTTGAGGTCGGAAAAACAACAAAACAACTTGGGACTCTCAACGTTGGTGATTCCTTACAGAATTTTGCAGGTCCTCTCGGCATGCCATCAGAAGTCAAGAAATATGGAACGGTTGTCTGCGTCGGTGGTGGCGTTGGTATTGCCCCATTGTATCCCATCGTCAAGGCTTTAAAAGAAGCAGGAAATTATGTGATTTCTATTCTTGGGGCAAAAACCAAAGACCTTCTTTTACTCGAAAAAGAAATCCAGGAATTCAGCGATGAATTCTATATTGCTACCGATGACGGATCAAAAGGTCAGAAAGGGTTTGTCAGCGATGTGCTAAAGCAAGTCATCGACAAACAAAAGGTTAACATGGTGATGGCGATCGGTCCGATTATCATGATGAAGGTTGTTTCAAACCTTACAAAACAATACAATATCAAAACCCTGGTAAGCTTAAATCCCATTATGGTTGACGGGACCGGGATGTGTGGCGGATGCCGTGTCTTGATAGATGGGAAGACGAAGTTTGCTTGTGTAGATGGACCGGAATTTGACGGACATAACGTTGACTATGATAATCTCATGCTTCGGAACCGTCGTTTTATCCATGCCGAAGGGGAGGCTTGTAAACTGGCAGGTGTCTCATGAGCGTACGAAAAACAAAACACGAAATGTCGGAGCAAGAACCAACGGAACGGATTAAGAATTTCAAAGAAGTCCCGTATGGGTACAGCAAGGAAATAGCTATGGAGGAAGCAAAGCGTTGTCTTCAATGCAAAAACAAACCTTGCATGAAAGGATGCCCTGTAGAAATCGACATTCCTGGGTTTATCAATTGTATCGCTCAAGGTGATTTTGATAAAGCTGCTGAGGTTATAAAAGCAAAGAATAATCTTCCAGCGATTTCCGGGCGTGTCTGCCCATATGAAAGTCAATGTGAAGGGGAATGTACATTAAAGAAGGTAGGGGAACCAGTTGGGATCGGACGGCTTGAACGATTCATCGCTGATTACGAGCGAGAGAAAGGGAAAAAGCCGCCAAAGAAACCAGTTTCAACTGGGAAGAAGGTCGCTGTGGTTGGATCAGGCCCTGCGGGGCTTACCTGCGCTGGTGACCTCGCACGGATGGGGCATGGCGTTACGGTCTTTGAGGCATTACATGACCCTGGTGGCGTCCTTATGTATGGGATTCCAGAGTTCCGTCTGCCAAAAGCTATCGTAAAATCAGAGGTGGAGTATGTCAAAAGTCTTGGCGTCGATGTTCACTACGATGTCGTGGTTGGCAAGACAATAACGGTTCCGGAGTTAATGGATGAGTTTGATGCGGTGTTTATTGGCACGGGCGCGGGTCTTCCAAACTGGTTAAACATTCCTGGCGAAAACCTTGATGGTGTCTATTCAGCCAATGAGTTCCTTACTCGGGTAAACATGATGAAAGCCTACCGATTTCCTGAATATGACACGCCTGTGAAAATCGGTAAAATCGTCGTGACGTTTGGCGCAGGCAATGTTGCGATGGACTGTGCACGGACCGCATTACGACTTGGTGCAGAGAAATCATATATCCTGTATCGCAGAACAGAAGCGGAGATGCCAGCCCGTCTTGAGGAAATCGAACACGCAAAACAGGAGGGAGTGCTGTTCAAGCTGTTAACCGCACCGGTTCGATTTATCGGAGATAAAAACGGGGTCCTAAAAGAAGTCGAGTATCTGAAAATGCAGCTTGGGGAGCCTGACGACTCTGGGAGAAGAAGACCGGTGCCCATTCAAGGCTCTGAAGAGAAATTAGCTATTGACACCGCACTTGTCGCCATAGGCCAAAGCCCAAACCCGCTCATTCCACAAACCATGAAGGGTCTTAAAATCGGGAAGCATGGGAACATCGTTACAGACGACGAGGGGAGAACATCAATACCAGGGGTTTTTGCAGGTGGTGATATTGCAACCGGTGCCGCAACCGTCATTCTTGCGATGGGTGCAGGGAAAAAAGCAGCCCGAGCAATTGATGCGTATCTAAAAAATAGGTAAAACAGTGGTTTTTTTTATTTCGGTGAAGCTGAAAACCTACCGAATTTAAACTCACAGTGTGATTGAATCAATGAACCTATCAGGTACCCTCCGATGAGATAAATAATCAGCAGAACAATCGGAATAACACCGGTTTTTCCGATAATCGTCGAATACCCAAGAATTGCGGCAAAAGTCACATCAAGCAGGATGGTTCTTCGATGTTCAAGTGGTTTTTGTTTGACTAAAAACCGATACATGATATAGACTTGGGAAGGGATTCCGTATATCAGGAAGAACAAAAGATAGTAGATGTTTTGCGTTATCCAATACGCAGAAAAGCTACATAAGAGAAAACCTGCTTTTAATGTACATCCGTAGAGGAAATATGGGTGTGCGACGTGCAGCCGTTGATTGCTTTTTACACCAGTGACAACCGCAAAGCTTTTTACACCAACGCTCCGGTCCGCGTCAACGTCTTTTAAGCCGTTTTCCCATTGGGCGAACGCGGTGGCTGCGAAGATGACAACTCCGATGAAAATCCAGGTGTACATTGTAGGAAATCCACCAATAGCAAAGACACCGAAGAGAACAAAAAAGGAATAGGAAACAGAAAATGAAAAATCATAGGATAATAAAAATTTCTTCCCTTTCCAGCCATACCAAAGCAGTGAACCATAGGCGGGTATCATGCAAAGAAAACAGAACAGGACCGAGCGACTGTCAAGATGAAGGAAGAGTATAGCAATCAAAAATAGACAGGCCAGGGTTCCACCGTAGACAAACAGCATTGCCTCTTTTTTCGACAGAAGACCTGCAGAAACCGGGTTTCTTGAAGGGACATACGTGTGTGCATCAAGGTCTATGTCGCCTAAGGCGATGTAGGTATTAAGCGCCATATGAGCGATGATCGTAATTATTGTAAAATAGAGGATATGGTACCATTCGACTGATGCTGTTGATGTCAACGCACCAACGATCGCAATAGAAGCCGAGGTTGTTATTCCCTGTGTTCTTCCAATATCAGCGAACGAGCGGAGTTTTGCAAGCATCAGGTCTAAAAAATGCAGAATGGTATAAAAAGCTATAGGTTACAAACCGATGGTTTTTTATGCGCCTGTGGTTTACTTTTCTGCAGATGCTTCGTGACTATCTCGAAATTACCAGGCTCTTCAACATGGGGCTGACCGCGGTTGCCCCTGTGCTTGGTGCATTGTCCATGTGGAATATCGGAACGTTGTCTCTTTTAGAATTGTTTCTTCTGTTTATCATCGGGAGCTTCGCCCACGCGTATGGGTTTGTCCTAAACGATGTCATCGATATCAAAGTTGATAAGCTCTCAAAGGAACTTACGACTCGACCGTTGGTCCGAGGAAGCATCACACGCAAACAGGCTATTACCTTTGCGGTCTGCTGCATGATTGGATCGTTTCTCCTTTCTTTTTTCTTTTATTCAGAACTGCAGCGGTACATACTACTGCTGTTTATCCTTTTAGCCGCTTATCTCTTTGCGACCGTGTATGACATCGCAAGCAAGAAGTACCCAGGGATGGACCTGTTCGTGGCCGGCGCTATTTTCTTTCTTATCTTATTTGGCGCCTCCACGATTGGGACACCTACATTGCTTGCGTACGTCGTCGCACTCATCGGAGGATTGCAAGTACTGTTTATGAATATGATTAACGGTGCGATAAAGGATATCGATCATGACAAAGAGGGAAGTGCAAATACCGTCGCGATCCGGTTGGGGGCAAAAGTCCATGCCGGCATCATGGCCTTACCACTCTCCTTTAAAACAACCGGGTATCTGATAGAAACCGGACGTATCCTGCTTATTTTCCTCCCGTTTGTTTGCTTTGACCTTCACGCAGAGCTTTGGCAAATCGTATTGCTTTTGGTTCTGGCGACACTAACGTTTATTTTTATCTACAAGTTATATTCTATAAAAACGTTTGATCGGTCCCGTATCAGAAGATTCATTGGTATCATTGTCATTTTCATGTACGCCACCACCCCAATCATGCTCAGTTCACTGTATATCTCCATTATGCTCGTCGCGTTGATTCCACCGCTGTGGTTCTTTGGAAGCAACCTTCTTTTACATAGAACCATTTTCGAGCCAAAAACAATGTAAGGGAAGTTATTCTTTCTTTTTCTTCGCAGCTTTTAAAAGACCGTCGAAGAGGGGCGCTGGTTTCATTGGTCTTGATTTAAACTCAGGGTGTGCTTGGGTCGCAGTGAAATACGGATGACCAGGTAATTCCATAAATTCCATAAGAATCCCATCAGGCGATCGACCTGAGAACAGCAGGCCGTTCTTTTCCAGAGGTTCAATGTATTGTGGGTTAACCTCATAACGATGTCGGTGACGCTCATAGACCTTGTTTTGGTTGTCGTACAATTTCCTAATCAGAGATCCTTCGGTAAGAACTGCGGGATACGCACCAAGCCTCATCGTGGCACCATACCGAGATTCCGTAACGATCTTTACTTGATCAGGGATGAAATCAATAACAGGATACGGAGTGTTTTTCTCAACCTCTGTCGTGTTCGCACCTTTTAGTCCGCAGACGTTTCGTGCGTATTCTACGACAGCAAGCTGCATCCCGAGACATAATCCTAGATAGGGGATCCTGTTCTCACGGGCGTATTTTATGGTCGTAATCTTCCCTTCGACACCAGACAGTCCGAACCCACCAGG
>MUGD01000304.1 GCA_002900555.1 Thermoplasmata archaeon M9B2D | reverse complement strand
TTCTTTTTTCTTTTTGGATTGCATTTGAACCATGTACCTGCGCCCCCGTAAATTTTTTATACTTTTCGATATGCTTTTAAGGGGAATAATATAACTTATATATATAGTTTTCTATTCAATATTTTTGATGGAATGCCCCTATAAACATATATACGATAAGAAGAAACTCATAAAATCAACAAACATAATGTTCTTATAGATATCGATGACGGAAATTATTTAAGATTTATTACAAAGTACGCTTTGCACAATAATCCGTGCTAATCCGTGAATTGCACAATAAAGACTCTATTTTCATAATAAACCTTCTTATACCTTACTGTTAATTTTCTCCATTTACTGAAATTCACAATTTCTTTTAGAAATAACTATTTTACAGAAGATGGAAAATATATACGTCCATGTCATCTGACCACCGGCAGCCGCCTTTGTAAAAAGCGGTGACTTGAATATTGTATTTATTAAAAATGTGTTTGATATCTGATGCGTCGACACGCCATTCGTACGGTGGTTCGCTGTCTTCGTAGGTCATCCACACGCGACGATATGATGGGCCGGGGTAATAGGATTTTAATCTTAAGGTAACTTTTTCTATTTCCTCTGGGAGGGTAACATTTATTTTTACGTTAAAGTCACCGATGAGGAGTGTTTTTCCTTGTTGTGTTTTTTCTATTTGACGGCCGTAGAAGTAAATCCATCCTCCCTGTGGTTCGTCAAGAGTTACGTGTTTTATATCACCTGGTCCAAATGCATGAAGATAACCAACTCCTTTATAGTTTGACTGTCCAATTTGTTCGTCGAAAAGTGAACAAATATAGATGGTTCCATCTGCAGCGATCGCAGGTGATGAGATGATGCCACCGTTACTGCAAATATTTCCGCTCCGCCACTTCTCAGTCCCATCAGGATTGACTGCGATGAGCTCACCACCATTATATGAATCTCCAATACAGACACCGATATAGATCGTTCCATCAGCAGAGATCGCTGGACAAGAGAAAGCAATATACCGATCAGGTCCTAGATCAAAACTCCATTTCACTGTTCCATTTGGATTAATTGCATAGAGGTAATCAACTCCGACATAGATAGTTCCATCTTGGGCAATCGATGGATTTCCATCACTACCGCCACAACTCAATTGCCATCGTAACGTTCCATTGGGATAGAGAGCATAAAGGTAACCATCATATGAAGCAGCGTAAATAGTTCCATCGTCTGCAATTGATGGGCTGGCCCGCACCCAACCACCAGTGTGAAACCTCCACTTCAACGTCCCATTCGGATATAAGGCATAGAGGCAACCATCGTGTGATCCACAGTACACTGTTTCATCGTCTCCGATTGCTGGCGATGACAACACTGCATAGCTCGTCATGTACCTCCACTTGAGTGTTCCATTGGGGTAGAGAGCAGTAATCTTATTGTAATACTCACCAAAGTAGACGGTTCCGTCAGAACCGATTGCTGGCGAAGAAAATACATGATCTGTCTTGAATTTCCATTTCAAGGCACCATCAGGATAGAATGCATATAAATAATTTTGAACAGCAAATGTTGTTCCAACATAGATAGTTCCATTCTCATCGACCGCAGGCGCAGATACAATGTATATACCTGTGTCATATTTCCATTTAAATGTGCCGTTGGGATATACTGCATAAAAATCACCGGAGCCAAAGTAGATAATTCCATCGTTGTCGATGACTGGAGATCCCTGAGCCCAGGTATCTGTGTAAAGTCGCCATTTTTCGACATGAGAATTCTCAGCAGTACTATAGGGACTTCTACCTGTATGTCTATTGTCGTGACAACGCATGGGCCAGGAAGAATTCATTGGACCGTAGGTTACGCTTTGAGTTATTTTGTTCATAATAAATTTTTTATCTGTTTCCCTAACTTTCGAGGTAATTGTCATCGGAGTTACTGCTGAAATTATAAACAGGAAAATTATTCCGAATACAAATCCTTTCCTAATCAGTTTGTTTCCCCCGTTGGTTCTTCTATAAGATGAAGTGTTATATAAATGTTTATTTCCCTATGGCTTTGCACGTTTAATCATGTCCTGCAAAATACAAAATCGCAAAATCCACCAGATAACATGAGTTCTGTCTTGCGCAATGCGAAGATTTTCTGCGTATGTGTTACCCTATGTTTTTCTTTGTGTGCATCCGTTCCGATGTTGCCTCTATGACATCCATTCTATTGGTTGTGAATTTTCATTAATTATCCGACCATCGAACTTTTAAGAAGATTCACCAG
>MUGD01000303.1 GCA_002900555.1 Thermoplasmata archaeon M9B2D | reverse complement strand
ATTATTGATGCAACATAGGGTTTATCCAATCGCTCCAATTCCAAACAGTCTGATCATAAACGTAAACCCTAAATTTTCTTCCTCCTTAGTGAAGTTGAAATCAAATGACCAGCACTGGGTTTCGTATAAAAACCCGACCCCGTATTTTAAATCTTTTCTATCAAAAATGTTGCGCTCATGCTCTCCATATATTGAGAGTCTGTCTGATATCTTTAAATCAAGATGGGTATAGACGGTCTCACTTTTATCCTTCTGATACCGATAATCAACAGACAACTTGTCCCCTCGCATATCCCAAAACGCTGCGGCAAGATTTCGTGAGCGAAAGTTGCCGTCATAATGCGACCAGTCGGCATCCGCTCTTACGGAAAAATATTTTTTAGGGTAAAGTTCAAGCTCACCGTATATCGGGGAAAACGGTTCCGGATCGTCCTCTTTTTCCTTGTTGATGTCGTAACTTTGTTCCAGTTTTAAGCGTAAGAACTCATTGTAACCATAAATTGGCGGTTCGTAACTGTTGTCGCCTACCGGTTTATCCGAAGGATGTCTTTTAATTTCCCCTGTATTTCTTTTCGACTTTGATGTTAATGTATTTGTAAGCGAATACGTAATCAGGTTTACCTTGGCAATCCGATCGATGCTATCTAAAGAGGGCAGTTCAGACTGGTCCTTTTCAGGAGTGTAATCGTAGGTAATTTGAGGCCTTATGTTATGTTTGATCCGCTCGACACTTTTCCCCGCCAAATTGAATACATGAAAGACGTCAGAAAAAAGATCGACCTTTATATCATACAGTTCCCTGGTAAGTGTTTTTTTATCCGAAGTTTGATTCTCTTTTTTGTCAACATGCCATAAGGTCTCGCGAAGCCCCACCGAGGGTTCAATGGTAAAGTAGCTTTTGTAATTGTACGGCAGATAAAATCTGGGATGAACATCCGCACGATGATTCCTCGGACCATCTTCACTATAAAAATACGTGTACTCAGAAGCCAGATCAAAATAGAACGGCGATGTTGAAATGCTTTGTTTTGATCCGTTAAAGGTGATCGTCGGCAGACGCTGCAAGGTTGTATCTGTCTCTTCCTGGCGACGCTTTATGACGTCGTCGTACCATCGCAACTCGGCATTGAGGCTGTATAGAAACCAGTTTCTGTTGACATTGAATCTGTTGAGTCTTACCGGATCATCGTATGCATCAAAACCCCTCCCGAATTCATTGAGATAATACCTCTCGGTTTCATTAAATCCCGTGTATCCATCTTCGAATTCATGAAGGTAATCCTGATCGCTTACTACGTCTACGTCAAGCCTTGCAAAGAATCCATGCGGCAGCGCCTGATCATGTTTCA
This sequence comes from Thermoplasmata archaeon M9B2D, assembly GCA_002900555.1. Next base: position 920 of record MUGD01000303.1, on the reverse strand, counting down.
TCCTGAACCAGTAACGATCGGAATTGGGACGTAAAACACCGTCACCCGTATACCCCCATTTTTCTGAATCCGGAGAACCGTCATCCACCTGTCTGTCATCTAAAAAATCAACCATCAAGGTCCCTTTTGATTGTTCATCTAAAACATAACGGTATTCCATACCCAGCTTTTCTCCGCGGCTGCCCATATAATGAGAATAGAATGTTGCATCCGAACTCTTGTTGATGGCCCAGAAAAACGGCTGGATATATTCACCCCCTCTTCGGTCTGAATAACCAAATTGAGGCGCCAGTAACCCTGTCTGGCGTTTCAGTTTTACGGGAAATACAAGAAACGGGGTATATAGAACAGGAACCTTCTTTGCCCAAAGTGCCGCATGTTTCACGAAACCGTATCCTTCCACGGTAACCTTCAAATTCCTGCCGGTAATTTTCCATGCCGGCGAATCACCGTCACATGTCGAAACACTTGCTTTGTCGGCAGCATAAGAGTCTTTGCCGACTTTTTGTATTTTATCTCCTGTTATATAGAAATGATTTTCATCAATGAATACGGTTCCGTTATAAATTGTCCCTGTTTCTGCCTCCAGGTTCATTTTCATGCTGGTTCCGGTGATGATGTTTTCTCCCGCCGTCATAACAACATGGCCTTCGGCAAAAACATCCATGGTGTTTTGATTAAAACGAACGTAATCGGCATTGAGATTTTTATCTTGTTTTGTGATGACGACGTTCCCTCTGCCAATATAGACCTTCGCCTGATCATCGTAATTTATCTCATCGGCAACAATATGCCACGGCACCTTCGCATCATCCTGGAATGGGTTGGGTTGACCTTTTACCGAAGTGGGGTTTAACATCGGAATCAGGATAAACAGGACCAAACTGAGCCCGGGAACAGCTCTGCAGATTTGAAAGGAG
>MUGD01000076.1 GCA_002900555.1 Thermoplasmata archaeon M9B2D | reverse complement strand
TAGCGGTTGTTGTAAATGGGATATACATGGTCCAGGTGTTCAAAAATGGTAAAAATATTTCCTGTCTCTTTGAGTTTTGGAGTTTCGTGATTGCCTGAGATTACAATGAATGGGATGTTTTCTTGTGACAATCGAAGGATCTGTTGTATTGCGACGGTTATCGCTCGATTTGTCGGTCGTACTGAGTCAAACAGGTCACCTGCATGCAGCACAAGGTCTGGTTTTGTTTTTACCGCGTAATCGACGAATTGGCTGAACGCATCATAGATGTCTATCTCCCGTTGGTTCACACCCTCTGCGGTAACTTTTCTATACGCAGAATACCCTAGATGGGTGTCCGCACAATGTAAAATCCTCATACGTCCCTTCTTTTCCGAGTGAGTTTCAGCGCAACAACGTCACAGGCTAAAGTGAGAGCATCAAGTGTTGGAGCGATAGGAGGGGCATAGGCGGTCTCGAGTTTTCGGAACTCCTCGACAGTCATTTTCCCAAGCATTGCACTGGCAAGCGTGTTGATTCGTTGTGCTGCGTTGCTGCCGACTGCCTGGGCAAAGAGAATCTGTCCGGTTTGTTCATGGACCGCAACTTTGATGGTGATAGGGTTTTTTCCCGGGAAATATTCTGGTAGGGAGAACCCTTTGTATTTACCAGTCACCACTGAACGATTGCTTATGGTCTGTTTGACCGGGCCGACTGCTGCGATTTCCAAACCAAAAAACTCCGATGTCCTGGTAAGCAGCAGGCCTTTTGGTAAGATATATGTGCCACCTGCAGCGTTTATCCCAGCAGCAATCCCTTGTCTGACCACAATACTACCTAAGCCAACGCAAACCGGTTCGTTGGTCACAAAATCGATATATTCAGTACAATCACCGACAGCATAGATGTGTTGTACCGACGTCTCTGCTTTATCGTTGACCTGTATACCACCGGTTTTTCCAATAGCACACCCAATCATCCTAGCAAGCGATGCCTCTGGTTTTGTACCTGTTGCAATGATGAGAAGATCGGTTTTGATTTTTATTTCTTTTCCGGTGAAAGCATCTGCGATGATAAGGGCAGAGATGGTCCCCTGGTGTTCTTCAGAACGTGTTGCACGATGGTTCACATAGACAGATATCTTTTTCTGCAACGTCTGTAGCACTTGGTCGCTCATGTCGTCATCTAAGGTGTTTGCAAGGATACTTGGAAGTGCTTCGACAATAGTGACCTGCATGCCTTTCTTATGAAGTGTATCTGCCATCTCAAGTCCGATGAGTCCTGCACCGATGATTGTTGCATTCTTCTCTTTTTTTATAGATGAAAGGATTTGTTTGCCATCATCGATGGTGCGGAGGACAAAAACCCCTGAGAGAAGATGACCGTCTTTCTCGATGTTTTGGATAGGTGGGATCCATGGTCTTGCTCCCGTCGCAAGAATGAGGCGATCAAATTTTTTTTCGATACGTTCCAAGCCTTGTTTTGCTATCACCCTACGGTCCTGGAGATCAATCTTTTCTACAGTGGTAGTGAGATGGACGTCGATGTGTTCTTTTTTAAACCAGTCCTCTGAGAATTCAATAAGGTCGTGGAACTTCGGGATTGTTCCAGCAATCGCATATGGTAAACCGCATTTTGAATACTGAGTATAAGGTCCTTTTTCAAAGACAGTTATGGATGCGGTTCTATCTGTTTTTCGTGCGAATTGTGCTGCAGTACCGCCACCTGCGCCACAGCCGATGATAACGATGTGTCGTGTCTCGGTCATGGAAATTCTCCATCCAACTAACTGGCATGTTTTTTTAAACGTTTTTGATGATTACAGTCAAAAAAACGTTGAAGATGGCATCACGTCATCGGTATTGATATCCTCACATTCGAAAGTGTGAGCCGATGGAGATGTTCTGGAGAACATCGCCTTTTTAGTTATAATCGGTGCAGGTTCTTTCTTGGATTGCTGATCTTTCGAATAGAGAGGTATGGATACTCTGTATGATTTTTTCTATGATAGATAACAGAGCTTCAGAGCCTTGCATACAGGTAAGCATTACGCTCACCTGTTGCATCCGTTGCACAGACAGTCTGTAGTTCTTTATCCAGAGGTGTTCGAGGATCCCTCTTGAGCCATTCGGTGCGGAAAGCCACAGCTGCTGGGTCAGAAACGCTTGTTCCTGTATGGCTCTGTCAAGGGTGGTAAGAAAGAACGTGATGTTAATCCCGCTTTGGATCATCTCATAGGCGAGTAGCTCGTTTATGTCGTTTTCAAAAAGAAAGACGGTTTCCACACTCTCACATAGCGATGTGATATTTCCATGACCATATCTATGAAGAAGCGCAAGGCTAAGTGTTGCTGCTTCCCCTGTTTCGTATGGATTGTAGAAATCATCATCGCATATATGCACTGGAACGTAAATCGAACAGCAGGCGTGGTTTGCTGCAAACCAGCCGCTGCTAATGAAACCGGGGTGTTCTTTTTGTATTTTAAATATCATAGAACCCTCGTACATATAGCGGTCCTCGCACATAGGTCGAAGGCCATCAAGATCCATGCTATGTAGCCGTGACCAGCGTATCATGTCCTGGATTGTGATAGTTCCAATCGATGGTTCGATGTGTTCAAGGAGTTTTTGTTCCCATGCATACACTGCAGTACAAACAGATATCCTTGCACTGTTTCCATCGATTTCCAAGACGTTCACACTATAGGGTCCGACGGTTGTACGCTGCCCGAGTGATATCGTAACCTCTTTTTCATATCCTGAATTTTTAAAGATAAACCAGGGGAACACCTGTGCGGTTATAGAAAGTGGCGACAGGTGAACGATTCTTACGCCGCAGAGAGATCCAAGATGGATAACGGTGCCACGCCGCGCCCATGCTTCTTTTTGGGTGTCATATGATGATGCAATCGGTAACGATCTGATGTGTTGCGTCCGCCAGAGGTCTTTTGGATAATTTGACATGACCCACACGTCAGTAACATCTTTTGTTGTATGATGTATCGCGTCTGCCTCGATGACGACGGCACGCTTTGGACCAACCATGAAAAGATTCTCAGAGACACCAGTCGCATGAAGCGTATCGACAGCCTTGGTGGTAAGTAAGCTAATTGCCTCGTCTTCGTTGCCCGCGGTTTGACATGCATACCTGATCCAATCAAAATCATCCCATGCATTCTTTGTTGGATTCACCCACCGTGACATCGTATCCGCATCGCCAAACGCAAGCCCTGCATCAGTCAGCACCATCCCTGCTTTCACGATGTGCGGGAGGGTATCACCCTGTGTCGCCACACCGATAAATGTACGGTTCACAATAAAATCCCATGGCCTTCCTGTCCATGGATGATGATAGGTATACTGTGTTCCTTTCGGGACTCTACAGAGCACCTGTAAGCCGTCTCTGCTTGGGTCTCGGACCTTTAAAAGAAGAATGTAATCACCCGCAGTGGCAGATGATGCTATGACAATATCCTTGCAGCCTTTTGCTACTGGGACGATTACCACAGAAAAAACGATGATAAAGATGAACAGACACGGCAATATGTTCTGCTGACGTACCATATATGAATAAAATATAAGACCAAAATATATAAAAGTATGCTTAGGGAGGTTTTTTTACTCGGGAGATTCTTTTGTTTCTTCTTTCTTTTTCTTTGTTGCTTTCTTCGTCGTTGTTTTCTTTTTTGTCGTGGTCTTTGCCTTTGTTTTCTTCTTTGGTTTCTCTTTTTTCTCCCGATCTTCTGGTGTTGGTTCTTCTTCGACGGGCTCAGGTGTCTCCTGGGTTGGTGATTCTTCTGGTTTTTCTTCGATGGTTTCATCTAACGGAGGCACTTCTGACTCTACCTGTTGAGGTTCAGCTGGCTCACTTGGTTTTTCTTCTGGTGTCTCAACTGGTTTTTCATCTTCGATGATAATCGTGGGTAATCGGATGATCTCTGTTTTGTTAATCTCTATCCGTTTCACCGGGTAGAAAACCTTACAGTGCTTGTAAATCTCGCTTCCTGTTTTTCCGTCTATGCAGTCCTTGATAAATGAGTTTAACGTCTTGGTCTTTCCCTCTTTTCTGATAACGTCGTTCATGACGTTTCTAATCAGTTTTTTCTGTGAGCTTTGGATTCGTTTCTCTGCGATGGCGAAGGGTTTTACCCGGAGAAGTGCACCGTCTCTGGTCTCAACGTCAAAGACACCGTCGACGCGGGATTTTCTCCTTCTGATCATCCGTCGGAGGTAATCTGAGGTGAGTAGATGACCTTTCAGTTGGGTATGAGCCGTGTTTTGTTCAATTTTATCGACAGTGAAACGAAGCTTAATATGAGATTTCCGAAAATCATTGGTTATATCCTGCAGGGAGACTTCCGTGACCCTACCGATAAGGCTGTCTGGTGACTCTGCGAGAGTCTCTGCGACCGGAACGTTGTTGAATAACGATGGTGCGAGTATCGTGTACCAGTTTTTTGCTTTCCATCGGTCTTTGACTTTTCTGGTTGTCGTCCGTGCGCGTGCTTTGGCCATACCTATCACTTATAAATACCCTTATTTTTTCAGTAAGGGATTTTTGGAGTAATAGAGTTCTTATACTTAAATGCTACGAGGGCCCCTCTATGGGGCGCCGTTGGATGTCAAGCACCTCATTTAGAAAGCGTCGATGACCCGTAGCGTTTGCTGTTTCCCAATCTTTTTTATTTCTTCACGCATTCGCCTATAATACTCCTTCTCATTAATCAGCATTGTTGAAAACAGTTGCAAAACCTCCTGATTTTGTTGGAGTCTTTTCTCAATGTTTTCCCAAAGCCCTGGCTTCAGACGGAGCATATCAATCCATAGTTCTTTGGCACCTGCCCTTTGTATCACATCAAGGAGTTGTGGGATCTCCTCTATGGTTGTCGTCGGATACACCGGACCGAAGAACACCGCTGTTTTCAATCCTGCATCCGAACATTTCTTCAGTGCTGCCACCCGCTCTGGAATCGAGGAGGTGTGCGGCTCAAGAAGCAGACGCTCGCTATCATGCAGGGTGCCGATGCTAATCATGACCTGCGCATCAGAAAACCTCTGGAGAAGGTCAATATCCCTAGTGACGAGAGATGATTTTGTCTGGATGTGCGTTGGGAAGTCATACCGGAGTAATTGTTCTAAACAAAAACGAGTCAATTTGTATGTCTGTTCAAGGGGTTGGTAGGGATCTGTGACCGTTGATATACCAACGATGCCAGGTTTCCTTGTTCTAACCTCCTTTGCTAACACTAGTGGGATGTTTTTCTTTACTTCAACAACCTCCCCCCACTGTTCTTGAGGTATCCGAAGCACGTGTGGCGCATAGCAATACGCGCAGTTATGCAGGCATCCCCGGTAGGGGTTCAAAGAGTAATCAAGCCCAGGTAAGGTTGAACGGGATAACGCGCTTTTACACTCCACCTCTATTACCTTCATATCATCTCACGAGAAAATCCTCAAGTTTTCGTTGATACAGTTGGTTCTTTAGCACCGCACTGTTTCGTATCCACCGCTGCAGGGGAATATCCATAATCTCTGAGACATACACCAGCGATTCTTGAACTGTGGAAAACTTCCGACACGGCTGGGTCAACGCGCATCGCACGCTTTCACGGACATTCCAGACGCCGATCGGCATGATATACCCGGGATGTGCCTCCCGGAGGATCACCACGCTTGCTTGCCTTCGTTCTTTGTTCAGAAGCTCGTTTACCGCAAGCCTTGCTGCATAATAGCACCCACCAATCTCCGCATAGGTTGTCCGACCATCGTAAAACTCATAGCTGTTGAAAATGGAAATACCGGTCCCATACGGGTTCCATGTGGTATTAGGATACCATGCTTCGATAAGCTCATACTGCCATTCCGACGGCATCATCAGAACAATCCAGCGATTGTCGAACTGATTGAGGAAGTACGCACGGACTTCATTGATGAACGGATATTCCTTTGTTTTTTTCATCAATTCTGCACCAAGCGTCGAATCCACTGCAGTGATACTCCATCGTGTTGGAACGAACCGACGGTTCTTCTTCACCCCAAAGGCTCCTACACTAAACGCACGTTGGATTTTGGAGATCAGCACCCCGTTTCTGTAGATATCAAGGATGGCGTCCTTGGCTTTCAGATCGGTATCGTAGTATGCTTTTTCTATATGCTGCTCGTACCTTGGGTTTGTGATATCAAGTGTTTTTAGTGGAGCAGACGGTCCATGTGGTTGCACTTCATCATAAAATGCTATCTTCCCATAGGGTTTTTTTGCAAACATTGCATCAGCGAACACCGCGTTCTTTGAAAGAGCCAGTTCTCTGGTGAATTCCACGATACGATGCGGACGTTCCACATCGGTGACATCAACCGTGAATTTCCCTCTTACAAGTTGACTGCGGAAATCCACGATGTCATCAAGTGTCTTTTCAAGCCACCGTTCAGGGGTGTCGATCTCAGAGGTATCGCCCATCACTGGTGGGATCATCGGACCGATCGCGACCTTTGGATATCCGATCCTGCCGACAAAGACACTAGGCGGCGACGCGCCCTCAAGCCGCAGGCTATTAAGCAAGGGTTTTACCTTTGTCTTTGAGTGATATCGGACGATTACTGGGCATCGGTTTTTCCCGCATAAAAACTTTGTACCTCGACACAGCGCACAGACACCGGATGAATGTTTTTTCTCAGAGGCAAGAAGCTTCTTCTGATTCTTTGTAGCGTTTTGCACCAGATCCCCCATTGGTTCGGTTCTCTTTTATACCTTTGGAAGAGAGCAGTGAAAGTATATAATGATTGCCGTATCATTTACGTTAAAAATTTTAAAAAAAACAATACGTTTTCAAACAATCCGTCTCACCCAGCAAATCCTGTATCTATCAACATCAAACTCCTTATCGATGCTCCATCCATCCTTCATATAGAAGCGAAACGCTGGTCTGCATGTGTTTGTTACCCCAGTCACTCCACCGTACCCGTTGTTTCTCGCATAGTCATATAAAAAATTCAACAATAAACGACCGTATCCTTTTTGCTGATATCCTGATTTGGTTCCGTAGAGCAAAAGCTCAAGACATTTTTTATCATAGGATGGTTTATTTTTATGATAGACCCAAAACTGATAAACACCTTTGAAGCCCAGAGTCCTAAGTAGGGAGGCCCCAAATGTCATGGTCTTGAAAAAACCAGGCTTACAATCTGAATCAATACAGAGACCAACGCAAATGAGCATATCGTCTTTCGTAATGCCGAAGGTTTTTATCGTGCCGGTTTTTTCGTAAAATTTGATTAAGTTTCGAATTATTGTTCCCGTGGCTTGTGGTTTTTCTATAAGTGCGGGTACTTGGGGGGAGTTCTGAAATGCTGTAATGATGATTTCCATGAACATCGGTTCCTCCTGTGTATGTAACTCCACGACAGTATGTTCTAACGACATGTATTTCACATCTCTGGGTGATGAAGCCTTTCTTTTTTTTCTCCAACAACTGCGATGTACCGATGTGTAATGGAGATACAGGGTCTTGACCTGTGATATGTCTCAAGGAGTTCACCGGTTCGTCTCAGTATGTTTTCTTTTTTGTTCGTATCAACCAGCTGTACGATTCCTGCGGCGACACCAGAATTTATCAGTTGTTTCATGACTGTGTCCCTGTTTTCACATGTAAATCGTTTTTTTCCTTTCCACGCATCAAGTACTCTCAATCCGTTCATCCGCATTCTTTGTATAAGGGTCCCTTTTGAAAGAAAAAAATGTGGTGTAATATAAGAAGTCAGCGCCGCTGGTTCTTCTGCTATAGCGACAAGGAAAAATAGCACAAACTCCCAGTTGGAGAACATGCTATTGTCGATGATCCCTATTTTTCCTTTCTGACGAAGTACTCGCGTACATTCTGTTAAAATCTGTGGTGGAACATACCCCAATCCCCAAGCGCAGGTGATACAGTCATAGCTCTGGGAAGGTTGGTTTTTGAGAAAATCAACCACATCATCGTGGATGAACCTGCACGTGTCACCATATTTGTTTTGTGCAATAGAAATCATCGCCGTAGATGAATCGACACCGGTGACTGTTCCTTGGGTCATATCATACAGTGCATGGGTCACAAAACCGGTGCCACAGGTCAAATCAAGACAGTCTCCCCCGCGCAATGGATCTAATTTTCTGAGCATATCACGAGTTAGATTCGCCATATACTCCGTCCAGTGGGCGTCATAGGAAGACGCGACCTCATCATAGCCAGTCTCTACGAGTTGTTTTGTACGATTTTCCTGATTCAAATACAGATGAAAGAAACGGATGCCAAGTTTAAGCCAATGACGACGAACGATGCTTCTCACCTTTCCTAGTATCTCTGACTTAGGATGAATGAAAAATACCGTGTGTTATTATTAAGGTTTAGGTTGACTCTTTACGCTGACACCATGGGTCGTCAGTCACGTTTCAGAGCTATCTTTTCTTCCTTACCCTTTGTTTTTCTTTGTAATGTCTCAAGCCATGAGGGTATTCCTTCGACCGTCCGACACATGCATCGTTTGGCAAACATCTGACGATAGGTGATGTTGCAGTCTACGCGGTTCTCAAGATGTTTTTTAATCGAACTACCCAGTCGTCCCCCGCGCCAATCCCAATCGGTCAGAAGGATGATCTTCTGGTGTTTCTGCGCGATGCTATCGCAGAAATCGGAGACAGATTGTCCCATGTTGAATCGGATGATCTCCCCTCTGATTTCAAGTTTCCGTAATGCAGCGATGTCTTTATCTCCCTCAACGATGATAGGAACAGTTGTATTGTCCTCACGTAACGCATCAAGGAGTTGTTCTAGTTCCTCTAATGTTTGTTGATCATTCATGAATAACCCTTTTTAGTCGTTCAATAACCAGATCCTTTGGGATCTTCCGGAGGCACACTGTTTTTTCCCTGCTTTTCTCTCCCTCCACGATAATAACATCGTTACTGGCCAGTTGGAAAAACCGTGCAAGGGTCTCTCTGACCTCGACGTTTGCCTTGTTGTCCCTTGCTACTGATGTGACTTTGATTTCAATGGATTTCCTCCATTGATTGTACTTGTATGGAAAGACTGGTTGCGATGATCCTGCAGTCACATGAAGACAGAGCAGTACGCCTTCTTTGGATCCGGTAATCGCATCGGTAAATGACGTCATACACATGAAAAAATAATTCATTACGGTTGGGACAGTTTCAGGATGGCTTCTGCAAGATCTCCATTTGTTTCCTTTAATGCCTTGCGCGCCTCTGCTTCTGATTTGCCTGTCTGCTCCATGATTAACTTGATGTCCTCTTTTTGCGTGTCCTGAGGTTCGCCACCTCTGTTTTTCACGATCGGCTCCCCGATAATCTGAAACGTCTTCTGTCCCTGCGCCTCCATCACAGTTACCTCAGCAGAGTCAAAGACGTATTCCTTTGTGTCTGTCTGAATGATAACTTTTTCCACATTATCGATGTTTTTCACATTAATCCCAAAGC
>MUGD01000075.1 GCA_002900555.1 Thermoplasmata archaeon M9B2D | reverse complement strand
CATGATACGAGCGACCGCATCATCGATGAGGGTGAAAAAATACTCTATTCCAGCCTCTTCAAATTTGTTCTTCCAGTTCTTCTCATATTCCTCTTGGAAAATCTGCCGGAATCGTGCATCGTAGGTTTTTGAGATGGTGTCTTTGGTCGCAAACCATAGGGGTACTTTTTGGTCAAGCGCATAGGTGAAACATGCTTTGGCAAAGCTGTTTATTGATTTGTCCGTGTTATGGATCCCTTGGAGAATCCCCGGTCCTTTGAATTCCTGTATGGTGAGTCGAATGGGTTGTCCACCGTCCTGAGGGGTATAGATGAGTTCTCCTTTCCCCGGACCTGGTACTCGGATTTCCTGGTTTTTGTAGACATCTCCATAGGCATGTCTGCCGATGTAGATTGGTTTGGTCCAGCTCCTTACGGATGGTGGTATGTTTTTTACTAGGATTGGGCCACGGAAAACTGTGCCATCAAGTGCTGCTCGAATTGTACCATTGGGGCTTGGCCATTCTTTCTTTAGGTTGTATTCTTTGATGCGGTCCTTGTTTGGTGTGATGGTTGCACATTTGACACCCACGCCATGTTTCTTTATCGCGTTTGCGGCATCAAGAGTGATGGTATCGTCGGTCTCATCGCGTTTTTTCAAGCCGAGGTCATAGTACTCAAGCTTCATGTCAAGAAACGGGAAGAGAAGTTTTTCTTTGACCATCGCCCACATGACTCTAGTCATTTCGTCCCCATCGATTTCCACGATAGTGTTTTTCACCTGAATTTTTTCTGTTGGCCCTTTTGGTTTTTCCATGTATGTGATTCCTCCTATCATCTTATTTTATATAGTTTAATGATCCTCCCGCAAGGATGATGTGTTTGTCGCGTTCTGAAAGATCAAAGGTCGCTTGAAATTCTTTCTTTTTTGTCGTATTGATGACGCGCAGGGTGGTTTCTTTGCCGGAAAGGACCGTGCGTACACCACGGATATCAAGGTGATCTCCCTGGTCGACCAACTGGTAATCATCCTTGTTTACAAATGTTAAGGGAAGGATGCCAAAGTTAATCAAATTTGCCTTGTGAATCCGTTCCATGCTTTTTGCAATCACTGCTTTTACGCCCATGTACATCGGACAAAGAGCAGCATGCTCCCGGGAGGACCCTTGACCGTAGCTGACACCAGCGACAATCACGTTATGAAGACCAGACTGCTGTATTTTTTTCGCGCGCTCATAGAACTTCGGGTCGACGACTTCGAACAGGAATTCGGAGTATTTCGGGACGTTTGAGCGATACTTCATTTTCGCTCCTGCAGGGATGATATGGTCTGTGGTTATCTCATCGCCGACTTTGATGGTCACCTCTGCGGTGATGTCGTCAGGCAGCGGGGTGTTTTTTGGTGGTTCGCCTATGTTTGGTCCTCGTTGGATTTTTATTTTTGAGGAGTCCGCTGGCGGCAGAATGAACATGCTGTCATCAAGGTAGAATTTCTTTGGCATCGCTACCTTTGGATAGGCGATGCCGATTTTTTCTAAATCCCGTGGATCCGTGATTTTCCCGGTGATGACGGCTGCAGCAGCCGTCTCAGGGCTGACAAGGTAGACTTGCGCGTCTTTGGTGCCCGATCTGCCAAGAAAGTTCCGGTTGCTAGTACGCAGAGAAATCGCCCCTGATTTCGGTGATTGGCTGTTGCCGATGCAGAACCCGCAGGCAGATTCGGCAAGTCGCGCACCGGCGCTCAGGAGACTGGCCAGACCACCATCATGGGTTAAGTTCTCAAGGACCTGCCGTGACCCTGGGGCGACGACGAAACTGACGTTTGGGTGAACCTTTTTATCCTTTAGGATGTTTGCCACTGTCATCATATCAGTGTAGGAGGAGTTCGTGCAGCTTCCAATGCAGACTTGGTCGACATCAAGACCTTCGATATCGCGGATTTTCTTGATGTTTCCTGGGCTGTGCGGGGTTGCTGCAAGCGGTTCTAGGTCACTAAGATTGATGTCGACGACTCGATCGTACGATGCATCGTCATCAGCAAGCAGCTCAACCCAGTCTTTTTCTCTGCCTTGTGCTTTGAGGAATTGTTTTGTGATTTCATCGCTAGGGAACACGGATGTGGTGACACCGCATTCTGCACCCATGTTCGTGATGGTTGCGCGGTCAGGAACGGAGAGTGTTTTGACGCCTTCGCCGCCGTATTCAAAGACAGTCCCGACGTTTCCTTTTGTCGAGAAAATCTCAAGGACTTTTAGTATCACGTCTTTAGCAGCGACCCATGGTCTGAGTTTCCCGGTTAGGTTGATTTTGATGACTTTCGGGTAGGTGAGGTAGAAGGGACCGCCAGCCATGGCGACAGCAACATCAAGCCCACCAGCTCCAATGGCGATCATGCCGATGCCCCCGCCGGTTGGAGTGTGCGAATCAGACCCAAGTAATGTCTTTCCTGGTTTTCCAAATCTCTCGAGATGGACCTGATGGCAGATCCCGTTGCCTGCACGTGAGAAGATGATTCCGTATTTAGCCGCGACGCTTTGGAGGTATCTATGGTCATCTGCGTTTTCAAATCCGATTTGGACAGTATTGTGATCAACGTAACTTACGGATAGCTCGGTTTTTACATGAGGGACATTCATTGCCTCGAATTGAAGGTATGCCATGGTTCCTGTGGCATCCTGGGTGAGCGTTTGGTCGATTTTGATGCCGACTCCTTTTCCTTTTTCTGGTTTTCCTTCAGTAATGTGGGTAGCAAGTATTTTTTCGGTAATTGTTTTTCCCATAATCTAGCCTCTCGAACTGTCGAATGGGAAAGAAATCAGAAGTGATTTAATAAAGTTTTTTGTCTTTTCTTTCCCATATGGATAATTCAAAGGTATAGATATTGTAATTATGATGAATTTTTCTAAAATATTACCCTTTCTACTAAAATTTATAGTAGTTTTCGGTAAAAAGAGAAAATTATTTATGGATATTATCCATCAAAGGACTGTGAACCAAACACCATTAAACAAGAACGAAAAAAAAGTCCTCTACGGCATCTGCAAACATCCAACAATTACAGACAGTGAACTATCAGAGATACTACAAATGAAACTTTCAACGCTCACCTCGATTAAACGACGGCTCGCTGCACAGGACTACTATAAAGCATGTCTCTTCCCGTTCCTCAATCGTCTTGGCTGTGAACTACTTGCAGTCATCTACATGCAATACAATCCGGTGATTCCCCTCAAACAACGAATCGATATCACCAAACAAACAATTGAGGTCTTCGATGAAATTTTTTATTCAGTCGGGGAGGGTGAGAAAGGTTTCTCCGTAAGTCTCTCGCAGAACTACACCAACATCGGACGAATCAACGAAATACGAACAGAGACATTCGGGAAACTCGGGCTCCTTGAAAAAGAATACCCGCGCGAGGTCATTTTTCCATTTGAAACAAGCCATATCCTGCAATTCTTTGATTTCTCTTCATTTCTTCAGGCTTTGTTTGACCTTGGGGAAGTAAAAAAAACCAAAACAAACCCAGCACTCTTTTGCGACAATACCCTTGCAAAGTTAACATCGAAAGAGAAGAAAGTATATACTGCGCTCGTAGAGAACCCTACGATACCCACTCAACAGATAGGAGAGTTGGTAAACCTGTCACGGCATACCGTTGCTCGCATGAAAAAAAAATTCTTCAAAGAAGGTTTACTAAAGATGCTTATACTGCCGAATCTCAAAAAGTTAGGTGTTGAAATCCTTGCATTTTATCACATCAGCTTCAATCCAAACAAAGCACCAAGCGCTCACCAGCTTTCCTGTTTGAACTCCCCTGAAACGATTTTTTTCGGTAGCAGGAGATTTGAAGCAGTCATCCTTTCCGCATATCGAACCTATCAGGACTATAAAGAAGATGAACTAAATAAAATCAGATTCTTAAAGAGAAACACCTTACTTTCCTCTTCGCCATTTATAACTACATATATATTTGATCGCATGGAAATCATTAAAGAGTTTGATGTCTCACCGCTTGTTCGCAAAATCATTAAAAACAACTGTTAAATATTTCGTAGAAAAAACCTCAAAAAGATATGAAAAACTTATTATACTACAACTCTGTTGCGGCACATCCCCATCGTGTAAAAAAATAACGAAAAAGACCATTCGTGCATGGTCTTCTAAAACTTTGGAGGAATAGGATTTAAAAATATAACAAATGAATGAAAAATACCGGGAGAGTTTTAAACATGACTGGCGAGAATATATCGGTCCTCTTGGACGAAAAACGGGTTTTTAAACCTTCAAAAGAATTTGTGAACAACACAAATGTGAAACAGTGGATGGACAAGCACAACATCAAAACAATCGACGATTTGTACAAAAAAGCAGACAACTGGGAATGGTTTTGGAATGAAATCGCTAAAGATCTTGTTGAATTTTATACACCACCAAAAAAAACCGTGGAATGGGATGTCCCCTGGGTGAAATGGTTTGTTGGTGCGAAATACAACATCGTCCACGACGCAGTCGATAGACATGTGAAAACCTGGAGGAAAAACAAGGTCGCCTTCATCTTCGAAGGAGAACCAGGGGATGTTCGAAAACTGACGTATTACGATTTATACATCGAAGTAAACAAACTGGCAAACGCACTGCGGAAAATGGGGATAAAAAAAGGAGATCGTGTCGGTGTGTATCTGCCAATGATCCCTGAACTGCCGGTTGCCATGCTCGCTTGTGCTAAGATTGGGGCTATTCATTCTGTGGTGTTTTCCGGTTTCAGTGCCTCTGCGTTCCGTGATCGAATGCTTGACTGTGAGGCGAAGGCGGTTATCACCTGTGACAGTTTCTGGCGACGTGGCAAAAAGGTGCCGTTGAAAAACCAGACCGATGAAGCAGTCAAAGAGGTCCCAAGCGTCAACCACGTCATCGTCTACAAGAGGACCGGTGATGAGGTCAAATGGAACGATGGCAAAGATTCTTGGTGGCATGACATCATCAAAGATATGCCTCGTGAATGCGAAACAGAGAAACTTGATGCAAACGACCCTCTCTATTTCCTGTATACCTCAGGGACGACAGGAAAACCAAAAGGTATCATCCATGCCCATGGGGGTTACGCGGTCGGTATCGCGCAAACACTCAAATGGGTCTTTGACATTAAAGATGAGGATGTCTACTGGTGCGCCGCTGATATCGGCTGGGTCACGGGACATTCCTACATTGCGTATGCTCCCCTCATCCTTGGTGCGACCTCAGTCATCTATGAAGGAGCACCGGACTGGCCGCAGCCTGACCGCTGGTGGGATATCATCGAGCGATACGGCGTCAGCGTGTTCTACACCTCACCAACT
Organism: Thermoplasmata archaeon M9B2D; assembly: GCA_002900555.1. The sequence goes on along the minus strand of MUGD01000075.1, from coordinate 20,930 downwards.
AGTGTTCGACTGTTCATGCGACATGGGGAAGACTGGCCGAAGAAACATGATCTCAGCAGCTTACGGCTTCTTGGCTCTGTCGGTGAACCTATAAACCCTGAAGCATGGATCTGGTATTACAAATACATCGGTGGAGAGCACTGTCAGATCATGGACACTTGGTGGCAAACCGAGACCGGCCATTTCGTTATTTCACCATTACCAGTCACGCCATTAAAACCTGGCTCGGCAACGCGGGCGCTGCCCGGGATGGCTGCTGCAGTGTACAACGAACAAGGCCAGCCTGTTGTCAACGGCGGAGGAAACCTTGTGTTGCTGCATCCCTGGCCTGGGATGCTGCGGGGTATCCATAAAAACCCGGAGCGGTACAAAGAAACCTACTGGGGGAAATACAAAGGTGTGTACCTTGCTGGTGATGTCACCCGTCAGGACAGTGATGGGTATTTCTGGATCCAGGGTCGAGCGGATGATGTACTGAAGATCTCTGGTCACCGGATCGGGAACTCCGAAGTTGAGTCTGCCCTTGTGAGTCATCCGATGGTTGCTGAAGCAGCAGTCATTGGGAAACCGCATGAGGAGAAAGGGGAGTCGATCACCTCGTTTGTGGTGCTAAAGAAAGGGATTGAACCGACCGATGAGTTGAAAAAATTACTCCGTGAACATGTGGCAAAGGAAATGGGGAAACTTGCCAGGCCTGATGAGATCTGGTTTGTCTCTGATGTTCCTAAGACCCGGAGTGGAAAAATCATGCGACGAGTCATCCGGGCTAAAGCACTTGGTCAAGAAGTCGGTGATACATCGACGCTTGCAAACCCTGAAGCAGTCGATGAAATCGGCAAGGCATGCTAGATATCGCTGTTCTTTCTTTTTTTTCTTTTTCTTCCCCGTTTTTAGTGAGGAGCAGACGTGTTTTTATATCAGATATTCTTTGCCTTTTTTGAAGATGTATGAACAGTCATAGTATGATCATTGGATTTCTTGTGATTGGTACCCTCCTCTTGGGCGGATGTGTGCAGCAACCAGTTACTCGTTCGTATAGTAATTCTGAGTATGGGTTTTCTTTGAACCCACCCGTAGAGTGGCAACAGGTTGAAAGTAATCTATCGACGGTTGCGGTCTGGTTTTCCCCAAAGAATTCTTCCAATGTCTCGTTGATTATCAGTGTTCCGTTTTCGTTAGGTGAAGGGCAGATGCTAAACACGTTTGCGGACCAGGTTGAGGAGGGGTTATCTGAGAGTGGGGTGAATCATTCGATTTTACATCGTGGTTGGCGATCGATTTCTCGTATGCAGGCTTATGAAATCGAATATTTGTATGAGCGGGAGGGAGTCATGGAGTTTGTCAAGCAGGTGGAGGTGCTTAAGACGCAGAGTGTTTTTTTGATAACTTTTTTTGCGCCTGCTCTGGTTTATGAGAAGTATCTCTCTGAGGTTGATGAGAGTATTGATAGTTTTTTATAAGGAAGGGTTCACCAGCCATTTTTTTTTATACGGTATCGGAATGATTTATAGGAGTGTGTCAGGAGAGGTTTCTTTGGGGGTTGTGTTGTTTTAATATGTCATTTTGTCACGACAAGTATATAAATAATGACAGATAAAGTATATCATGATAATAAATATCAATGAAGGATGGTGAGAGAAAACATGGAAACAATCCTGATAGGAACATTAGTAGGACTAACCGCAGTAGCATCAAGTATCTGCCCAAGCATTTGCCCCTCACTGTAAAACAAAAGGCAAACGAAAGTACACTAGAGCAGATCCAAAAAGACTTGGTGCTACATTACATTTCTTTACACAATCACACGATTCTTATTTCTAAGTATAGTATTTTTCCATACGCGACATGATGCTCACAAAGAAAACAGCATGTTAAAACTCAGGCAACCATCTTTCTTTATGAACCTTGTCAAAAATCCAGAAATTCTGCTTCTTAATAGCGTTAGGAAATCTTGCATTAATCTCTTCCATGATATCCCCTAACTGCTGAACGTTTTCTACAATAATTTCGAACTCTAAATCACTCCAACCAATCGCAACATTAAGAGTATCGCAATATGGTTTTTCTCGTAAATACTGCCAAATCGCAAGCCTCTGCTTATGATCCTTCAAATAGATCTCTAACTTATAATGCTGCAGTCCTAACTGTGCCAAATCAACATTCACTCGAAACGCGTTTATGACACCATGTTTCAAAAGATTATTTACCCGGTAATTCACTGCTTGCGAAGAGATCCCAAGTTTTTCAGCGATATCTATCATGGGGACACGAGCGTTGACGGCCAGTTCGTTTAAAAGTCCGTAATCAACTTTATCGATTTCCACGGGTTTTCCGCCACATGTCGTCCGATACAGCAGCCTGTCCTCTTTGTCAGGGTGTCCAGGTAGCAAAAAAGATTTCTTATAATTAAACGCTTCAACATACAAAGAGATGGTCACCTTCGCAAAATAATCCTCAAATTCATCAAGCGTCTTATCCCAAAACGTATAAAATTCATAAATGTCTTTGACCCATACAACGACATCAAAATCGACTTCTGCCTTCAGCGAGATAACCGCCCAAACATTCCGATGGGTCACGAAATGCGAAATAATCCTCTCTTTGATCTGCGAGCTGACGTATTGAAAATTAATATAAATCCTATACACCTGATACCCTAATTTAAAGGTGTTAATCGCGGTCCAAAAATTCTGAATAATCCCTTCATCCTGCATCCGATGTATCCGATAGGAGACAATGTCTTTTTTCAACCCGACTTTTTTCCCGATTTGGGTTAACGATTGTCTCGCGTCAAGATCAAGTTCGTAAAGTATTTTTCTGTCTTTGAGGTCTATGTCAGCCATAGTATGAGGTTTCCCCTGTTTTTTAAAATAAGTAAAATAATAACCGGTATTTTAGAATTATGCGAAAAAACTTGGAAATAAGAAGTATTATCCTTCAATGTTCTTCTCTTGGTCACCGGTCAAATGGTTTCCTCATCGCAAACCAGTCAAAATTCGCCCAGGGGAACTGCCGTTTCCCAATGGTCCCCCGTATCACCTCAGGAAAGAACACCCTCCGATCGTCCCAGTAGTTCCTTCTCCACGTCGTCAAAAATGCATTGTAAAAAGACGCATGATCGATGTTCGCAATAAAATTATTCTTACTAATCACGTTTCTCTTCGATTCATTGATTTGTACACCGATAGCGTTCTGTCGAATGACGTTTCCCCCAGTGATGGTATTATGGTCGGATGCACCGCGTAAAAAGATACCATACACCCCATTATCACTGATGAGGTTCCCTGTGATGTATGAATTTCTACAGCATTGCATCTCAATTCCATTTTCTTCATTAAAAGCGATAGTGTTTCCAGTTATCTGACCATTATTAGCCCAATGTGCATACATACCCTTCACATTATGTATGATACTGTTGTCCCGAACAATGTTCCAGGAGGTTTCATAGGCATAATTTAGGTAAACACCAATCGTATTGTTTTGAATACGTGTATCCTCGATGGTCACATTCGAATTTAAACTAAGTGTCTTAATACCAGCATGATAGGCTTGTCTCCCACTGTTTTGTACAGTAAACCCAGAGATTTTCACCCCAGGTACCGTGATAGTCACCACATCATCAGATCCTTCCCCATCAAGGATCGTCGTGTCCCTATTCTCACCATATAAAGAGACGGTTTTATTGATAATGACATGTTCCCTATACGTTCCATTCCTGACATAAATCGCATACCCGTCATACACCGAATGGATAGCTTCTTGAATCGTACGATACGGGTACTCCTTGGTTCCCTCCCAGGGACCATTCGTGTTATCATCATCTACATACACGATAGGGAATTTCCCATACACACCAGTCAAATAGAAATTTTTCGTACCAATCTCGCATTCTCCATATTTAATATTAATCCAACCTTCATCCTGATAGTTTGTCCCCCAGCTGTTCTTCACAATCCAGTACCCAGGGTCATCATTGTACCCCACGATTGCCATATAGTGGGCACCCCGAACCTGTCCCCAGCGATGTTGATAAACCCCGCTCTTATAGTAGAGGAAATCATCATAGACAAGAAAATAAGGCCCGTTTGTCAACAACGCGGTTTTAATGGCCACAGGATCATCAGGGATATACGACCAATCAGTGATTTTTACGGTCCGATTCATCCAATCAGGGGATGTCGTGTTCAACGGATACTGATACAAATCCTTTGGGTACGGCCAGCAAGCCTCATCAGGGACACCATACTCTTTGAGAAATTTAGTGTCGTTCTCCGGATACGACCCCCAAATGATATTTCCTCCGCTGTAAAAGAACAAATGTGCCTCGGAGAGGTCACACCCAAAGGGAAATCCGACCTGATACTGCACCATCGTCTCAACCGCTCCAACCAGTGCAAAGGACTCGCAACTCGGATAGGGAGCTTGATTTCGAATCGGGGTAGTAAAATCCACGCCGTTGACATCACGCCAGCTAAATGAAGGGGGAAGAACCAAGGTCTCCCCGATACGATGGTTCTCTTCGACGGACGGAACCACATCTGTTCCAGAACAAAGAAACGACCCTTGTACAAAAGGAAATACACTGTTACCGAAGAAAAGAAACGCACAGAGAACAAGAAGTATACGATTCATTTTCATTTGCTCATCTTCCTATCTTGATATTATATCTATATCGTATGATATATTTAAACTTACAGTTGGAACCGCGATGATTTCACTGAAAAGATAAAAAACCTCTTGAGTTAATTATAAAAGAACGCACGTGATTGATAGTCTTGGATTGGCTGATGCACAACAACAAAAAAAGTGTGTTACTTGTAGCTATGCCGTTTGCGGGGGTAACGATACCCTCCATCCAGCTGCCTGTGTTAGAGGGATACTGCAAAAAGCGAGGAATACTCATAGAAAGCTGCCATCTCTACCTCAAAGCAGCAGAGATATACGGCCTTCAGAACTATCACTTTCTCATCTATCCACCCCACGACTCGTACACGGCACAAATGGTATTCTCCCGATACGTCTTCCCAGAACATTGGCGGAAAAACGAAAAGAGGTTCGAGGAATACTTCCAAAAACATTTCACACAACCCGCCCATGAGCCACCATTCTCGTTTGATGACTACGTCCACCGCACCGACCTGTTCTACCACTGGGCTTTGGAGCATGTCCCATGGCGGTCCTTTGACATCATCGGATTTACCCTGAACTACGGGCAACTCCTCCCATCCCTTGCCCTTGCAAAGAAAATCAAGGATATAGACCCGGAGAAAATAATTGTCCTTGGCGGCAGCAGAACCACAGACACCCTAGGAGGACGTATCTTACAAACCTTCCCCGCAATCGACTGCATCGTCTCCGGCGACGGGGAGGATGCACTGTTCCACCTCGCCACCGAGTATGAGAACCACCAAACGATCCCTCAAGTAACATACAGGACCCAGGAGGATATACACTGGAACAAAACCGATAACACCCTTGACCTCAACACCCTGCCAATCCCCTCCTACGACCAGTTCTACAAACAACTTGCCTGCACAACTGCTGATATCCAGCAGTACTATCACTATTACGGCAGACTCCCTGTTGAGATTTCTCGAGGCTGCTGGTGGAACCGCTGCACGTTTTGCAACCTGAACATCCAGCATCACTGTTACCGCGAGAAAAGCATCAACCGTATCCTAGAAGAAATCCAATGGCTCTCGGAACGATACCGCATGACAGAGTTTCAGCTCATCGGAAACACACTACCAAAGACCGGATACAGAACCCTGTTTGAAAAACTAAAACACCTTGGAAGAGATTTCTCGTTTTTCGTCGAAGCCCGTGCAGGACAACTGACCAGCCAGGACTATACACTTATGAAAGAAGCAGGGTTCACCAGCATCCAGACAGGGATCGAGTCGTTTAGCAAAACGTATCTACAAAAGATGAACAAGGGCGTGCGGGTCATCGACAACATCGCAGCCTTAAAGTTTTGCAAAGAAAACCACATACAAAACAACTACAATCTCCTTGTACGATATCCAAATGAAGACACAGCAGACTATGAGGAGACAAAAAAAACAATACAACTGTTCAAAGCGTATCTCGATGCTCCTCAGCTATGTGAACTACGGGTCATGCATGGAAGCACTATCCAACGCCACCCCGAACAATTCAACATAAAACGACTGAAGTCTGCAGTAATAGACCAGCTCATGTACCCCCCAGAGGTACTCAAGCAAAAAATCTCCTTTTTCTATGATTACACCCAAAACAAACCAACGACAAACCACCCCTGGGAATCACTCGTCGCAGAATGGAAAAAAGAACAAGAAACATCCCAGCGTGAAGCAAACACCAAGCACACCATGCTCGATCAGTTCGTCTTTTATTTTGTTGACGGGGGAAGTTTCATCAAAATCTATGACAAACGAGACCGGCAGAACGTACGGATATATGTGTTAAACAAGCTTGAACGACAGATTTTCCTTAGCTGCATCGACATCATATCTTTCCAAGAGCTTCAGAAACGATTCCTCAACGTGCCTGAATTCGAACTAATCGCGATACTGCAAAGTTTTGAGCAGAACGGACTGCTGTACGTCGAGGACGAAAACTATCTATCCCTGCCGTTACGGTGTCGCATAAAGGACACAGCAGAGAAACACATAGAATGTTTGGCAAACATCTCACCGTAAGAACCCGGTTACATCCGTATATGAGGGTCAACATCAACATAGTACAAAAAAACCAAGTGTTTCCAGGGAAAACCAAAACCAGACGCAGAGAAATTCCACCTGCCTGTTAGATTCCCACAATAGGAAAAAACAGCCATGTTATTATTGGTATTCAAATAGACTTTCTGGTTTGGTGCTTCTACCTTCAACCGACCCTTCACATGACCCATACTACAAAAATACAGAACTGAGCCTTTCGAAGTCGTCACCTCCTTATGTAAATCATCTGCACGGCTAAAACCAAACGGAAGAAACGGGAGCTTAACTCCCATATACCTGCCTTCAAAATCATTATCAAGAGCCGAATAAAAACCAATATTCGTATGACGCTCTATTTCGACCAGTTCCATGGACAATGACGATGACAACGACCGGAAAACGATAGTCAGTATCTCCCCTGGTTTGCTTGCAGAAACAGCGATTGTAAGAAACCAGATATCACCTTTTTTAACAGCTACCTCCTCATATTTCTCCAAAGAGACCCCTACGCGGAAACGGGTGAGGTTTAGTAATTTGAAAAAAATCCTTCCACCAAACGCAAATCGGCGTCTTAAAACCGTCGCGTCAAAAAGAAGAGCTGAGGGAACATACAACAAAAAGGACACGGTGGATTTCTTTATTATACTTGTGGTTCCGTTGGTAAGGATAAACAATGATGCTTGAGGTGTAAAGTCCGTTCCAAGATGTTGTAACGCCAAAAAAGCAGAAATATTTATCGTGTCGTTTTCATGAAATACGACCTGATATTGAACCACCTCATGGTGTAACTGTAACTGCTTTTGATCTAGAACAACTTTATCAGTAACATGATCAAGCTCCTGTCCATCTTCAGAGGCACCCCCCAATACCGTGGTAGTAAGAGAATGCCTCTCATCCACACGTAAAAAGAAAAGTACTGGAACAAACAGAATTACGATAACCAGAATCGCCTTTATTTTCGTGTTCATAACCATAAAAAAAGAGAGGAGAGAGGTGTGAGTGTCTAAAAAGGTGCCGGCCCTAATCCGAGATAGAAAGCTGCGAAACCTGTCATAAAGAGAACTCCTGTTATCATTATCGGTGTTGCAAGAAGTACGCCTATGAAACCAAAGATGAGACCGAACTCGGGTCCAGTTGAAGTAGTGAACCCTAAACCACCAATTGATACTGTTTCTCCGAAACCGTTCCATGTTATGAATATATCTGCGCCTATCGTCGGAAAAATTGTATGCGTTCCGAGCACAAACCCGATTGCTGGTGCATCAGCACAAAAGATACCACTAATCGCATTTGCAACAAGGAATGTTGGTAACCCATTCCAGCTTCCACATGGCGAAGGACCAAACGGGTCATGCTTCGGTTTCTTTATCATCTCTCGGATTGTATGGAATAGTTCGTTGAGACCATCAACAGATTTGTCGGTAAGACCGTTTGCCACAAGAGCGGAAAAAAACGGCTGCACATCTTCAAACGCTTTGGCAACCTCCTCCTGTGTCGCATATTTATTGTAAATGGTGAGAAACGCATCTTTTTTCGACGTACCCAGCAGAACAATGGAATCAACGACGGAAACCGGCAGTTCCCTGACAACCTTTTGCGTACCTACCATACAGATCAATTGGGTCATCTCCGGTTGTTCTATTCTTCGTTGTGGTAAAGAAGGAAGTGCAGCGCTAGAAAGTGGAACAAGAGACACAAAAAACACTGAAAAAATCGCAAGAAGTTTCACCTCTTTTCTCATTTCCTATCACCTCCTCCGCCTGTATTTTCGATATAGGGAAACATACCGACGGCGATTCTTTTCCCAGACTTTGCATAGGAATACAATCGAAACGCACTATATAAATATTTTGTTTATTATTATATAATAAGATAAATACAGTGAACCGCCACAACAAAAGTCAAAAAACCATCACATATTTTTTACGTAAATACACTGTCGCACCTCTCTCCTTTTCGTTAGAGTATGCTAGAAGGAAAAAAATTGTAACAATCAAAGAAAAAAACAACAATAATAGAAAAAAGTGATATTTCTTTTTAGATAACGACTGTAAAGAAAGATGGTATCAGTTGTAAAACACGTCTTTTATAGGGATTCAAACAAACACCAGATACTAAAAAATCTAGTGAGAATCAATGAAGATAAAAGACGTACTGATAAAAAAAAGAACAACACCATACTACACAATACACACCATCCTTATCCTCTTAATTACCATCATGCTCATTGCACCAACCATTATACTACATGTGGCGGCCATAACAGACACCGAACAACCAGACCTACCTTGGAAAAACTACCCATACCAACCTCCAGGAACCGATATCCTCTTTCCCACGGATGAAGGAGCCCATGATACATGTAAATACCCGATAGAATGGTGGTATGCCAACTTCCATCTCACCGGCCAGACCACTGGACGAGAATACGGAGCATTTGTTGCATTCTATAAAATCCAGACAACAGTTGCCGAAACAAGAGAAATAATGATCTTTTCAATATCTGATATCGCAATAGAAAAAACCTATACAAACGTAAAATTAGGAACACTTACCACTTGCCCTGACTATCTAGATTTAAGTTTCGAATATATCACAAATGACTACGAGACAGACGATCAAACTATCTCTGAAATTTTCGATACGAATTTACTTATTAATGGGCACACTGCAATATGAGAACCCACAGACAATGAATGCTATTAATGAAAATGACAGTGACTATGAGATAATTACAAACGAATCAACACAATTACAATATGATCGATGGTACACCAAATCCAACGATCAAGGTCTCCTCCCATTCCAATACAGCTTGACTGTCGCTGGAAACTCCCAACAAGACCATCAACCGATGAAACTTATTGTTGATATGGATTGTCGGAAACAACCATTGATTGTTGGTGGTGATGGAATCATAGAACTTGGAAAAGAACAGCGTATTTCTTTTTATTACAGTTTTACTAAACTTGCAGTAGCTGGTTCTATAACTTTGCATGGAGTTACAGAAAATGTTAGTGGTTTCTCATGGGTTGATCATCAATGGGGCGATTTCCTCAACCAAGATACTCTTCCATACGGATTAGTTGTTTCTTACGAATGGTTTTCTATAAAACTAAATGACAACCGCGAGATACTAGTCGGAGACACTTGGGATCAAGAAACCGGTGAAAAAATTGATGAATCTTTTTCTAGTGGATTAAATCTAGTTGACAGTGGAGGGGTTTTATATCTTTTAGAAGATTATACGATTACACCTAAGTCCTATTGGACAGACACACAAACTAACGATATATATGCTGCTAAATGGCAAATTACAGAATCGTCACAATTGATAAATATTACAGTTACTCCTATTTATCTTGATCAAATGATGCGCGTGGGTGAAGATAAACCTCTAATTCGACAGATTTTGGAAAAAATAGTTCCTGGAGCATGTTTCTGGGAAGGTGTCTGTTCAATTTCTGGAACAATTAATGGAGTAGTAGTACAAGGAAAAGCCTATGTAGAACTTACGCATCATTATACTTAGTATAACTAGTATATGAATTTAAAGAATTACACAAAATTGAAAAAAAGATTATATCAATCTGTTTCAAAAAAACTTAGATATACTGGAATCAAAAATTAATTGGGAAAAAATATGATGAAAAAGGGATTTGTCTATGTCATCTTAATCCTGTTTCTTGGAATTGTATTTATACCAACTTTTAGAGCTTTTAGTTTTGAAGAATCATCAGAAAAATTATTCCTCCATAATTACGACGGTAACACATTGTATGTCGGTGGTAATGGACCAGAAAATTATAGCAAAATTCAGAATGCTATTGATAATGCTTCTGAAGGAGATATTATCTTTGTTTATCAAGGAATATATTATGAGACTCTTACCATCTATAAACAACTTTGTATCCGAGGTGAATGTAAAGAAATTACTATTATTGATGCACAAAAAAAAGGTTACACGATAAATATCTCTGCTAACGGTGTTAATATCTCTGGCTTTACCATCCAAAATGGATCTTACTCAAATAATCTTGTAAATGAAGCGAACCTATTCATTTTTTCATATAATAATATTATTACAGGAAATATTTTTAGATATTCGGAATCAGGTATTATGACTCATAATACTGGAGGAAATATAATTTCAAGAAATATTATGAGCTATAATCATATAGGTTTATGGCTTTCAGGTTCAAAAAATATCATCACTAAGAATTTAATCACAAAAAATTCTAATATGGGAATCAATATATTTGGTTCAGAAAATAACATTTCAGGAAATATAGTAACAAATAATAATGGAACTGGTCTTTATTTCGTTGACTCAAGTAAAAATAATATAACAGAAAACGAAATTAGTAACAATTCTATAGGCATTATTCTAACTTGGTATCGTGAAAATTTTCAAAATCAGGATAATGTTATCTCAAGAAACAATCTAAGAAATAATACGAATAGAAACGCATGTTTTGCTGAACATAAAGGATTTAGTGGAAAAAATATATGGACTAACAATTTTTGGGGAAAACCACTGATGTTCCCAAAACCCATTCTTGGATTAAAACAAACACGATTTTATTACCCAACACCTTTCGGTGCTCTCTGGTTTTTCATTCCTTGGTTTCGCTTCGACTGGCGTCCTGCAAGACAACCATATAATATAACTTTACAAATTTAAAAAAATTTCATAAATACTAAAATTGCCTACTATAAACTGTAAAATAATATCTATTTCATTAAAACGTGACATAACTTCTTCTTTTTTAAATTACATTTTTTTGAATATCATCTTTTAGATTACGACCAGTTTTTTTTTCCCATTCATTGACTGAAAAAGAATATTTTTTTTGAATATTCTCACCGTATCCCAGACCTATATACGAACAAAATGGGACAATTCCTTCAAATGAGGGACAATGAATAACACATCTCTGTAAACGATCGATGTTTAGATTCCATACATCTTGATACCACATGGCGCCAATTATTAATGTTTTGTGATGAAACTGTCGCATAGCATATTCGCTTCCTCCAATAGCCGCATCTTTTGCGATTTGTTTTAAATCAAACCCATTTGGCGCTTTATTATTGTTCATGAATCTTTCTATATTTTTTACTAAAGAGGAGGCAAAACGAAGTTTTCTTAGTGGACCCCCTTTTTTTGATTCCTCGTTCATAAAATTGATTAAGGTTTCTATGTTAATAAATCGTGTAATTGGTAGAGGATTTCCATCTTCTAAAAATATTAAAGTTGATCCCCCGCAACCTGGATGTGGGGTGAATTCTACTTGAGGTTCCTTAATTAATGTTTCGATTAATTGAGAAATATTATGAATAATAGAAGTAGGATAAAAATCATCGCGCGATATCATATTAAGAAACTCTTTTTCAATAATATCAAACATTTGAATAAAGTCAATACGTTGCTTTTCCCTTTGTTCTGTTGATAATGAAGAGTTAATCCTTGAAAAAAATACTGGTTGGAAATGAACACCGCGAACGATATCAATATTATCTAACGCAAAACGTATTATTTTACCTGATTCATAGACGTTTTTATTTCCAATAAGAATTGATACTAAAACAACTTGTAAATCAACTTTTTTTAAATTTTCTAAAACTTTTTTATGGTAATTTATTAATGGATTTGCCAAATTTGTTACGCCATTAAAACTTAAATATATTGAATTTACTTTTTCATCCTTTAACTTTTGACAATAATCAATACTTTCAGCGAGTTTCAATCCATTTGTATGAATTTGAATATGTGAAAATCCGATTTTTTTTGTCATTCGGATAACATCGATAAGATCGTCACGAAGAGTCGGTTCACCACCAGTTAATTGTACTGATTTCGAACCAAGTGGTTTTACATTTCTTGATTGTTGTAATAATTCTCTTAGTTGTTCTAACGATGGTTCATAGACATAACCATCAATATGCGCGTTAAAAAAATTTTGATCTATTTTTAAATTTGATCTATTTGTGATTACTAGATTCGTTAACATTGTTTGAGATGTATGCTCCGAATATAGTTCAGTTCCTTCGAATAAGCTTGTTTTGATATAATAAACAGGTTTTGAATTTATCTTATATTTCATCCATCTTTTATACAGATTTATATCGCCAAAATAAATTTCTTTAAAAGAACCATGTTTTTTACAGTGTTTAATTATCCATACTTTGTCTTCATCTTCGATAATGGCTGCATTAATCTTCTGAATTTTTCCTTCTTGGAAACAAGAAGGGCATACTGAAGATGTTTTTTCTAATTCTTTCATTAAATCATAACGTTAATCGAACAATAGGTTTATACATTTTTTTTAATCGTTTAAATATTAATTTATAGAAAAATATATATAATTTTATTTTATATTAAATCGATATGAATGATGATACTATATTAGAGTTAAAACGAAGACGAGAAATCTATGAGTTTATTTCAAAAAACTCTGGATTGCATATGCGTGAAATCTCAAGAAAAATGAATATTCCTTTCACAACTTTACAATATCATCTAAACTACCTCGAAAAAAAAGATCTTATTATCTCAAAAGACGACGGAAAATATATTAGATATTTTATTTCGTTTGAAATAAGTGAGAATGAAAAAAAAATTTTAAATTCTCTTAGAAAAAGAACTGCTCTCCACATTATTCTTTGGTTTTTTATCGCTCAACAATGTTCACAGAAAGATTTAAGCAGATACCTTGAAAAACATCCTGCAACTATCGGTTTTCATATACGAAATATGCTATACGCAGGCATAATAAAACAAGTGTCGATTGATAATGGAATTATATACAAAGATACATTACCAAATATAATTGAACGTACACAAATCTCAAGTGAGAAAATTTATATCTTGAACGACCCCTGGAAGATTTATAATTTGCTTATAAAGCATAAAGAGAACCTCAGTGATAAAGATATAGTTGCTGGTATTATCGAATATATCGAGATGCATATCTCGCAAGGTATTCCAAAACAAATTCAAAATCGAGAAAAAACAATAGATTCAGTTATTAAAACAATATTTGGACTTTTTTTCCCACCCTCACGTCAAATGATTTGAAAATTGGATAATTGCACTATAAATTATATATATTACAACTTATATTAATATGGTCGTCTGGGAGGTGGTATTGTAGTGGGCGGGCTCCTGCTCACTACAATGCCTTCTAAACTTACACAATAAATCTCGATAAATATATATTAGATAGCTGTTATAAAATAGTGAACTGTATCTTTTTTCCGTCAAACGTAAAAAATATATATACTTTTTGGAATTTTGTAGGATTTTCTCGGAGTGGGGCTTTATGTTTCCCAGGAGAATTACTTCTAATGGGGTTAGAAAAGAATGAACCAAAAGAAGGGGGCAAATTCAATAGGTGTTTCTCCTCACATCGGAGGTATGATCTAGATGTATTTCTTTTTTATTGCTTTTGCAGTGCTAGGTGCAGGATTAAAATATATAGATGATGCATTTGATGAAAAAGTATTCAATAAAAAAACTGCGTATGTAATCGCCCCTTTACTTGGTGTTCTCTGGGCGTATACGATGATAATAGATGCGGTCGCTGCAACCATTCTTCTTGCAATACTCCTTGGTGTGTTGGTAAAAGGGAAAATCGATAATATCGCCCATGTGATTGGTCTAGTTGTCATCATCGCTATTGTAGTCGCCGCTGGTGTACAACTCTTATTTGTTCCTTTGATCATTCTTGCGGTTGCCGCATTACTAGATGAGGTCGGCAATGATGTGGTTGATAAGAGCAGGTACCTTGCTGGGGGAAAATGGTGGCAAAGGATTATCATTGGCTTCTTTGACCAGCGATGGGTCGCAAAAGTCGCTATCCTAGGGCTTGTGGCGGTGAGTGTATTACCCTGGTTTTTCTTTGTCGCGATGCTGCTCTTTGATGGCGCGTATCTTGGTGTGCGATCGCTTAGTGAGGTACGGCAAAAGGCTCTGTATGTGACACCTCCCGCTTCCGACATATCCCAAGCATGAAAGCAGTCTACAGAGGCACCTGCATACTCAGCTGATATAAATATACTTAAGGGACAGAGCATTTGAAACCATAATAAAAGTTGATAAGAAAAGCGATGGACAGGAACGCTATGTATTTCTTTCTGATAGTTTACCCTATCCTTGGGGCAGGGTTAAAATACATTGATGATGCGTTCGATGAACGTACGTTTAACAAGAAAATTGCGTTACTGCTCGCACCGTTTCTTGGGATCCTCTGGGCGTACACAATGATTATGGACCCTGTTTCCGCGACCATATTGCTTGCAGTACTCATTGGAGTGTTCCTGAAAGGAAAAATCGATAACTATGCGCATGGTCTTGGCCTTGCAGTTATCGCTGTAATTTTAATAGCTGCTGGAGTCCAGTTGCTTTTCCTCCCCTTAATTGTTCTTGTTGCGGCGGCAGTCCTTGATGAAGTAGGCAATGACATTGTTGACTATAACATAAAAAATCTTGATAAATCGAATTTTTTCCATAAAGCAACGATTGCGTTTTTTGACCAACGATGGGTCACCAAAATAGCAATCCTCTATGTTGCGTTGCTCGGGGTGTTCCCCTGGTATTTCTTCCTTGCGATGTTATTCTTTGATGGAGCGTATCTTGTGGTACGGATGTACAGCAGATCCCGACAACAGATAAACAAAGCTATATGTGCCTAATACTAATGAAATTAGTTACGTTTTTAAACAATTCTAAGATGTTAGTCTTAAGATGAGAATAGAGTGCGATGTATTGGTTGTAGGGGCAGGTCCTGTTGGAACTGTGTTTTCGTATATAGCTGCAAAAAAAGGGTTAGATGTTGTTGCATTGGATAGAAAAAATGAAGTAGCTGCTCCCTTGAGAGGAGGAGAAGCTGTTAGTAAATTTCTCTTTGAAGAACTTTGTCAAGATCTTCCGTTTTTAGAAAAAGTATATACATGGCCGATTGAGGATACTATTATTTACAATCCTGTTGCAAAAATAATTACCAACGAGCAAAAGTGGAAATCTTTTATGCTAAACCGTAAAGAGGCGGAAAAAATAATTGCTCAAGCTGCTATCAAAGCAGGAACTGAACTTAGTCTTGGTACAACAGTTACAGATATTGTCATGAAAGGAAAAAATATTGATTATGTTAAAGCAAAATCAATTCAAGGAGATATTGAAATCAAACCTAGGATTGTTGTTGGAGCTGATGGAGCAACATCCGTTATTAGAAGAAAACTTCTTGGTGATACATTATTTTCAGGCATAAAGGATTGGGGGTGTGCCATTGAGATTGAGGTTACTAATGTAGATTTGGATGCTGAGAATTCTATGCAATTATTTATGGGCGATATAACAGGTGGTTATGGCTATATTTTCCCGAAGGGTAATGACCGAGCAGACGTAGGAGTTGGTGCCAGACCATTTTATGGAAAAAACCCTTTTGCATCTCGCTCTCCGCTTGAAGATTTTTATATATTGGCTGAATCAAATCCAGATATGAAACGACAACTGAAACGTGCTTCGCCTCTTGAAATAAAAGGCGGAATCATTGATTTATCAGCACCATTGTATCCTGTATATGGTAATACTATTCTAGTCGGCGATTCAGCAAATCAGAACTTTGCCTATGTTGGCGAAGGTATTATTCCAGGCTGGCAGGCTGCGGTTATTGCCGGTCAAAAAGTTGCAGAAGCTATAGAATCAAATTCTGCCGAAGTGTTAAAACAATACCCTGAAGAATATGAAGCAAGCTTTATAGGTCAAGAGGCAAGAAGGACTGTAAAAATAAAAGATAATATAAGTAGTGTTATCGCAATGGATCTCCCAAATGACACTAAATCCATGCTTACTGCAATGCTTGAACTTGAGATGATACAATGGGATGGTAAAGAGCTAAAGACTGCATTAACATATAAGAGTATAAAAGATCTCACCGACTATGCAAGAAAATTAATTAAAGAAAAAGAAATGAGCATTGAAATCAATGTACGATAATTGCCCCTGTTGGGCATAAAATTTTACAGTTTTTTTCTTTACATGTGTTACAGTTATTCGTATCTTTTACAGAGATAAATAACCCTTCCATCTCTATTAAATTATATGGGCATGCTGAAATGCAGGCAAGACAACTGATACATTTTTCTTTTTGGATGTTTATCACATACACCCCAATAAATGAAAATGTTCATATGTTATAAATATTTTCCAGTATATGGACTTATAACAAGATTCGTTGGAACATAGACTGGATGAGATAACTCTATTGAATCTTCAGCGAAGCTTTTAAAAAGTAATGTGCCGAAGTCATAGGGAATCTCATCAGCACCAATATCAAAAAAAGCATTTGTCATCCAAGAAATTCTACGATCAAATACATCAACAAGCATAAAGTATCCTCTCCTATTTATATCGCTTTTCATTGCTGTATACAAGAGATGAGGTGCGACTTGTTTGGCATATTCTGGGTCCACAGCAAACTCAAGAGGATGATTGATTAAAAAATTTGTAAATTTCGATGTATATTCTGGTCTACCATACATCCATCCACTCCAGGGTGCCAAAAAGGTTATAAGAACTCCAATAGCTGTATCTTTCGTTTCTACTATCCAGCCTTTTGCATGATATTTCTCCATGGTTTTTTTAAGAGTATCTTTTGAGTACTTAGGTGAAAATGCCAAGAGTTTATTTTGTCTATTTATCAAATCAGCTGCAACAGAAATATCGGTATTTTTTAATGGTCGTATTGTTTCTTTTGTTAGAGAACGAGTTCTTCTTTCCCTAAATTGAAATTTTAGATTTAATAGACCGAGAGCGAGTCGCCATATAAAGGAGATATTCTCTCCCTTTTCAAAAAATGCGAGAACTGGTTTTGTTCCACCACCAAACCAATTGATGCCATCCAGGTGCGAATATCCCATTTTGCAAAAAAAATCATTATGACTGTCTACTTTTCTAGTATAATCCCATCCTAAAATGTAATTGACTTTCATCGTTTTGGCTACATGCTCAACGTTTTGGAATAATTGTGACATAATGCTATCGTATTTTGAAGTGTACTCTGGGAGAATGCAATTATCCACAAAAAAACCAATATTTTGCTTCTTATCATTGATATAACCTGTATATACGATTAAACCTAGAGAGCCTACGATTTTTCCATTTATCGTCGCAAGACGCTGAATACTTACATCTTCCAACAGATATCGATGTGACCATGTTGGCAATCTTGCATATTCAAATTCTTTTCGATTATAAAAAACTGAACGATAAAATAACTTTAGTGTCTCTTTTTCGTAATTTTTTTCAAAGTTAATAATCTCAACCGACACTAGGCACCGCTACATGATATTCTAACAAGTATTTTGTACTTTTCCATACTACATCATATCATTACTTTAATATGTTAAATTTTTAAAATGATTCGTGTTATTTATTAATCACGTATGGTGAAAAACAATAAGGTATTAATTGTTGGAGCGGGACCCGCTGGAGCAAGCACCGCATTTTTTCTTAAACATTTTGACAAAGATAATATTTTTAATGTTGACCTAATAGAAAGATTAACTTCAGATAAATTTAACCGTTATCATGATATGTGTGGCGAAGCGATAAGCGATGAATTACTTAAAGAAATTCACCCTCTTCAACCAGAAGGGCTAACTGAAAAGATTCATACTATACAAGAACACTGGCCAGGCGATATAGCTGTTAAAACAAAAATGAATGGGCATCTAATAAATCGAATAATTTTTTTACAATCTATTGTCGAAAAATTCCAAAAAAATGGAGGTAACTATAAGATAGGCGCAATGTCTTCTCTAATTCAAAAAAAAGATCAAGTAAAAGTCAAAATAAACGAAACATCCAAGATTTACGACTATGTCATTGGAGCTGATGGCCCTAATTCCTTAATAAGAAAAATATTAGGATTAAAAGCAAAACAAAAACTATTTTTACAATATGTTGTGGATAAACAACCAACCTCTGGCACCCTCACTTTTTATTATGACGAAAAATATAACGGAGATTATATGTGGGAATTTCCCCATGAGGAAAACGTAAAAATCGGTTTTCCAGTTTCTAGCAATCCTCCTCCTTCGATTATTAATAAAATCATGTTAAAACAGAGTAAATATATTAGTTATGGCGGTCTCCAACATTATACTATTGGTAAAGTATTGCTTGTAGGTGACGCAGCAGCACAAACAAACGCTATTACAAAAGGAGGAATACGATCTGCGATGATTGCTGGAAAAATTGCTGCCGAGTCGATAGTTAATAACAATCCTCTATCGTACGAACAGAGATGGTTACAAACAAATTTTTCTTCAAAAGTATTTCTTAAGGCTTTCGAACAATTGCAGAATATGCCAAATTCTGAATTAGAAAATCATATGAAACCATACGCGAAAGGGATTTCTATTTTTTCTACTATGCAAATTCTCCTGTTTTACAGAAAATATTTACCACTTTACAAAGCATATGCACTTGCCAATAAAGTAGGATGGTAAAGTAGTATTTTAGATATTTTTGTTAAGAAAAATCCATATGAATGAACCATCTAGATCTATGCTGTCTGTTTGATAGCGAATGAGTTAAATGTAACATTACCATATTTAGGTTTTTCAAATGGTTTTTTTGTGCCTTCTCCACCACAATATACTGCAATAAAAGGAACATCGCTAAAAAAGTTAAGAATTTCATCACGAACTTTAAACACTTGACCCCCTAACGCTTCTAATCTACCGTCACAAGTTGATATTATACTCATCAATGTATTGTCTGGGTCTAACTCTGATAAACCATTTGTTACTGCGCCCATAAGATTTTTTCCGCTGGCCGAAAGAATTGCCATTTCTTTATTTTTTATATTATGCAGAAGATTCATCGAATTTCCTGGAATGATGCCTACTATTTCTGGAACCCAGTGGTCATCCTCTTTATAGCCTAATGGATAAAAAAACGTTCTTTTGAACAATCTCTCATCAAAGTATTGTTCTGGCCAATTAAGTAATCTAAGAAATTCTTCGGTGGCTGGTTTATTATTAATTTGATGTATGATTCTCCCATCTTTACTTAATTTGTTTGCATTAAATGTTTTTATTTCTTTCAAGTTATGTTTTGAAGAGATATTCATTTTTAAATCTACGGTTACCCCCAAAGATACGATCATATTAGTTCCAACTTTGTGATTAAAAAATTGATAGTTGCTAATTGCTTTTCCATTGTCCATAGATGAGCCATGAATAATATAATAGTCGTGAAAAAACTTCGAGAATTCATCTAAAATTTCTTCTTCCCGTCCAACACCCTTCTGAAAAAAAGTTAATGAGAATTGAGACAAATTAACGGCAATTTTACTAGTTGCCCCTCTGATAACTTTTTTTCGTCCCATTCCAAGAATTTGTGGAACTAATCCGCCTGAAATAATGGTCATTATAAATTTATTTTGGTATGAAGATTCTTTCAATCCCTCTTTTAACATTTTTGCACATTTTCTTGCGGCTGTTAGTGGATTTCTTTTTGTATTTTTCCCAAATCCCACTGCAACATTCATATTTGGATATGAAACAGCCATTGCTGTTGCTCCTCTCGTATAACATCCCTCTGGATTCATGAATCCCGCAACAGTCCCTCCAACCAGTGGTGTCCCTTTCGGTAGCACATCCCAAACCCCGTTTAAGAACTCCTGGAATCCGCCATGTTTCTCATAATGTATCGTAGAAAACAACAGAAAGAAATCAGGTGGACGGCTGAGTTTTTTTATTGCAGTCTCAGCTACTTCTCTTCCTGCTTCTCTTGCATCCCACTTGCGGCTCATTCCAACTGCTGCTTCAAACTTTTGCTCGATCATATGGTGTGCATCCAACCTATTAAAGAGTTAAACGGTAGCAAGTAATTTTTCTTTCTCAGAAATATTCATACTCTTTAGTATCTCACGTCTCGCGTTCTCCATCTCGACCTCAAGCAACCCCTTGTTTGCAAGCGCAGGTACGATAGCGACCAGTGCGTTCTCTGTATCAGGGAAAATGTAGAATAAGACTTCGTAATCCTGCAGTCGGAACTCCATCTCGCCAAGACCAGCGCCGGAATATTCGCGAATCACGGTAAACACGTCATCCATTGCTCGTTTGATGACGT
Source organism: Thermoplasmata archaeon M9B2D (assembly GCA_002900555.1). The sequence continues at coordinate 86 of MUGD01000075.1, read as the reverse complement.
CCCAGATCTGGTTTACCTCTGGTTTGAACCCTTCACCTGATGGCATCACGCTGATCATGTTCCGCCGTGCGACCATGCAGGCAAGG
>MUGD01000005.1 GCA_002900555.1 Thermoplasmata archaeon M9B2D | reverse complement strand
GTGTTTAACATAGGAAATACAAAAGACGTCCATTCAACGTATTTTAAACAAAAAGATTTTTGAAAAGGTTGCAAACAAATGTTATCTCCCTACCAATAATTTATTACTTGATTTGATCCGTCAGTACGATGGGAAATTCCGTATTTCCTATAGCCTGACCGGCACATTTATCGAATACTGTGAGAATTATATACCAGAGCTTATCGATAGTTTCAAGGAACTGTTTAAAACAGGAGCTGTTGACCTTATTGAGGAGACCTATTTTCATTCTCTGTCAGGGCTTTTCGATGAGCTTGATGAGTTTGAGGATCAAGTCAAGATGCATCGGCAGATGGTCCAGCGGATCTTCAATTACAAACCAAAGGTGTTCCGGAATACAGAGGCTATCTATGATAATCGAATCGCACGAAAAATAGCCGACCTAGGGTATAAGGGCATCATCACTGAAGGAGCAGAGAAGATCCTTGGCTGGCGTTCATCGAATTTTGTGTACAAACCTGTCAACGCAAAAATTAAAGTCTTGTTGCGTAACTATAAGCTTAGTGATGATGTCGGATTCCGATTTTCTGCCCGTAACTGGCCAGGGTTTCCCCTTACCGCTGATAAATATGCTGATTGGATGTCTAATTCCTTTGGCGATGTTATTAATCTGTTCATGGATTATGAGACATTCGGGGAACATCAATGGACAGAAACCGGTATTTTCGAATTCCTCAGGCATCTCCCTGGCGAAGTACTGAAACATGATAACCTTGATTTTGCTACTGTTAGTGAGGCTGTAGAGCGCTACAATGCGGTTGGTGACATTGATGCACCTTGGGCGATTTCTTGGGCAGACGAGGACAGAAATGTCTCAACATGGCTTGGAAACAACATGCAGATAGCCTGCTTCAACGAACTGAAGGACATTGGACAGAAATTAAAACGAAAGGGAGACCATGACCTTCTGTACATCTGGAGATTACTGCAAACATCAGATCATCTGTATTATATCTCAACAAAAGGTTTTGAGGATGGTAACGTCCATGCATACTTTAGTCCCTATGACGTCCCGTATGATGGATTTATAAACTATATGAACATTTTACAAGACCTAAAGGAAAAAGCAGAACATCGGTGAGGAGACACACCCGGACATGAAAATTGTGCATTTTTCTTGGGAATATCCGCCAGTTATCTATGGTGGACTTGGTACCTTTGCTACCGAAATTACAAAAAAGCAGGTTGAATTTGACCATGATGTCACCGTACTATCACTTAACAAGGACAATGTTCTTGGTACATCCGATCAAATTGACGGCGTCGAGATCTATCGACCCAAAACACTTGAAATGAGTAAACCATTCTACCTCTGTGCAGACCATGAGCTTCGGTCATGGGGTCCGTATTTTAAGTTTTTTTCTGATGTGCTGAGCTATAATCTTATGTCTGCCTCAAAACTGGTAAACGGCCTTGTCCGGAAGAATGGACGGACATTTGATATCGTTGATGCACATGATTGGCTTGGTATCATGGCGGGAATGGTCGTAAAAAAAGAACTTAACCTGCCGTTAATTTTCCATGTGCACTCCACAGAGGTTGGTCGATCAATTGGTAGAGGGTCTCATACGATAAAGGATATCGAATATGAGGGTGGCCAAGTAGCAGATTGCATCATTACCGTCTCCAATGCCATGGCAGACGAGCTTCTTAAACTTGGATTTCCACAGGATAAGATACGGTCCTGCTGGAATGGAGTCGACCCACAAAAATACGACCCTGCACGGGTTTCAAAAGAAGAACGACTCGCTGTCCGGCGTAGTTATGGTGTTCAAGACCACGAAACCCTTCTTTTTTTCATCGGTCGTCTGGTCACTGTGAAAGGTATCGATAAACTAGTGCAAGCGATGCCTTTAGTGCTAAAAGAATTCCCTACAACGAAATTACTGATTCTTGGGATTGGGGATATGGAACACGAACTTCAATCCCTTGCAGATGGATTGGGCATCCATGACCAAGTCATAATGAGAAAAGAGTTTGTCAACGAACAAGAAAGAATACGCCATTACGCTGCAGCAGATGTTGTCGTTCTCCCATCGTTGTATGAACCATTTGGAATCGTGTGCACTGAAGCATTATCTATGCAAAAACCAACGGTCGTCGGTGCACGAGGAACAAACGGGATGCGCGAGCAGGTCATCCCCTCTGGTGAGAAACAATGTGGTATCCATATCAATCCTTTTGAACCAAAAGACATAGCTTGGGGGATCATCCAAGTCCTTCAATCACCGGATAAAGGGGTGCAATGGGGAATAAACGGCAGACAACGTGTGCTTGATGAATTCAATTGGGATGCTGTGACAAAAAGAACGCTTGCCATTTACAAAGAGTTCATGCGATAAGTTTTTTCAATGATAATGTATATCCATTTTTGGTAGGAGATGTCCATGAGAGAGTGGATTGTGACAAATGGACTTGGTAGTTATGCGTCTTTAACTCATTCTTGCGAAACCACAAGTAAGTTCCATGGATTGCTTGTTGCAAGTTTAGACCCACCGGAGCGACGATGGATGTTTGTATCCAATGTTATTGATAGGATACAGATAAAAGACCAAGTTTATCCGTTGAAAGACCAAAAATATAAATTCATGTTCGATTTCTTTCCTTCACTTATTTATGACATCGATGGAGTGTGTCTGAAAAAAACCTTTTTCATGGAACATGGAAAAAACACCTCCATCATTAAATACACAGTTGATACAAATACCCCTGTCGTTCTTTCCCATGTTCCCGTGGTCAACTCCAGACATTTCTACGACATGACCTCACCTGGGTCTGCTTCATTTTCTCAGAACGTCGTGGACCAAGGAGTGATAGTTACACCAAGTAACTGTAATAAAAAACTAAAGATATTATTGAGAAATTCATGTTATCTCCCAGACGGATATTGGGAAGAGTTCTTCTATAGGAAAGATAAAGAACGAGGTGACTCTTGGCGTGATCATAATTTTCACATTGGAGAGTTTCAAGTACCTCTGAAGAAATCCACTGAATATTATCTCGTTTTTACTATTGAAGAAGAACTGCAGGATAATCCAGCACATATCTACGATAGGGAAATGCAACGGAAGCAACGATTATTGACACAGGCGATGCTTCCTCAGACTTGCGATAAACTCGTCTTATCCGCAGATTCCTTTGTCGTACAAAAAGGGTCTGGGAAATCCATTGTTGCAGGCTACCATTGGTTTAGCGACTGGGGGAGAGATACCCTTATTGCGCTCCCGGGGATCACCCTGGTGACGAAATGGTTCGACGATGCAAGACTCATTCTTGAAAGTTTCGGCAGGTACTGCAAGAACGGATTGATACCAAATGTGTTCTCTGAGCGTGATTCTCAGCCTGCCTATAACACCGTTGATGCATCGCTATGGTATATAGATAGGGTCTATCAATATCTAAAATATACAAATGATTTAAAAATCGTTGATAAACTCTGGCCAGTGTTACAATCAATCATTGAACATTATAAGAATGGAACTGACTTTGGCATCCATATGGATGATGATTTTCTCATCAGCCATAGTGAAGGTCTCACATGGATGGATGTCAAAATCGGGGATTACTATGCAACACCACGATCAAAAAAAGCAGTGGAGATCCAAGCCTTATGGTATAACGCACTACGAATCATGAGCACGCTTGCGTCGTTCTTAGGTAAAACCAATCACTATAGTGACCTGGCAGAGAACGTCAAACGTAGTTTCAGAAATCAGTACGATCATGCATACGATGTGATAGATACAAAGGATCTCTCAATGCGTCCAAACCAGATTTTCCTTGTCTCGCTTGATTTTCCTATGATTGACAACCAGATGCAGGAATGGATTGTGTCTGAGGTACAGAAGACGTTGGTTACTCTCTTTGGTTTACGGTCCCTTTCACCTCAAGACCCCCAATATAAAGGAACGTATCTTGGGAATCATCACAAGGATATCGCTTATCATAATGGTACGGTATGGCCATGGTTACTGGGACCGTTTATCAAAGCGTTTGTGAAAGTAAAAGACTACGAACCAGCACAGAGACGATACGCCTATAAGAATTTCCTTCAACCAATGCTTGACGTCTATGGTGATTCATGGGATGGGTCTTTACATGAAATCTTTGATGGTGACCCTCCCTATTCTCCCCAGGGATGCATAACGCAGGCATGGAGTGTTGCAGAAATATTACGTACCTGGGTAGAAGATATCGAGAACATCACGCCAAAATATGAGTCTCTTCTGCTACATGAAATAGGCGTTTAGCACGTACTGCTCAATCATCCGGTTTGTGTTGAAGAACGATGCGTTAATGGCGATGCAACTTCGCATGGTTCGTATCCAATTATCCCGGTCGTTGTAGAACTTTGGAATGATCCACGTCTCAAGTTTATTGTACAGGTCGTTTCGATCATTCTCATCATCGGAATCACGTTCGTTTGATTTTCTTGTCCCGATTGCCCATCCAGTGATATTTTCAACCCGACCTTCGATCCACCATCCATCAAGAGTGCTGAGCTGAGGCACACCGTTATGTGCTGCCTTCATCCCTGACGTCCCTGATGCTTCTTTAGGTCGCCGCGGTGTGTTCAACCAGACATCGACTCCTGCTGTTATGAGTTTTCCCATCGCTATATCATAATTATGAATATATGCTATTTTTACATCCCCCTGGATGTTCTTCATTGTTGAGAAAATCTTTTTGATTGCTTCCTTCCCAGAACCATCTTTTGGATGTGCTTTTCCTCCATAGATAATCTGAATAGGTCCCGCTTTCTTCCCAATCGTCATGAGCCTTTCTGGATTGGAGATGAGTAGCTCAGGTCTTTTGTATGCAGTCTGTCTGCGGGCAAATCCAATCGTAAAATGATCATAGTTCATCCCCACGTTATAGCGGTTGTTTACAAAATCAATCAGTTTCTTTTTTGCTTCCATATGTGCTGTCCAAATTTCAGCTTTGTCAATACCAAATGCCCCTCGTAGGATGTACGGATCAGAGCGCCAACCGGGAAGGTTTTTGTCAAAAACACGTTGGAACGGCTCAGAAACCCATGTTGGAGTATGTACGCCATTTGTGATTGAATCAATGTCATATCCTGGGAACATCTCTCGAGATACTTCCCCATGTTTCTTTGCCACACCATTGACATAGTGGCTGAAAAAGAGTGCAAGCCTGGTCATATTTAACTTATGTTCAAAGGTGAACTCATGCAGAAGTGAGTCTGGCAGTAAATCACCAATCATTGATCCTGCCAACGATAAGTCGAATTGGTCATGCCCTGCAGCGACAGGGGTATGTGTTGTAAACACACACTGATTTCTGACTTTCTCAACGTCCTTGAATTGATCGTATAGTTCCAGGGTTCCTAATGCAGCATGTCCTTCGTTCATGTGGTATTTGTCAATAGTCCGATAGCCTAATGATTCAATGGCGCGAACACCACCGATACCTAACACGATTTCCTGCGCAAGACGATATTTGTTATCTCCTCCGTATAGGTATTTCGTTATCTCCCTGTCGTAGGGTGAGTTTCCCTCTACATTGGTATCAAGGAAAAAAACTGGTACGATATACCCACTTGCTCCTTCCACAGGATAAAACCAGATTTGTATCGTTACGTCTCTGTTTTCAATTTTTACATTTGTCTTACAGGGGAGTAGTTTTAAAAAATCATCGAGGTTAAAATTATATGGAAGTTCGATTTGATTTCCATCCATATCAATTTCTTGATAAAAATACCCTTTCTCTGAAAGCAGTGTCACTCCGACTATCGGCACATTCAGATCAGCACACGATTTCAAGGTATCTCCCGCAAGAATCCCAAGGCCACCACTGTAAGTCGGAATATTCTCGTTAATCCCGATTTCCATAGAGAAATACGCAATTTTTGGTTTTCCACTTGATCTGTGTATATTCGTATTTTCTACCCTGTTTTCCAACGCTGCCGTCTCCATTGCTCCACCTTCATTATGAAATAAATTTTCAAACGAAATGATACTCTGAACTTCTGTTTGGTTTATCTTTTTTTCTCTTTTTGTTATTTTTTATGAGTACATGATACCGTCGTAATCTGCTGTTTGTTCTTGTTTATGACCCGTGGAATGTTTTACGGTTCTCCGTTGTTGTTTAGATCCAACAAAACGGAAATCGTTCCGTAATAATCTGACGTATGTTTTATCTGGAAGCATGTCAAGTTTTGCAATTCCTTTGATTTGGAATTTTTTTAACACCCGTTCGATTTCTCTTTGCGATGCGTTTAGTTTCTGTGCGATTTCAAAGGTTGTGATTGGGTATGCTTCCTGTAATAATTTGATGATGCGTTGTTCCATTGAGCCTATGGTTATTTCTATCATACGATACCTACGTAGTTATATGCATTCGTATGCCCGCATTCCTTTTCTATCGTTTTTAAAAAGTTGTTTCACATCCTCCCTCATCTCCGGAGGATATCCTTCTGGAAATTCAATGCATCCTTTACAGACGTTAAAGCCGATTGCTTTCGTTAGCCCTTCAATGCTGATATAACCTAAAGAGTCAGCTCCGATTTCTTCTGCGATTTGGTCCCATGATTTAATGGTTCCATCGCTGTTACGGGCGATAAATTCCTTTTTACTGCGCATATCTATACCAAGGTAACAGGGTGCGATAAGTGGTGGGCATCCGATTCTCACGTGGACCTCTTTTGCCCCAACGTTTTTCATTCCTCTGATGATTTTGCGGATATTCGTACCTCGCACTATTGAATCATCAAGCAAGACCACTCGTTTATCCTCTAGAACTGCCCGGAGGAATGACAACCCCTCCTCAACGATTTTTTCTCGATGCTCCTGTGTCTGTTGAATGAACGATCGCTCATCTTTGTCCTTCATAATACCTTCATCAAGGGGTATGCCAGATTCCCTAGCGTACCCGATTGCATATCGTCTCCCTGATTCAGGAACTGGGATCACAAGGTCTGCTTTAACAGGTTGTTCGTGGGCAAGTAGCCGTCCTATCTCTTCACGGGTCGTGTGAATGGACCGTCCGTTGATACGTGAGTCCGGTTTTGCAAAATAAACAAATTCAAACATGCAGGAATATTGCTGTTTCTTGACTATCTGTTTTTCGTAGATGGTTCCCTTCTGATCGATTACGATGGCAGAACCACCAGGGATATCCTTCACAAACTCGAAATTGATCTTTTTAAAAACCCGTGTCTCTGAGGCTAAACAGTATGTTCCATTTGCTTTTCCAAGCGCAAGTGGTCGAACCTTGCGTGGGTCTGTCATAGCGAAAAGATATGGATTTTCCCCTGAATCTGCGATATATAAGACGGAATAGCTTCCCTTTACTGTTCTTATGACCTGTTCGCAGGCAGAAAAGATGGCATCTGGAGTGAGTTCTTTTTTATAGAGCTGGTCTGCCATGGGGAGCAAGAGCCATTGAATGTCACAATCAGTGCGGGGTTTTCTATCTGTTATGGTTGTCAGTTCAGCACAATTATAGATATTTCCGTTATGAACCGCTGCTAAAAAGGGATTTACCAGATATTCCGGTTGCGCGTTCTTTTTTAATGATTCTTCATCATCCATACCAGCAGTCGAATACCGTGTATGACCGATGCCGATGTTGCCTGGTTTGTTTATTTTTTTATCTTCGTTAAAAACATCTCGTACAAGACCCGAGTCTTTTGTTATGTGAATGTTCCCGTCGTAGGTGAGCATGCCGGCGGATGATTGCCCTCTATGTTGAATCGCAAATAGGCTATGATAAATGAGATGTGATACTGGTCGTCCCCCGATGATACCAATGATCCCGCACATGTGCAAACTGTGATTGAAAAGTCTTATTTATAGGTTTTCTGTGTGTTTGCGACAGAGCAGTGATTGTATCTTGGAGTAGAATCACGCTTTTTTCCTTCGAGAATAGGAATGTTTTCAATTCTGTATAAAAATAATCTAATTATTTTGAACGAAATAAAAAATTTTTATACTATATTATTATTACGTCCATACAACCATGGTTAAAATTGATTCAAAAGACCGCGAAATCCTCTACCAGCTTGACCTTGATTCTCGCCAATCCTTTGCCAAAATCGGCAGTAAGGTCGGTCTATCAAAAACCGTTGTGGCATATCGCGTCAATAAACTCATAGAAAACGACATTATAAAAACATTTTATACGGTGATTGACGCATTTAAACTTGGGTACATCAGTTTCCGCATCTACCTTGTATATCAATACATGACGCAGGAAAAAGAAAAGGAAATCATATCCTATTTTACCAGTCAGAAATTAAACTGGTGGACGATTTCTGCGGAGGGACGATTTGACCTTGCTTTGATCATGTGGGTAAAAAACATCAACGATTTTTACTCGTTTTGGGATGAGGCACTGAAACGGTTCAGAGATTATTTCATGGAACAACAATTCTCAGTCTACATTCAGCAGTACTCGTATCGTTATTCGTACCTCCTTAATGATATGAAAAAATCAGATCGAACGAAATTTGAAATCACCGGGGGAGGAGCGCAAGTGAAAATCGACGACCTTGACTTCCGACTGCTGCGGTTAATCGCCCCTTCGGCACGCATATCTGCCAAGGAGCTCGCCAAGCGACTTAATACCACTGTTGCTGTCGTGAACTATCGGATTAAAAAACTAATGAAAGAAGGCGTCATACAGGGTTTTCGCACTGATATCGACCTTACGAAACTTGGATATCAATTCTTCAAAGCGGATATCGACCTACGCGATTTTAAACAACGGGGGAAAATCGTGAACTATGCAAAAACAAACCCACATCTCGTACGCATCGATAAATCCGTTGGAATTTCCGACCTGGAATTAGAGTACCATGTGTTAAGCTTGGAACAATTCCATGATATCATGAAAGACTTGGTAAATAAATTCCCTGACATAATAAAGAAATATAAATACGTGTACGCATCAAAGTTACATAAAATGAATTATATGCCGGAAGCGTAAATCTTACAGGTCATACCCACCGATTTTCAGGCTCGGGTCACCAAACAATACCCACTGTTCAAGGGTTTTTGCGTCCATCCATTGTTCCATGCCCGGATAGATACGCAGATACTCCACGATAGAATGACACCAGTTCTTGCCAAGGATATCAACATGATTCATTTGGTATCCCTTGAAGAACTGTGTTTCCAAATAACCACACAGCGCTTCGACGCAATCAGGTTCATTTGCACCATCTCCATCCAAATCCCCGACCTCGCCACCGGCCTCATATCCAAGCCCTGTATTTCCGATTACGGCAATCGCTCCCCCTCTTCGATGTACGACAAGGCTCCCACCCAAACATTCTGGAGTCGGAATCCCATAGGACCACATGGAACGCTTATTTCGTAGGTCGGTTATTGTTGATACAAAGGACACATTGAACAGGTTGATATGACACCCCCCGATGATACAGATAGGAAGTTTTTCCTTGTTTCTCAACTGAGAGAAATGAAAGATCGAAATTCCCCCCTTTTGAATCAACGCATCGAAATCGCCAGGCCAGAAGGTGTTCCACCACGACGGCCCTCCATGGCCATCAAGAAATAAAAAACCGCATCCTTCGTTTATCTCCCTTATAATGTTTTGTGTTGTCGGGGTGAATTCAGGGTTCGTATACCGATTTGATGCAAATAACCTCCGTGGTTCAAACTCAGACATATATGATAACGCCTTTTCGCAAATAAGCTCCCCTTCCAGGTAATCGGTTCCTACGTCATCGTATGGGTCTCCTCCAACGACCGCCATCCGTGTAAACCAGGATGGATCAGTGTTTTTCGTTTCATAGGTAATAATCTTTTTTACGATTGTCTGCACCTCAAGGACGTTCCTACAGGGAAGCCTTCCGACATAGACATCTGGATAAAAATCAATCTCATCAATCGGATTGTTAGGAAAACCAAAGGAGGTTGAATGGGACCATCCACCGTATACACCATCGTCAAAGGAATTCCAAGTGCAAAACATGCCTTGGCTATCGTAAATATCTGCATAGTAGAGGTCACTTATGAATCCAGGGTCATAGAGGACATCGTCATCCCAAAGGTTTGTATATCGTACAGGCAGATGCCAATCACGTGTTCCTGTGTTTGTGTTATCCCGCGGTTTTCCGATGAGATGCGATCTCAAACCACCCACAAGCAACACATAGGTCGTCCCCCATCGTTCAACAGCATCTTTGATAAAATATTTGATTTGCTCAGGCCGGTCATACCCTGGATAGTCATAGTAAATCTCTGGTAATGGTACAATTTTTGTGCGCACGCCAATCATATTTTTATGCTCAGCTAAATGTTGCAACGGAGGGACAAACCGGATAGGACAGATAATAACAAGGTCGTTGGTCACCTCGCTTGGGAAGGGTGTTGATTTTGGCGTCTCGTAAGTAATCGTGATGTCACAAGAATCAAGATATAGGATTGTATCGGTTGCTTTGTTATACCGCACCGGGAATACTCGTAATGTGAAAAACGTTACATGTACGCTCTCCTGGTTTAACCCGCCCCCGGTAGAATAGGAAAACCAATGGAGTGGTTGGGTTTGTTGTTTATTAGAATCTTGTGTATTATATGATACTATTGATGGTGCATTAGCTGCCTCTTGGTTGAGGGGAAAGGGAGCAGGAGTAATTTTTTTCTGCAGTGCTTGTGTTGTTACATGATCAAAATAAATGGTCACGTCTCTGATAATAGATCCGAAGGGTAACTGCAGGGTTCTAGTCACCATGGGAAGAACAGGTTGTCCTGATTGGTATAAACAAGCAGGTGCCCCCTGCATCAGCACTTGAAGAGTTGCCCCATCATCAACAACGGCAGGAACATCAAATGAAAAAGACAAGGATTGCACCTGTATGGATTGCTCAGTAGTAACACCAGTCGCAGTCATGCTTACTGAGAACAAAAGCCCTAAGATGAAGAACACCATAATTCTCATAACATCTTTTCCTCGGTAAAAATGTAGTACGATGCCTCCATATATAATTTCCTATCACAGATTATGGCATCAGGGGGCATACGATTTGTTAAGGAAGCGAATGCGACCTGGACAAATAGAAATTCAGCGTTGGGTATCTAAGGCTAATATCCAATCTGATAAGGAGAAGGAGGAGAAATGGGAAAAAATTAACAGTAAAATACTTCAGAATTGTCCTTGATAAGACAAACATTTTCCCACAGTCCAATCCAGAGCCGCTTAAAATTTTTATCGTTTTACCCCCGTTGATGCCATATCTTCATAGTTTCCCCGGATACCTTCAACGAGAACAACAATAATAAATGCTACGTACAGGATTTTGGTCAAATGACTAAAATAAAGGCATAAAAAACCATTTCGTTCAAATTTTCATAAAAAAACTAAAAAAAATCAGTGTCTTTCATACTGGGCAATAATGAATCAATACTCCTGAACCCAACCGTTTTACCTTTTTTATTTTCAGAGCGATTTCCTCTCCGTCGGTTATCCCTTCACCATCAGCGACAGTGGGAGTATCTTTTCCCCCGATAATGCAAGGCCCGATAAAGATGAACAGATCATCGACGACTCTGTTTTTTAGGAAATTCCAAATAACAGTTCCACCGCCTTCTACAAGAAGTTTCCGGATGCCCTTTTGGTAAAGAAGGCTCAATGCATTCATTACATCGATAAGTCCCCTGCTGTCCGTGTCGCATTCGACAACCTCGACGTGGGACTGAGGATATGGTTTCTTTTTTCCTTTCGCTGTGATAATCAGGGTTTTTGCTGCATCATTTAATGCCGAAGCATGAGACGGTGTTCTTGCGTTGCTATCAAGGATAACCCGTAATGGTTGGTTTGCATGTCGTACATATGGTTCTTTGACAGTGAGTTTCGGATCATCGATAAGAATTGTTCCAATCCCAACCAGCACGGCATCGCACTCGTTGCGAAGTCGATACATCCGCTTGAGATCTTCTTCGCAGGAAATCCTGATTTGTTTCCGTATCGGTGACGCTATTTTCCCATCAGCAGACATCGCACAATTGATGATAACATGTGGTCGTTTCATATCATCTCACTGAGGGTAGAGAGGGCAATTTTTTTTCTTCTCAGGACAGAATGCTTTCGTCTTGCATGATGGTCCTGCATTTTTAAAAATTGTAGGAGCGACCTTTTTTACTTCACTTAGCATTTTGTTTGCAAGTAATCGGATTTCCCATTGTGCATGCAAACAGCAGCGCAATTCAAAGAAATTCAAAAGCGACCGTGCGTTCATCGTTACCATAATATTTGTACATGTTGCATTTGGAAGTACATATCGGGCATCCTCTGATGGAATCTTCATCCGTAGCAATTTATTATACTGCTCCCAGATGACTATCATCGTTTCTTCGTAGGCGTTCCGCATCTTCTTATTCTTCTGAATGGATGGGGGAATGACGTAATTTGACTCATTGAGATTTACATACCGTTGACTTTGCTGGGAGTAACTGGCGATTCGATGTCGTACAAGTTGATGCGTAAGTGACCGACTCACGTCACTTATCGCAAACGTAAAAGATGCATGCTCAATGACACTTGTATGCCCAAGTTTTAACACCTGTTCAAGGACCGCAGATTCATCCTTTCCCGATAGGTTGTCAAGGTCCTCTGGTTTTATCTTGCTATGGGTCAGGGTCGCAGCCATCGCAGGTAACTTTTCTGGATGTGATGTGTATCCTATGAGTTTTACATTCATGGGTGTTTCCCCTATACCTTATCTCCTGGGTCGTTTAAGTGTTTTGATGCTCTTATAGTCGGTAGAGACTATCATCTCTCTTCTTCATTTTATTTCTGCTACTGTTCCTCTTTGTACAAACCGAAAGTTTTTAACAATCATCCGACTTACCGTATCCACTGAAAATAGCCAGTGTGGGGTTTTACTATGAAGGCATTTATCGTTACGACCATCATCTGTATGATTATCTATCTTTTCTTAACCACCGGGAGTGGAACCGAGGTACTTGGGTTATGGAGCTTTATAGAACTTGCCTTTGGGCTTCTGCTTTCTGTACTTGTCGGGTTTATTGCACGTAGTGTGTTTGTCAAAGATAGCTACCGAATGCTTAACCCTGTCCGCTGGTTCTTGTTTCTTGGCTATCTTATAGGACCGTTTTTTCTTGCGCTTACTAAAGCAAACCTTGATGTTGCATATAGAGTCATCACCGGAAGAATTAATCCAGGTATTGTGAAAATCCATCCTGATCTTAAAACTGATCTTGGTATCACTATGCTTGCCAACTCAATAACTCTCACCCCGGGTACCTTAACTGTTGATATTGACGAAGAAACAAACGATCTGTACGTGCACTGGATAAATGTTGATAAAAAAGCTTTAGAAAACAAGCCAGTCGAGTGTAAGTATATCTGTGGAAATTTCCCAAAATGGGTTCGGAGGATCGCAGAATGATTGATGTCTACACAACCTATTTAATTGTCGTTATCGCGCTTTCGTTATGTGTTATTCTTGCCCTTATTCGGGTGTTGCGTGGGCCGACCGCACCAGACCGGGTCGTTGGTGTTGATACGATTAACACTATCGTGATTGTCGGTATGGTTGCCTTTGGTGCAGCGTTTAGGGAAGTCATCTATATTGATGTCGCTATTGTATATGCGTTGTTGTCGTTTATTTCAACCTTATTTATCGCAAAATATCTCCAAGGAGGTGACTTCTAGATGATTTTTGAACTTGTCATATATGTACTTATCGGGATCGGTGTTTTCTTTAACGTCCTTGCTGGTGTCGGTCTTCTTCGATTCCCCGACGTGTATACAAGACTTCACGCGGGAACAAAATGCACGACGTTCGGTTCCATTTTCATCCTTGGATCTGTTATCCTCATTGGTCTGAAAATGTGGTGGGAGAATGACACGAACGGGTCGGTCTTGGCTTTTCACTCAGTACTTGCCCTCATTGCTATTTTACTTACCAATCCCGTTGGCGCTCATGCGATCGCTAGAGCTGCACATCGCAGTGGTGTACAACCAACACAAGCGATCATCGATGAATTAGCAAAAGAACCAGTGAATAAAATAATGGATGAGCAAAAGGAGGGAGACTGAGATGGCATTAGAATTTCTTATCGCTAACACAATTATATTAATTCTTACTGTTGTCGCCGCGCTTATTACCGTACTCTTACGGGATTTGCTGGCTGCTGCCATTTCTTTGGCTGCGATGAGTCTGCTACTATCATTAGAGTTTTATATACTCCAAGCACCTGATGTCGCTATCGCCCAGGCAGGGGTAGGTGCCTGTCTTTCGACTGCGATTCTCGTCATCGCTATCAAAGGAACAAAACGAACGGAGGAGGAGTGACATGGAAAAACGAATGGTTGCCGCAGTTCTTGCCTTTACTATTGTTGCTGTTTTCTTTTTCTTCAGTATCTTTCTCATTCATCCCTTTGGTGAACCAGGGCAGGCCTCAATGGATGATCGTATCATACAAAACACCCAAAACGAGACTGGGACAAACAACGGAGTGACCTCTGTTGTTTTTGATTACCGAGGATTTGATACCCTTGGAGAGGCAACGATCTTATTTTCTGCTGTCGCAGGAGTAATCATGATATTTAGGCGGGTGAAAGAATGACTGAAATGACAAAGATAGTAAAAACCATCGCCAACATCCTTTTTCCCTTCACAATGATTTTTGGGCTATATGTCATTGCCCATGGGCATCTTACTCCCGGTGGTGGATTTCAAGGTGGAGCGGTTGTCGCCTCAGGTTGTGCTCTGCTGCTGGTTGCCTATGGCTCTCGTTGGGTGTTTTCACGGATCAAAGAAAAACGACTTGCTGCGTTCGAAAGCATGGGTGCGATTGGGTTTATTACCATCGCCCTCCTGGGGATTTTTTTTAGCATGGTATTTTTCGGTAATTTCCTTGCAGGATCCACCCTGCTTTTCGGTACGACACCAGCAACTGGTTCGACTGTTGCTGACCTTAACACTGGGGGGGTACTACCGCTTATGAATTTTGCTGTCGGGGTCAAGGTCATCGCCGGGTTGTTTGTCATCGTCCTTATTATGGCGTATGCAAGCAGCATAAAGGAGTGGGACCAATGATCCAGTACATCCCTTTTATCGCGGTTGTCTGCATGATTTTTATTGGGTTATATGCAGCGATGTTCCGACGGAATCTCATTAAAATTGTCATTGGAATCACAATTATTGAAAGTGGTGTGAACCTTTTTTTGATTACCTTGGGGTATCGTGAGGGTGGCGTCGCCCCAATCTATACCAGCCTACCACCAGGAACTACCTCTCCAGAGCAGATGGTGCTTCCTGTTCCTCAAGCGTTGACACTGACAAGCATCGTGATTGGTGTCGCTGTTCTTGCATTGATGCTTTCCTTGGTCATGCACATTTACAGAAAATACGGAACGCTTGATGTTCAGCAAATGAGGAGGCTGAAGGAATGACGGTTCTTGATTCGCTGCTTTTGCATTCTCCTGCGTTGATTATCGCAATCCCCCTCTTAAGTGCCTTTCTGATGCCTTTAATCAGTCGTGTGCATTCGAAACTTCGTAATATTTTTGCTCTGCTTATGCTAGGTATCACCGCATGTTTCATCGGGTTACTGGCGACTGATGTGCTTGCCAACGGTCCGCGTATTTATGTTTTCGGTGCGAAGGAATTAACTCTGCCACTTGTCCGTATCCTCTTTGAGGTCGACAGCATCAGTATTTTTATGGCGATCATCACTATTATGCTTGCCATCATCGCCGTCATCTATTCATGGTCGTATCTGGATAAACAGGATGGGTTAGACAAATACTATACGTTGCTTCTGCTTGTGGTGACCAGTGCCCTTGGAATGGAAATGACCGGTGATATCTTCAACTTCTTCGTGTTCCTCGAAATCTCCTGTATCGCCTCATGTGCTCTGATTGCATTTTGGATAACAGAAGGGGAAGCGCTAGAAGCCGCTTTTAAATATATTGTTATCAGCTCAGTCGGTGCGCTCTTTGTTCTTTTTGCAGTCGGCATCTTCTATGCTCAGTACAACGCATTGAATATCGCAACCATTGCCCAGGCTATCCAGTTTTCATTTTTAGATAAGATCGCCCTTGTCTTATTGGTCGTCGTGTTAGGGATGAAAGCAGGGCTTGCACCCATGCATATGTGGCTGCCTGATGCATATGGAAGAGCACCCCCGTCTGTTACCTTGGTCATCATGAGTGCGACGCTTGCTAGCTTCTATGGGATTCTTCGGGTTCTTTTCACTCTCTACGGCAGTGCATTGACTACTTCAATACGGTTCGACATCCCGCTGCATGTAATCATCGGATGGATTCTGGTCGTCCTTGCTGTCGTATCGATTCTTATCGGTGTTATCATGGCATTGATACAATCAGATTTGATGCGATTAATCGGGTATACCGCGGTCGCCGAAGTCGGATATATGTTCCTTGCCATTGGAACAGCAGTTGCTGCGTTTGGATCCCCTTATGCTACCGTTGCGTTGCATGGTGGGATTTTACATGTGCTTAATGATGCATTGGATATCGGATTGTTATTCCTTGTCGCTGGTGCTATCTATTATGTCACAAAAAAACGTTCGCTTGATGATATCGGTGGTCTTGCCCGGACGATGAAGTTTACAACCGTCTTTTTCATCATCGGTCTGCTCGCTGTCGCAGGCATGCCACCGCTGAATGGTTTTACATCGAAGTTCCTTATTTACGAATCAGTGTATCAGCTCAACCCCATCCTGTCCATCATCGCTCTATTATGTAGCATCTTAATGCTTGCGATTTTCGTTAAAGTATTATACGCGGCATTTCTTGGTCCGGAACTGCCTGCCTTCAAAGAGGTCAAAGAAGCTCCGAACAGCATGTTGGTTGCGATGGGCATTGTCGCGGGTCTTGCAATTCTCATCGGTCTATTCCCAAACCTTTTCCTTGATTCACTGGTTAAACCAGCGGCAGACGCTTTGTTAAATCACACTCAATATATTGCGACCATCGTAGGAGGGATCTAACCATGTTTACCCTTGAAAGCGGGAGTGGTTTTTGGAATCCACTTCTCTGGGTTGCTATCATTTTTATCGCCTTTCTCCTGGTCTACGGCATCCGAGGATTTGGGAAGAACGTCTATAAAAAGGGAACCGAACAAACCAAGGCATTTCTTTCTGGAAACAAAGAAGCCAACCCAGAGGATATGCATGTCAAGGCAAGCAATCTCTATTGGGGATTTACCAGCAGCATGAAATCCCTCTATGGTAGACTACGGAAGATGCATACAGGAAACGTAAGCGACTATCTCCTGTGGTTCATCATTGTCCTGGCAATCCTTTTTATTGTCATCGGAGTGATCTAAATGGATATCCAAATGCTCTCTGAATATTCCATCAGAATCATTTTTGGTACTCTTGGCGTCGCTGCATTTGGTGTCTTCTTTGGACTTCTGTATAAGGGGATAGATCGAAAGATCTCTGCGCATATGCAAGGCCGTATCGGCCCTCCGATGCGGCAACCATTCAGGGATGTCGCGAAATTATTTCAAAAGGAAAATATCATCCCTGATCATGCTATCCCCTGGGTCTTTAACCTCATACCGCTCATCGGCCTTGTTGCTACCATTTCTATCTTATTATATTTGCCCCTTGGCGGATTTCCCCCGCTGTTTTCCTCTGGCGGGGATTTGATTGTGGTTCTCTATCTCTTAATCATCCCGTCCCTCGCGTTAGTCATCGGCGGTTTTTCCTCAGGCTCGCCGTATGCTATCGTAGGCGCCCAGCGAGAAATGGCGACCATGATTGCCTATGAGTTTCCCTTGGCGATCCTCATCATTACCATCGCGTGGAATCTATTACAAAAGGGACTCACTTCTGTTTTTTCGTTTTCAACGATTGCGTCTACGCCTGTCTGGAACCAGGTGACCGGACCGCTTGGGTTTATTGGATTTGCAATTCTCTTGATTGTTCTTATGCTTGTGACACCAGCGGAGCTTTCCAAGATACCGTTTGACTCCCCGGAGGCAGAAACAGAAATTGCGGGGGGCCTGCTGGTCGAATACTCAGGAAGAAACCTCGCGATGTACTATCTCATCGATGCGGTGAAAACAGTAGTGATGGCATCTATCGTTGTCACGTTGTTCTTCCCTTACAACCTTTCACCTTTTTTCGGTCTGGCGAGCTATGAAGCAATGGCCATCGACGTCGTATTTTATCTGTTCAAGGTGTTCCTTGTCATCCTCTTCTCTGTGACTCTTATTCGCGTTGCAATCGCTCGATTGAAAATCGATCAAATCGTGTATACCTACTGGATTCCACTGACACTCGCCAGTCTCGTCGGCTTGATTCTTGTGATGTGGGACGGCGTTATCACGAACATCTTTTCTTTCACATAACTCTCTTAAACTTTGTTTTGAATACGGGAAATGAATCTGCATGGATATGTCTGCGAAAAAAAACGACGCATGGATTGTTCTTTTGTTTTTCTTAATACCGACCGTGATGTTGATTGTCGGGTACCTCCTCTTTCCGTATCCTGTGTCGTCACTGGCACGACAGCTATCATTTGTCCCTTTGTTTCTTGGCTTACTGTTCCTTGGTTTTGGGTTTCTTTATAGAAAGAAGAGCACCGCAAGTGCGATTAAAATCGTTGGATGGGGTTTGTTTTCGTTCTTCTGGGCGACCATGCCAAACTTATTGTATTTCTCTGAAGGTGGCGATGTTTTCAACGCTACGGTCTGCATTATCGGCGTATACGTGCTTGTCTATATGGCGTATCATGAATGGCTTTCCATGCAAAGAAACGACTTTGTCTCATGTTTGAATTGGATTGCTGGCGGCACGTTTCTCGCAGGGATTATCTATTTTACGATTGAAAACGGTATCATCCCTGGGTTGCAGGAGTGGCTTATTGAAACAGTGGCTGCGCAGACTGCAGATGTGTTGCATCTGTTTGGGATTGGAACTAGTAGGGATCACGCGCTTATCATTTACAACAACACACCAATCATGATCATCTTTGCGTGTACCGCGATTCAGTCCATGGTGTTGTTCGTTGGTATGATTGGTGCTCTCCCGCGCATACACTTGAAACGCAAAGCATTGGGTCTGCTTGTGACGGTCGTCCCCATTTATTTTTTAAATCTTATTCGTAACGCAAGCGTCGTATATATGGTTGGAAGCGGCATGGTTTCCTTTGAGCTTGCTCATAATGTGATTGGAAAAACAGGGTCCTTACTAGCTCTGATTGTCCTGTTATTTGTCACGTTTAAGGTCGTACCTGAGCTGTATGATGAGATACTTAGCATCATTACCTTACCGAGGCGGAACGGACCAGTGGAACTCTTTTTTAAACGATTCCAAAGGAAGAAACCATGATCCATATCGCAAAAGGAGGGTTACCTTGGATTCTTGGGTCGTTTATCATCACTTTGTTCTTCCTTCTCTTTACCTATTGTACCCGTGATCTGCTGTCAATGATTCTCCTTGCTTTTTCTTTGATGTTCTTTTTGATTTCTTGTCTTCTCATTGTTTTTTTCCGGGACCCTCATCGAAGTATCGGTCTTGGTGTCGTTGCGGTAGCAGACGGTAAGATTAGAGAAATTGTCCATCTGCAAGACCCTGATGTTGGTTCCTGCGTTAAGGTTTCTACGTTTATGAACATCCACAATGTCCATGTGAACCGTATGCCTCTTGATGGGACGATTGCAAGTATCGTCCATCATGTCGGAGGTCATGTGCCAGCGTTTACGAAAGAATCTGATTCTAATGAGCGGGTGATTCTTCTAATAAAAACCGATATCGGTCTGATGAAAATTGTTCAGATTGCAGGGACTGTCGCCCGTCGCATCGTCCCGTATGTCAAACAAGGAACTATAGCGAAAAAAGGCGAAAAAATCGGTCTTATCCGACTGGGGTCTCGTGTCGATGTGTATCTGCCAGAAAAAAGGATTAAAGAATTGGTGATTCATATTCATGATACAATTAAGGCAGGAGAAGATACCATTGCACAAATCAATGATTAAACTGCTTTCTGTCGCAGATATTGTGACACTTCTAAATGCAGTGCTAGGATTTCTTGCATTGCTTTTGGTGTTTTCTCATCAGCTCCATCTGGCTGCTTCGTTGATTCTTCTTGGTCTTCTTGCGGACGGTCTTGACGGGATGATCGCCAGGAGACTGGGGAATGGACAGATTGGCGGGTATCTTGAGCCTCTCGCTGATATGATTTCATTGTCAGTTGCGCCTCTTGTTCTCCTCTATATGACCTACTATGATTTTTTTGCTTCTGGGTTTTCTACGCATCTTATTGTTGGAATCGTGCTTGTGTTCTCGTTGATCTGCAGCGTGATTCGCCTTTCTTCCTTTTCTCTTTTAAAACAGGAGCGGTTCTTTATTGGCCTGCCGACCTCTGCAAGTGCTCTATTTTTGGTTGCAGCATCGTATCTCAAAACTGAGCTTTGGGTCGTTCTCCCAATTATCGTCATCCTTTCTTTTGCGATGATTTCTTCGATTCGTTTCCCCAAACCAGGGGTGAAAGTAAATATAATCATCGCTGTTTTTATCATTGTCACTCTTGTGCTTGACGGTATGTACTCGAATGTCGCCCCTCTGTTACTTCTTGCAGGTCTTGTCGTGTACATCGTCATTGGTCCATTCTTCCTTTATGGAAAAAAGAAGGAAGGCTAACAAAATACCACATGTTCGTAGCTAAGGACCCTGTTGTTTATTATATGGATGACGCGCCCTCCGTTATTTTGCCTTCGAAGGGTTGCTGAGTCTGTTTGAACGAACAACGGCCATGCGGAAGCATTCTGCGGTTCTTTTCCTAAATAGGTGAACACCTGGTTTCTATGGGTGTGACCTGTGAGGATGAGTGAGACATTGTTCTGAAGACAATATGAGATAAAATCTCCTCTGTGAAATGCGATGCACTCATTATTACCGCTGGGAAGATCGTTTGGTAACGCACCAAGCCCTGTATCGTTTTCATTGTTTACTGCAGGATGATGCATGATGATTATCTGGTTCATCTGTGTATTTCCCCAGATGGTCTCAAGAAGATACATCTGAGCAGTCGTCAGACCGCTTGCTTCCGGCGTCGGGCTCAAGATTTGCGGTTTGATCTCCCATCTGCTATATTCATATCCTGAGTCAAGGTAGATGAAGTTTATGTCTCCGTATTTCAATGAGTAATCGCTCATTGGGTTAAGAAACCGATGATAGGATGTCAGATTTGTATACGGGACATAGAGGAAGAGGAGGCTATTGCCGTATCGATCATGGTTTCCTGGCGTGGTGAAAACCGGGGAGTCGCAGAACAGTAATGCTTCTTGTAGCTCCAAATACACATTCCGTTTGGCTTTCTTGTTGTACCAGTCCACTAGGTCCCCTGAGAGGATCACAAAATGAGGGTGAATGTTCTCGTTTATGTAGGTGATGAGGCGGATGAGTTCATCTTTTTCGTTTACAGAATTAAGGTATTTTCCAATATGGATATCGGAGAGGTGAACAACCGTATATTCCAAGGGTTCTACATCCCGTAGTTGTACTGCATGTGGCCAGCTGTAACTCTTTTTTGGTGTCGTAACCGAGATGTTGTAGAGTCCTTCAGGGATGGTAGAAATGTCATATGAGGCGATTAGTTCCTCCTCGATGATATCTTCCCCTTGGTCTATCCAGGTGCGCCATATCGCAGTCTGATTGTCCAAATGATAAGAACTGGCACTGGTAATGGATTGTAAGGTTACCATCTCTATCAGAGTAGGTTCTTCTGTTTTCCCTCTTTCTTCTGAGATGGTCACTGTAAGAGTGCTTGTGGTGTTTTTTATGATAATGGAGGGGCATCCTAGAGAAGGAGCGATGATGCCTTCGACGTCAAAAGCGACACTGATGGTGAGATGTTTCTTTGGAGATGACCCTGCGGTGACATAAAACGTATGGTTTCCCACTACTGAAGGGTACCATGCGATTCTCTTAACATACGTTGGCAACATACCTATGGTTATATTACTACGACTTACCGTGATGTTTCCGGAAATCCATTTCATTTCGCCATCCGTTGCAACAAGTCCGGAAAATTCATCGGTTACTATGAGGGGTTGGGTGAATCGTTCCTTTGATTTTCCTTCCATGGTTATGATAAGATGAACTGGTTGACCTACGGTCGGGTAGGGGTAAGAACATGTTAATGCAATGACTTCCCCTGGGGATGCTGACTCTGTTTTTTCAAACATCAGAGGATTATGTGCAGTTGCGATGGTCGACACTGGGACAAAGGCAATGAGCAGAGCGATGAGAATTGGTGCTGTTCTTTTCTTCATGGTTACGCATCTTTGTAGTATGATATAATTATAAGTTATATTGTTATAAATATTTTTAGGTGGATGGGAGAAATCCCTCCTTAAACACTGAATTGCCTGCCTGTACTGGTATTTTTATCTATTCCAAACGTTTAAATCGACCTAGAGATTAATACTTAGTAGAAAGTTAAATAATTTAGGGGAGAACAAAAATGCGAAATCAAATAAGGATAGTAAGCGTAGGAGTTATCATCATACTATTGTCTATGGCCACACACAGTATTGCCTATACACGGACACCTGAGAATGTGATTTGGCCACCTATACCAGGAAATATGAAGGGTAACGAACCGATTTTCAAGGTCGGACCTATAAAACCACTTTCAGATTTTTACCCTGAAATCACTGGTGTTACCCGTGATGTCGACATTGTAGAGTTGATTACGCAGATTAATGAATCAATGATCCTAGGGTATCTCCAAAACCTGACCAGTTTTGGGCCGCGTGTGACTGGAGAAACAGGCTGTGTGCTAGCAGCAGAATACCTCTATAATGAATTTGCAAGCATGGGTCTTGAGGTCCGATACCATAACTGGATTACTGGCGGGTATAATAGTAATAACGTAGAAGCCACACTTCCAGGCAATGACCCTGAAAGTGATGATATCTACATCGTCTGTGGCCATTATGACACAGTGCCAGGGTCTCCTGGTGCGGATGACGATGGCTCAGGTGTGGCAGCGGTTCTTGCTGCAGCACAGGTTATGAAACAATGTGAGTTTAACCACACCATTCGCTTTGTCGCTTTCTCAGGGGAAGAAGAAGGTCTGTTCGGGAGTTATAAATACGCCCAAGATGCCTATAACAATGGTGACGATATCAAAGGCGTCCTGAATGCTGATATGATTGGTTTTGCGTTAAACGAGAATCAAGCAGGGTCTTTGAATGTTTTCGAGGATGACCAGTCTGAGTGGCTGTATGATTTCACGTTCGATGTCAATGAGCTGTACGATGACTATATCGATCTTCAACTGATCCATGCTGGCTTGACGTGGGGAAGCGACCATTATTATTTTTGGGAGTATGGTTATAGTGCATTATTTTACCATGAGTATGAGTTTAATCACTACTACCATTCACCAAATGACGTTATAGCGACCATGAATCTAACCTATGATGTGAAGGGAACCAGATTGATTGTCGCCACCCTGGCGTCCTTAGCACAGGTAAACATCATAAATTCACCGCCAAATCCACCAACTATTACTGGCCCCCGTTATGGAAAAATAAACGTCGATTATTCGTTTACCACTAATCCGGTAACAGATCCTGATGAAGACCAGGTCTTTTGTCTCTGGGATTGGGGTGACGGGTCGCAAAGCGGTTGGCTTGGCCCCTTTGATTCCGGTCAAATATTCTCTGGAACACATCATTGGTCTGAACCTGGTGTCTATAGCATACAAGTGAAAGCAAAGGATACATATGGTGAGGTTAGTGCTTGGTCTGAGCCGTTTTCCATCACCATCACCTCAAAGGTATTCCTCCTTGGATTAGTTCAGGATGTCAACACCAGTGGCGAGGTAACATTGCTTACCATGAAACGAGGGATCGAACTATCGTTCAACCCTTTCAACGTAAACCGACTCTCTTCCGTCCAGGTAGTAATCCTTGATGATGAAGTGCAGGGGTATATCGGACGTCGGTTCCTCTTTGGACAGTTTTATGCACTGGCGCTCTCTGATTAGCATTTCTAATTCATCCTCTTCATGACTGTTTCAACTCATTTCGGATAGCTAGGTCCCTAGAACAGAACAGTACTCAACCAAACCCCCTCACTTCTTTTTCTTTATAGATAGTATAAATTTAACAGGAGAAATTACGAGTATATTTTATGAAAAATGAAGATGATTACATTAGGATTCTCTGAGATGAAAAGCAGCGATGAAGAAAGCGAGAAAAACAACTATTATTGAGAACACAAACATTTCTAAACAAAAATTGCATTACATACTGCTATTATGGATGATATACCAAAGATTGGCATCACAGGCATGCCAAGCGTCGGAAAAACTCAGACGCTTATCAAAATCATCGAGAAAATCCAAAAAAGCGGCTATAAACTTGAAGGGATGATCACCACCCCGCTTATTGAAAAGAAAAAACGGGTGGGTTTTTATGTCGAGGACTGGCAGACCAAAGAAAAAGAGGTCTTTGCCCGCCTTGACCTAGATTCAAAGGATAAGGTTGGTAAATACGGTGTCGACCTTGGCGCACTGGAGCGGGTAGGGGTCCGTGCCATAGAAAAAGCAATTAACGACGAGACCATAGACATCATCGTCATCGACGAGATAGGGAAAATGGAGATGCTCTCAGAGAAGTTCTGTGAAATCGTCATCGAGGCGCTTGACTCGGATAAACCGATTATGGTGACCCTGCATAAGAAATCACGCACGCCACTGCTCCAGGATATCCGTAGACGGGATGACATCCGCATCCTTGAGGTCACCGCGGTGAACCGAAATCTCCTTCCCTATAAGATCGAAAAAATCATGGCTGAGAAACTCCCGCCCTTGTATTAACCATGAACAACACACCGTCTGATCTTATAAAAGAAGGAACAACCGAGCTTTTTGTCTTTAAGAAAAAGAGATCTGCCAAAGGACCAAGCAGCCGCGATCGCACACCGTTCTATAATCCGTCCATGGAGCTTAACCGAGATGTCTCCATCCTTATCAACCAATGGTTCTTAGATACAAACGAAAATCATGTACACATTCTTGATGGTCTGGCAGCATCTGGGGTTAGAGGCGTCAGACTTGCTCATGAACTGACCGGTGATTTCGATGTGACAATCAATGATTGGAACGACCAATCCGTCAGTTTAATTCAGCAGAATATACAGAAAAACTTGCTACAGAACATCTCCATCTTCCAAAGAGACCTTAATTGTCTGCTTTCAGAGCGTCGATTTCATTCCATCGACATCGACCCGTTTGGTTCCCCCGTATATTTTTTTGACGCTGCTGCCCGAAGTCTGTACAACCATGGGATTATAGCATGTACCGCGACCGATACCGCTGCGCTCTGCGGCGTGTTTCCTAACGTGTGCTATAGACGGTACGCTGCCTGGCCGTTGCATGGTGTTTCGATGCATGAGATAGGTCTTCGAATTCTTCTTGGGTGCCTGTGTCGTGACGCTGCAAAATACGACCGCGGTATCGAACCATTGCTCTGCTATACGACCGATCATTACGTCCGCTTGTATGTACAAATCAATAACGGAAAAAGCGCTGCGAACAAATCCATGTCACAGTACATGCGTATCCCCGCACAAGATATCCCTCTCTTCAAGGGTAACACAGCGCAGGTCGGTCCCTTATGGCTTGGGCCACTTGAGAAAAAAACAGTGCTCCAAGAGATTCGAACTATCCTGTCAACTAAGGAGCTGAACACAAAACAGCAGCTCTGGAAACTCTTTTTTGTTCTTGAGGAGGAGGCGGATGCCCCTCCGTTCTTCTATACAACAAGTGATTTATCCTCGTTACTCAAGGTATCACCTCCACCCATGGAGTCTATCTTTGAACGTCTAAAAAATAAAGGATATGTCGTCACCCATACTCATTGCACACCTATCGGGTTTAAAACAGACGCTCCTTTAGATGTCATCACAGAAGTTTTTAAATGACAAAGGATATCCCAGGCCTATGAAACAATCCAAAAAGAAGCTTTCTGTCGGTGTGCTTGCCTCTGGGTCTGGGACGGATTTACAAAGTATCATCGACGCTTCGGAAAGTGGCTTGATTGACGCAAAGGTTGTTGTCGTGATTAGTGATAGGAGCGATGCGTATGCACTTTCCCGAGCAAAAAAACATCAGATCCCTGGTTTTTTCGTAAATCCAGATGGAAAGGACCGTGCTGGTCATGAAAGCGAAATCGATACGATCCTTCGTACACATCAGGTTGAACTTTTGATTGGAGCAGGATACATGCGACTGCTTTCACCTTCGTTTGTAAAAAAATGGTATGGCCGGCTTATCAACATACACCCTGCGCTCCTCCCATCGTTTAAGGGAACCAATGGTCAGCGTGATGCGTTGGAATATGGGGTGAAACTCTCTGGGTGTACCACGCATTTCATGGACACTGAGATGGACCATGGTCCGATTATCCTGCAGGCCGCTGTTAAGGTCCATGCTGCGGATGACCGGGATGCTCTTGCCAATCGGATTCTTGCTGTCGAACATCGGATTCTCCCCAGGACGGTGCAGCTGTTTGCACAAAACCGGTTGCATATCGAAGGTCGTAGAGTGATTATCCTGCCTGGCGACTCATGGAAAAAGAAACACAAGGTATTTCCTGATGTGCTCTACTCTGAGGGATACTAGCCCTCTTTCCCCTCCTGATGCATACGCATGGTTATATAGTTTTGATAAGTACGGATGGGTCTTTGGTCTTGAACGGATCACGGTTCTTCTTGAAAAGCTTGGGAATCCTCAGAATGGGTTACAGGTGATTCATGTCGCAGGAAGCAATGGAAAAGGCTCGGTCTGCAAGTACATCAGGTCGATTCTTCAGAAGGCAGGGTACACTGTTGGATTGTATCTTTCTCCCCATATTGAACGTTTTTCAGAGCGTATCGTCGTAGGTAACCAGGAGATATCTGCAGAGGACCTCGCGATGCTTGTATCAGAGATACAGCCAGTTGTTGAGGACATGAAACAGCATGGCAACACGCCAACGTTTTTTGAGATTGTGACTGCGCTTGGGTTCCTCCATTTCAAACATCTTGCTGTAGACTACGCGGTCGTTGAGGTCGGGCTTGGTGGGAGGCTTGATGCGACAAATGTGGTAAACCCTCTGGTATCTGTTATTACGAACATCTCACTGGAGCACACAGATAAACTAGGCAAGGATATCGTATCCATAGCTCGTGAGAAGGCGGGAATTATCAAAGACAATATCCCGGTGGTCACTGCTGCAAGAGAAGATGCCAAAGAAACCATTGAACAGGTGGCAAAAGAACATAACGCACCAATTGTACATATCGACCGAACCATGTGGAAACGAATGTTTTATAAGGGGAAATATCAAGGGTTTGTAGTTCAGGGATCCTTTAAGGATTATACCGTGAAGACCTCGCTGCTTGGCAGGCATCAGGGAGAAAACATCGCAGTTGCGATTGCTGCTGTTGAACAGTTGCAGATGAACGGTGTCTATATTACTGATAATGATATCATTGATGGTATCGCTGCAACATTTCATCCCGGGCGCATGGAGATTGTGTCTGAGGGGCCGTTGGTGCTGCTTGACGGGGCGCATAATCCTGCGGGGATGCGCATGCTTGCAGAGACAATCCAAGAGGATTTCTCGTCTCGTCGGGTCATCCTGGTTCTGGGGGTGTTACAAGAGAAGGATATCAAATCAATGGTGTCTTTGATTGTTCCATGTGCAGATGTTGTTATCGTGACGAAATCGGAAAACCCTCGAGCAACCGACCCGTCGTTGTTACAGCAGATCATTGCTGACTTTGATGCACATACAACTGTCTTTGTCGCCTCGTCAGTCCCTTTAGCGATTACTCATGCAAGACGCATAGCAACACAAAAAGACCTTATCTGCGTCACCGGGTCGTTGTTTACTGTTGGAGAAGCACGAACCATTCTTCTTTCTGGGACGTCGAGTTCTTAAAGATTGATTTTCTGAAGAATCGTTGCAAGGTTTTTCATCGCCTGTGTCTTGATGATGCAGTCTGTTTTTCCGATAGCGTCTTCCAGGTTCTCATCGAAACGGATGTTCCCAAGATACCGTACGTGTAATTTGTCGACTTCCTCTTGGATGTACAGGGAATCCGTCATCGTCATATTCTCTATGACGCCCAGCAGTGGTTTGTTCATTTCGATTAAAATTTTCAATAGTTTACCAACTGCCCCCATCGCTACTTTCGATGGGGTTGTCACTACGAGAAACTCGCTGGTTTTCATATACCGGATCACATCGAGGGTTTCATCACCGATCCCTGGTGGCATGTCAATGATAAGGAAGTCCAGAGTGCCCCACTGGGTGATCGCAAGAAGCTCAAGGATGATATTTGAGATGTCGACACCTCGAAAAGGGGATGGTTTTTCCTCTGTAAAATACACAATCGACATAAAAGAGATTCCATGGACTGTTGGTGGAATGATTCCTTGTTTCTCTGTCGGGGATACGTTGGTTACTCCAAGGATGATATGTGAAGACGGTCCGTATAAGTCAAGGTCCAGCAGCCCAACCCGATGCCCTTGGTGTGCCAAATGAAGCGCAAGACTTGAGGCAACCAGGCTTTTTCCGACACCGCCTTTTCCGCTTGCCACCGCGATGATTCTTTTGATGTTCTTTAGGCGTTTTTCGATGACGCTGGTTCGTGGTTCCATGGTCATCGTACTCCTTTGATGCTGGAAAGCACGACACCTCGGCCTTTTGTGATTTCGAAATCCGGGCTTCCGCAATAAGGGCATCGTGAATGGACAAAGACCACCTCAGGGATGAAATGGATTGACTCTGATTCGGTTTCGTTGAATTTCTTTTTCATGTCGCTGTATTTCCAACTCTTCCCACAGGTCTTACAGGAAAGACTGCTTTTCTCTGTTTTTAGTACAAACGCGTTGTTTTTTATTGGTGGTTTTTGAAGTTTCGCTAGTTCTTCTAACGCAAAAAGAAAGATCTCTTTTTCAATCTGTTGGAGTTCACCGATTTGCACAGTAATTTGTGTGATTGTCTGTAGTTTTTCCTTCTTTGCAGCTTCCACAGCAGCAAGAACAACGGATTC
This sequence comes from Thermoplasmata archaeon M9B2D, assembly GCA_002900555.1. The sequence continues at coordinate 12,409 of MUGD01000005.1, read as the reverse complement.
AGCAAGCGCCCATTCATGCATACAGGAACCCGATACAGGAGGAGGTGGTTTTAAATGTTACGAAGACCGAATCAATCTGCATTGCCAGGATATTTATATAGCGGCAATGCTTCATTTTTCTTTCAAAGGCAGGATTGTATGAAAAACAAGATACAAAAATCCGAAGACGAATGGAAGGAACTCCTCACATCTGAAGAGTTTGTAGTACTCCGTAAGAAAGGAACAGAACCACCGTTTTCTGGAAAATATGTGCATCATACCAAGCAAGGAACCTATGTGTGCGCTGGGTGCGGGAACATACTGTTTTCTTCTGATACGAAGTTTGATTCAGGGACCGGATGGCCAAGTTTTTCTACCCCTGCCTCCGCTGATGTGGTAGAATTAAAACCAGATAGGAGTCTTGGAATGAAACGCACTGAAGTCCTCTGCGCACGCTGCGGGGGGCATCTTGGCCATGTGTTCGATGATGGTCCCGCCCCTACTGGTCTGCGATATTGCATGAACTCTGTCGCATTACGGTTTATTGGAAAAAACGATTGATGGGAGGGCTGTCAGGTACCTAACACTCTTGCAGTCGGTCAATGAACGTGAACGCAAGGTCGAATAGTTGGTCGTATTCCTCCTCGGTTTTCACGACTCGGGGGACCTTGACTGAAAGCCATGTCCCTTCAAGGGTGATTCGGGGTTTCTTCTGCTTCATATCAAGGAGCTTTTGTTGGAGCATAAACGTAAGGATGTTTCGTGCGAATGCTTCGTTTTTTGTCTTTATCAGAAACTCCCTATCAAATTCATCGCTGCCAAGCGTAACATCTGGCGATATGAATGTTTTACCTAACCGCGACATCGCAGTCTCCCTTGTTATTTTCAGATCTGCTGTTGCGGGTTTATACAAGGTACAAATGACCTCGGTTTTTGCTTGGCGGTATTTACTTCCTGGCACCGAGGTCACGACGACAGGTAACGTATGATATGAAAGCTTTAGAACCGGTAAAAGAAACGACCCTGTCACTGTTCCGTTTCGCTTCAACGCCTGCTGTTCCATGAGCTGTTTAATTGAGCGATAACGCCAAAGCGATAGCAGGAGAATCAAGGGAAAAATAATAAGTATGATGCTTACTAGAAGAAGTACAGGCCAATCCACAGTCATCTTTTGACCACCCTTGCTCATACATCGGTGCTCTGATTAATAAGTGCTTGGTTTCTCACCATAAATCCAAATATGTTTTTCCCTGTAGAAAAAAAGAAAAACTCAGATGGATTACCGCTTGATGGTTATCAGAATGAAATATGAAGTCAAAGACGAGAAAAAAGAGTTGCTCTCAGAGCCAATCCGGCACATTGATATCAAGACGTTTAATGCTGTCCCGTTGATCGAGGCGTTTGATCATATGGCGTTTCAGTCACGGAACCTTGCAAACGCCTGTAAAATCTACCAACGGATGCTTGAGGATGCTGATTGTTCGATTATCCTGTGTCTCGCCGGTTCGCTGGTGAGCGCAGGGTTGAAAAACGTAATCGTCGATATGATCCGTCATACCATGGTCGACGCGATTGTTTCGACTGGTGCCATCGTCGTCGACCAGGATTTTTTCGAGGGGCTTGGGTTTCGACACTATCGCGGCAAAGTACAGGTTGACGACACCAAGCTTCAGAAAATGCACATCGACCGGATTTATGATACCTTTATCGATGAGGATGATCTCCGGGTCTGTGATATGACAACGAAAACAATCGCTGATGGGCTTCCTCCCAGGGCGTATTCATCCCGGGAATTCATCTATGAAATGGGCCGATATCTGGAGGGGCATGGCAAGAATTCCGATTCGTTTGTCCTTGAGGCATACCTCCATGACGTCCCGGTTTTTTGTCCTGCGTTCTCAGACTCTAGTGCAGGGTTCGGCCTGGTGTTCCATCAGCAGAGCCGTAAGGACAACCATCTGACGATTGATTCGGTTAAGGATTTCCGGGAGCTCACTGAGCTCAAAGTACATGCGAAACAGACCGGGTTGTTCATGATTGGTGGTGGAGTGCCGAAAAACTTTGTACAAGATACAGTGGTCGCAGCAGATATCCTTGGGATTGATGCACCCATGCATAAGTACGCGATTCAGCTCACTGTGGCAGATGAGCGTGATGGCGCACTGTCTGGTTCGACGTTGAAGGAAGCAAACTCATGGGGGAAGGTTGATACTGGATATGAGCAGATGGTATACAGTGAAGCGACTCTTACGTTCCCGCTTGTGGTCAGTTATGCGTACCATACGGGCGCATGGAGGAAGAGAAAACAGCAGAAACTGAATCAGTTGTTCAAATAAATCTTCTCTGATAATCATTATATAGCCGACTCATTTCTTGTTTCCTCTGTGAAACCATTAGTTAAGGAGAAATTACAGCATCTTCAACAGATACTAAAGGACCTGGGGAGTTGTGCGATTGCGTATTCCGGTGGGGTCGATAGCACTTTTTTAAGTAAAGTCGCCTATGACGTTTTAGGAAAGAACGCTGTCGCGGTTACAGCAGTGTCTTTAACCTACCCAAGGCGGGAGTTTGAGGATGCAAAAAGGTTTGCGCAATCAATAGGAATCCCTCATCTGATTATCCCGTCTGAAGAGCTTGCTATTGACGGGTTTTCAGATAACCCTCCTGATCGCTGTTACTATTGTAAAAAGGAGTTGTTTCGGAGGATGCAGCAGGTTGCTTGGGAACATCATCTCAACGTAGTCATTGACGGGTCAAACGCGGATGATTCGGGTGATTACCGGCCAGGGGAACGTGCGCTTCAAGAACTTCACATTCGAAGCCCGCTTAAAGAAGCTGGTCTGACGAAACAAGAAATCCGAGCTCTTTCAAAATCGATGAAGCTAGAAAGCTATGACAAACCATCGTTCGCCTGTCTTGCCTCTCGGTTCCCTTACGCAGTGAAGATTACGAAAGAGCGACTTAGACAAGTGGAGGCTGCAGAGGGGGTTCTTTTTTCCCTTGGAATCAAACAATGTCGAGTTCGTTACCATGACCATATCGCACGCATTGAGGTGGGACGCGATGAGTTACCCGTCATTCTTGCCAATAGCTCAAAGATTATAAAACATTTTAAGACCCTGGGTTTTACGTACATCACTCTTGACCTTGAAGGATATCGGACTGGGAGTGTAAACGAGGTGCTTAACAAATGAAAAAACTATTACAAGACTACAAGGCAGGGAAGGTTGGCTTATCAGAAGTCCTTGATAAGATAAAATCGTTGCCTTATAAGGATTTAACCTTTGCTAAGATCGACACGCATCGGGAGGTTCGCAAAGGGTTTCCTGAAACGATCTTCTGTCAGGGGAAGACCATCCAGCAGATTTCGCAGATTCTAAAAAAGCTGCCAGACGACCAAAACATCCTGTTGACAAAAGCAAACAAAACTGTTTTTACCTCGATTAAAAAACTATATCCTTCCGCCCATTACAATGAAGAAGCGAAAACCATTGTCATCCAGCGGTTCAAACCAAAGCAGAAGAAAGGGACTATTCTAATCCTTACTGCAGGAACATCAGATATTCCAGTCGCCGAAGAAGCAGTCGTCACCGCACAGCTCATGGGTAACAAGGTAGAAAAGGTCTATGACGTGGGTGTGGCTGGCGTCCATCGCCTGTTTGATATCAAAGATAAAATCTTTCATGCGAATGTCATCATTGTGATTGCAGGGATGGAGGGTGCCCTTGCCAGCATCGTAGGTGGTCTTGCATCAAAACCCGTGATTGCGGTGCCAACAAGTGTGGGGTATGGCGCAAGCTTCCAGGGTATCGCCCCGCTGCTAACGATGTTGAACTGCTGTGCGGAAGGTGTCGCGGTCGTTAATATCGATAATGGGTTTGGCGCTGGGTATTTCGCTAGCCTCATCAATAGGTGAGGAATCATGACGGTCGCGTATTTTGATTGTTTCTCCGGGATTGCTGGGGACATGATCCTGGGTGCTCTAATTGATCTTGGGGTTGATCATACGTTTTTAAAAAACGAGCTGAAGAAACTTCCGCTTACTGGATATGACATCCAGATAAGGAAGGTCCAATGCAATCATATTACTGCAACTGACGTCACGGTGGTGGTAACCAAAGAGCAGCATCATCGAAACCTCTCAGATATCAATGACATGTTACATCAGAGTATGCTGGAGGAGAAAATAAAGACACAAAGTCAAAGGATCTTTTACAACCTTGGAAAAGCCGAAGCAAAGATACATAACGTGGATATCGAAGAGGTACATTTCCATGAGGTCGGCGCAGTGGATTCCATTATCGATATCGTTGGCTCCGTTATTGGAATATCCAGGCTTGGTATCGATACCATTTATTGTTCACCGCTTCCGCTTGGACATGGGTTTGTGTCCTGTCAGCATGGGCTCCTTCCGTTGCCTGCCCCAGCAACTGTCGAGCTTCTCAAAGGAGTCCCTGTGTACTCTGTTGATCGGGAACAGGAGACAGTCACCCCGACCGGTGCAGCAGTGATTACGACACTTGCTAATGTTTTTGGTCAGATGCCGGAGATGAAAATCATAAGGATTGGGTATGGCAGCGGGAAAATACCAAGCACCTATCCTAGCCTTCTACGGATATTCCTTGGAACGCCTATCACGGTCAAACCGAAGAATGATAAAGCGAAAAAGAAAAAAAAGTAAGAAGGCACGCACGGCGCTCTCGTTTCGTACTGGTTTATTTTTTCTGAACAGCTAAATTTAAATCCTTAACTAGTGCCTTAATGTCGATGCCATGAACTGTCGCGATATCCTTTACCTTCTCGAAGGATGCGGCAAGACAGCCGATACAACCGACGTTATATTTCATGAACACCATCGCGGTTTCCGGGTATGTGTCTATGACTTCTTTAATCGTCATCTCTTCAGAAATCTTATCTTTACTCATGATTTCACCTATGTATATTGCCAGGGTATAAAGACCCTCCATATAAGAGTTATTGTGTACTATTCCTTGTAAATACAACCATACCTATCTTGAGTGGTATGCTGTTATACCATGAAGAGCAGATTCCCTATCAAGTACAATGATATACTAGGTATTAGCAAGGAGAGCAGCAAGATGCACTGCCTTCCAGGGGTTTTCGGAAAGAGACAGGTTTCTTCTATTCTTTGTAGCCCGCAGATGTATCGGGTTAGCCGTTCGATTCCGACGCCAAACCCTGCAGAGGGAGGTAAATCTTCTTTAGCCAATGCAAGATACTTACTAAACTGAGAGAGTTGGTAGCCTTTCTGAAGAATTCGTTTGGTTATTCGATCGTATCTGTATTCACGCTCTCCGCCTGACAATGCTTCTCCATATCCCTCTGGATAGAGAAGGTCCATATCACGAAGGTATCCTGAATGTGTGGGATCCTCTCGATCATAAAACTCTCTATTTGAAAGAGGAATGTCAATGATCCATATTGGTTCATCCTGTGTTTTTGAGATACTTGTTTCGAATTCACTCCCGTATCGTTCATACGCCTCAGTGTAGGTGATGTGTTTAAACGGTCTTTTTGGGATTGAAATGGTTCGACCTAGAAAGTTTAGTTCATGTATACAGCTTGTTTGTATTGCTTTGAGGGTGGAGACAAATAATGCTTCGAAGAGTCTCATGACGTCCTCACGTTTCGCGTTTTTTACCTCTAAGTCAAGTTGGGTGAATTCGAAAAGATGACATCCGGTTTCTTTTTTCTCTTTTGGTTCAAGTCTGATGTTTGGTGAAAAAATAAAAATTTTATCAAACGTCCGCAATGCAAGTTGTTTATGGAAAATCATGCTTTGGGTTAAACGATATTCTTTGCCATAGCAGTTGACGACCGCTGGTGTTATAGGATGGTTTAATGGGTCAGTGATTGACGACAATATCACTGGGGAAATCTCTATGAACTCCTTTTTTCTTAGCTCATCGCCTAGGATCTTGCGTATCTCGCTTTGTATCGTTAATACTGCTTTCTTTTTTTTAAAATGAGTTTTGTTCATTAAGTTTTAATAAACCCTTTCCAATCTATTTAAAAATAATGTTAAATTTTTAGTCATAAATACGAAAAAAAGTAAATTTTAAATATAAATTCCGACATAATGTCTATAATGATTGATAAAAAAGACGAACTGATTCTATCAGAATTAAAGAAAAACGCGAGGAATTCAACAAAACACATCGCAGAAACCATCCATCTCCCCCGTGTCACCGTCCATGATCGCATCCACAAAATGCTTCAGCACGGCATCATCAAATCATTTAACGCCTGCATAGACTACAAAAAAATAGGGTATGCAACCGAAGTGTTCATTTTCATTTCCTTCCTCCCGAATCCAGAGATATCCCAACGGGAACTAGCAAAACGGATCGCACAGCTCCCTGGCGTCTACGAGGTCCACATCATCTCAGGGGAATATGATTTGCTGCTGAAAGTACGAGGAAAAACAATGGAAGACATTGGTACACTTGTGGTCGATAAACTCAGACAGTTAAAAGGCGTTGGAAGAACTCTTACCTTTGCCTGTTTTGAAACAGTCAAAGAAGAACTATAATTCCTCCAAAAAAGAAAGTATCCTGTCATATCTGGGAGCATCTCGATGAAAGGTGAGGAGAACCGGACGGTTGGGATCCGGCAAAAAGAGGAAAACTTCAACTAGGAAGGCTTTCCGTCCGGTAGATGCTTCCTGCATGGTGAACAGCAGTCTAGCTACTTAAATAAAAAGAACAGGTCAGCGAAACTATTCAAACATAGGTCTATTTTAAAATACGTGGTTTCTTCAGATGTCGAACAGCACCTGAACAAAGATAGGGGCTCCCTCATGAACCTGTAGCATATGGTACGTCACTGCTTTGATTTCCACACCCATCCGATGCTGCTTCGTATCGTACTTCTCCCCAAACACACGAGCAGAGAGGCAAGTCCCTTTCAACGTCACCTGAAACGTCCCAAACACAAGATCATAGGCCCCGTTTAAAAAAAGAAGCTGTGAGAGCCAATCCACCAGCAACTGCTCAAGGTCCGCCGCCTCCAATAGGATTTGATATTCACCGGTTGGTTTTATACTTGATTCATCGGTGATAATATCAAACATCCCTTCAGCGGCGTGTTCAAACGCCTCTGCAAGGGTCGTACCATAGGCTTTCACGCCAACATCAGCGGTATGTTCGATAAGCTCGTAATGTCTCATAAGACAGCCTTGGAGACGCCATCAGGACAATCGCAGGGTTGTTTCTCATCAATTGATTGGATCGCCTGCTGTAGTACCTTTGAAATCACCGTTTCCTTTTTCTTATACACTGACGCGATCTCATCAGCAGAAAGTCTTTTCTGTAGACCGGCAGCCATGTTACAGACCAGACATACCGAAGCTAAGCACATGCCTTTTTCCCTGGCAAGGACCACCTCGGGAACCATGGTCATACCAACGATATCAGCGACCATGGAATATAACTTGATTTCCGCGGCAGTTTCCAGCCGAGGTCCCTCGGTAACAAGATATACACCTTTTTCATGAACCATGATATCGTTGACTTTCTTACAACTTTTAAAGAGGAGGTCTCTGAGGGAGGAGCAGAACGGCTCTGTCATATCCACATGTACTCGCTGATTCTCAAAGAACGTTAGGGGTCGAGATTTCGTCACATCAAAAAAATCATGAGGGATCACCAAATTCCCTGGCTGAATCGTACTTTTCATCGACCCGACCGTTCCAACAGAAAACACGCAGGAAACGTGGCTGCTGGCTAATGCCTGGATGTTCCCTCGATAGTTAATCCGATGTGGTGGAAGATTTGCTTGCTCCCCATGACGCTGAATAAAGAACAACTCATGGTTCCCAAGCGTTGAGACATACATGATGATGTCGCCATAGGGTGTGTCCACTCTGATTCTTTCTGGTTTTTTCATCACATCAGACATCTGATGCCCGCACAGTAATCCGATTTTCATTGACAGTCCCAAAACCAAGAAATGTTTAATTGTTTAAAACCATATGGTAGGAAATACTTTGATGAAATTTTTACTCTGGCACCAGACTATATAAAGGAAGATTTTACAGGAGAAAACTCATAATAATACTGTTGCTGCCCCTGTTAAAAATAGTATACTCGCAACAAAAGTCGTTATTAGAACCGTGTTACTGCTTCTCAGATATATTTTTAAAGGGGATATAAGATAATATAATCAGTATATGGGGTAGGAAAGACTATGGGGAAGAAACCTCTGATTGGAGTAAGTATCCTGGCTGTAGTTCTACTTGTGCTAGGCTCATTGAGTAACGTGATAGGATATCAATCGGTGAAATCATCTATGAGTGATTCACCGTTATTTCAAACAAGGGCACACAGAGCGATTAAACAAGGACAGAATGTTATCACATCTCACTATCTTGGAATGGGAAAAGGATGTCTTTTCGAATTTCCCGTAAGAGATAATAGGGATGAATCATTGCAAATGATTATCGATATCATTAGTACAATGGATGATAAGACATTTGAGCAATTCATAAAAGTATGCATTCAAAAGATAATACAAAAAAATCCTCTTAGTGATATAAACCCGCATGAGATTTCACAAACATTCTCTCAACTACGAACAAAACCAGAAATACATAAAGCTACGGGCGATGCTCCTGAAACCAATTATTTTGAGTTTACATGTGCTGTTTCAGTCTGTAACTGGCGTCCTGGATGTATTTTTATGATTATCTTGTTTAGCATTGGTGACCGGATCCTTCGTCTATTAACTGTTAAAAATTTTTGTGCGTACACCTCTTCCATTGATTGTTAAATAACCGTACCATGCCTGATTCAGATGAAAAACAGGAAAAATAAACATGTGCAAGAAAAGAATATGGTTGACAATCGGAATCATTCTCTTATTCATTGGAACCTGCGTCCTTCCATCAATAGCACAGAACACGGAAAAATCCCAATTAACATCAAGAGGTAACTGGTTGTATGTTGGTGGGAGTGGGCCTGGAAACTACACGAAGATTCAGGATGCGATTAATAATTCTTCACCTGGTGACACAGTTTATGTTTATCGTGGAACTTATCATGAAGCACCGAGAATAAATGTTGAGAATCTTAATGTAATTGGAGAAGGAAAAGAAATTACAATAATAGATGCAAATTCGACCACAGCAGTAACAATCCAAAAAAGCTTTATTCTTTTCCAAGGATTTACTGTAAAAGATATCAGTAATTTAAATTTTGATAATGGCATTCATGTTTTTGGAGAATTACATAATATAAAAATATGCAACAATAATCTCTCAATAAATTCACATGGTATTAGAATCGATGGACACAATAACTATGATGTTATAGAGAATAATTTGTTTTATTCAAACTTCTATGGAATTACATTGGATGATTTTAATACGGATGGACATTGTGTTATTAGAAATAACACTTTCGTAAATAATTATGAAGGTTTATATGTCGGTGGTTTATATAGTGAAATCTCGAATAATACATTTTTTAGTTGTCGTCATAAAGCTATGAGCCACACAGGTGGATTTCATACAATCAGAAATAATATTTTTATTGGAAATGCAATAGGATTACAATCATCTTATTCAGGTAATAGTATCAATGGAAATTATTTTATAAATAATAATGTTGGGTTAAGTGCTAATTATCAAAATAGTATTATTGGAAATCATTTTGAGAATAACGGAGTTGGTTTGTTTGTCGGTCCAGATAACGAGATACATCAAAATAATTTCATAAAAAATAGAAAGCATGCTACATTCTCCGATATCCGTTCAAATGAAAATAATTGGGATTACAATTATTGGGGTATTTCATACCATATTTTTGGTTATAAGTTTATTTTTGGTAAGATGCAAACACAAATAAAAAAGATTATTCAATTTAACCCATACCATACTGACTATTACTCCATTCCGTGGGTGAAATTCGACGAGTACCCCCAACAAGAGCCCTATGATATTGGAGGAAAAGGGTAAATGAAAGATACCTGGATGAAGAAAGGATTGGTTGTTACTGTTATTATCTTATTTATCGGTGTCGCCGTCGCACCCAGCATCAACCAGAGTGTTGTCAAAGCATCCCAAGAAGATGACTTTGTCGAAGTCACCACCCAAGCCTGTGGCATCCACGGATATACTGATACTACGGTGAAACTCACCAGAGAACAATGCCAGAACCTGGAACAGTATCTGGTTGAGTTCAGAGCACGGTTGAATCAAACATCAACCAGGGAAGAAGCAGTTCCTATCTTTAAGGAAGCAGTGGTGGAGTTAGATAAGTATGGATTGTTACCGAAGGGGATGGGTGTTGAGCAGGCACAGAAGTTGGTTACTGGTGGTTATTATAACGTAAGAATTAACAAAACTATTCAAAGATTGTGTGATACAAATGATTATTTGATTAAAAGTAACTTTCTTTGTTTAATAACAGGTGCAGGGAATAGCATACACATAAGAGGAATACTACCTACTATTATGGCCTTGTTTTCTATCCCGAAAATTGGAACGTTTTTTGGGATAATGACTTTTGGTGGCTCTGGGTATAATCCAGCAAATTTTATATGGGAAAATTTTCCTGCAACAGGGTGGGTAGATACCTATGGTTTAGTTGGTGTAAAAAAATGGGATGGTGCATTTTCTGGAGGTTGTGGAGGTAAACGTCTTACTTTGACTTATTATGAGTTCATAGGTGCTCGTGGTTTTACAGGACTTGGAGTCACAACAACCATAGATAGCCTGGATTTTTTCATTGGGTCAGCACTTTGGATTCGGTTGTATTCTGAATAACTATCAGATGAAAAGAAATCATCTGAAATTGTCGAATATGATGCCCTGAGGAATATTTTCCTTCACAGCTTGGGTATCGCTAACGTTTTGAATGGCTACGCATACTTTCCTTATAAGGCACTCTATCAAGTATAATAAGGAACACGCCAATTTTTACTTTTTAGGTGATATGTTGATAGATGAAAGGAAAGACCCATACGGGATTAGGATACCTGTCATATGGGACGAAATAAAAAGAAGGCTGGAATTTCAGAATTCAACTTGGAAAAACACGATTAAAGTATTACCAACCACAGTATTTAATTGTTTAAAGAGATACCTATCCCATGAGAGTCGCAGCGTTATTCTCTGGCGGGAAGGACTCGGTTTTCTCAGTTTACATCACAAGGCAGTACGGATGGGATGTCACCCAGCTTGTCACCTTGCTTCCGGAAAAACCTGATTCCTGGATGTTCCATTCCATTAATATCCGCCAAACCGACCTGCTTGCACGAACAATCGGCATCCCACTAGTAAAAAAAACTACCAGCGGTGAAAAAGAAAAAGAAATCGAAGATCTCAAAAAAGTGCTCCAAGGTCTTGATATCGATGGTGTCATCAGTGGTGCGATCACCTCTGAATATCAACGGATTCGTATCGAGAGAATCTGTGACGAACTCGGGTTTAAATCGTTTACCCCCCTCTGGCATAAAAACCAGGAACTTTTGTTACAGGATCAAATACACGCTGGTTTTCACATCATGATTGTCGGTGTGTTCGCACAAGGATTTGACGACACATGGCTTGGGAGAATCATCGATAAACAAACCATTGACGAACTGGTAGATCTGCATAGAAAACATGGGATTAACATCGCTGGCGAAGGAGGCGAATATGAGACGCTGGTACTTTATGGTCCTCTGTTTTCCCAAAAGCTTGTGATCGATGAATCAGTAAAAGAATGGAATCGTGACTCTGGGGTTCTGCAGATAAAGAGAGCACACCTTGAACACTCCTAATACTGAATGTAATTAAGTGCTCTGAGTTGTTGGAGGAACAAAAAGAGACGTTGATCAATGTTCTTTTCAAAGGGGAACTCTTTTGTAATCGTTTCAAGGATCTCTTTTACTGTTTTCACTCCATCACAGTGCTTCCAGATACATGACCCAAGCGAATCAAGGTTTGCGTCAAAGGTGTTTTGCCGCCGTAAGACTTTACAAAAAGACTTACCAAGTTTTCCATTGAACTTCGGTACCGTTATGATGACAAGTCCCTCATCTGTCTCCGACCAGGGAAAATCTCCACGCTTCGGTACGTACGTAAGAAACTCTTCAACCGTCGGCAGTCCTTTACTTTTCGTTGTTGGCGTAAATTTCCCTCAATGGGATATAGGCAAGGAGCGCTGCGATGAAGACCCAGATGATCACCGATGGCAAGATTGGGGGGTAGTCGAAGATAGCGAAGTGTAATCCTCCGATAATGAGGAAGGCTACAATCACACCCATCAGGGCCTCTCCTGCGATCAATCCCGCGGTGAGAAGAAGTCCGGTTCTTATAATCTTTTCTTTTGGGGCCACATCGGTCTGTTTAATGGCAAGATCCCAGTCGCTGATCTCCTCTTCCTCAGCAGACCCATATTTCTTAATAATCGCCCTGTTTGTGATG
>MUGD01000302.1 GCA_002900555.1 Thermoplasmata archaeon M9B2D | reverse complement strand
TCGGAATGACCTAGGCTTATGGGATAGGGACCAACTGGACGCCCATGCTTGAGCGCAGTGTAAAAGCAAGCCTCAATCCCCTTGGCACCCATTTTATGTGCACGTTGACCAACAGTCATGATGAGATCTAGATCTTCCTGCGTTTCAATCGCCATATAGTATGCTGGTCTAAGAGGATGTGACCTATCAGTAAACTTCACTATGCGAGAACCTTCAGGAAATCTAGTACCTAAACAGGTGTTACATCTCCACTCTCCAGCCTCACAGAACGAGTCATAGACATACTGTAGACTCTCTGTGGACCCACATGCTCCACATCGATTGGACATTTCGGTACCCCTTGTTCTCTCGAACGAGGGGTATTATGAAAATCGAAGAACATGAGATGTTATATTCTCTGTGTGATACTCACAAAATCAGGAAATCCTACTTTTTACCAAAATGATAAATGTATAATTACAGAATAATGTATGTTTTCGAACGATTCGCAGGGAGTAAATCATCTTGACGATGTTGGAAGATAGCGCTAAGTTGCTATCTGAATTTGGTTTAACATACTATGAGGCTATTGTCTACATTACATCCCTCAAAATCGGTGTGACTACTGCAAGCAAAATAGCAAAACATGCTAATATACGACGTGAAGAAGTCTACAGGACAATACCCAAACTTGAGAAAATAGGTCTCATAGAGCGGATTCTCGGAAGACCTGCGAAAGTCAAAGCACTTCCACTACAAGAAGGACTCAACACGCTTTTTGAGATGAAAGAGGAAGAAACGAGTCTTGAGTTAAGGCAGCTTCTCTCAAAGAAAGATGAGGTCCTCAAGAAGTTTGATAATGTAATTCAAAGCTACAAAATGGAAGAAGAGCAACCTCATTTTATTTTGATTTCAGAAAAAGATGTTCTATCCAGAAAAGTCACGTCAGCCATTACAAGTGCAGAAAAGAGTGTTGATTTTGTAGATTCCTTTGAGAATGCATTTCGTTTCATTTTGTCCTATGGTGATGTTCTAAAAATAGCAAAGAAGAAGGATGTGGAAGTCCATATTCTAACTGAGTGTCCAGAGGAGATTGGACTAATTCCTGAATATTTGAAAAAGCAAATACCGCATAACTCATTTACAGTTCGTTACTCAGAGAATATTCCAAGCCGCTATATTCTCTTTGATAAGAAACAAGCAATGATTACAACTTCAGCGGGTAGTTCGTTTACTGATGGTCAGTGTCTTTGGACAAATGATCCTAGTCTTGTCGGAATTATCCATAGGGACTTTGAGGAGCAATTTCGTGATGCCTTAGACTGGAGAGACCTCTCTGTTGCACCTCCTCAAAAACTAACTCGAATCCTAAATCGACTAAGACCGCGGGATCATGTTGTTCTTTTCTATGACTCTCTTCAATCCAAATATAACACTCTGTTTCCGTATATCGCTGATGGCTTAAATCAGGGGGAAGCAGCAGCATACGTTTGCTCAGAGGAGTCACCCGATGAAATCAGAGCGGGTATGATTAACTATGGTCTTGATGTCGAAAAATTCGAGAAGAGTGGTGCTCTACAGATATTCAACTACACTGACATTTACATCATTGATGGAGAGGTCGATCTCGATCACATTATGGAATTCTGGAACACGGCGTATGCTAATGCCTTATCTAGAGGATTCAGAGGAATGCGTGTCACTGGGGAAATGAGCTGTTTTATCAAACACGATTTGGTTAAAGAATTAATTGAGTACGAAAAGGCACTTCATTCAGTGCTTGACATACCTATGACAGCCATTTGTGCCTACAATGCCGAAATTCTATCAAAGATTGAAAATCCGATTGATATCTATTCAGAGCTGGTTAAAGCTCATGGGAAAGTTCTCTTTGCAGGAGAGAATAACATCGGAAAGATAGAAGTCCGAGCTGGTTAATAACTCATTTCTCTATCTATGCAGGAAGATAAATCCATTGACGCATATCTGATAGACATGGGTACCTTCTGATAAGACGTTTTTTGAGAAGTTTTCTTAGCGCATACCGAACTGTTCTAGGAGCAAATGAAACATTATCTATGAGTTGCTTGGGTGTGACACCGTTCTTTCCAGTTTCTCTCAATACGGAAAGGACAATCATCTGACTTTTCGTGAGCCTATGGAAACCCAATTCTGATGCAAGCTCTTTCTCCGAAAGCATATCTAAATCACCTACTAAATTGTTAATTCATTTTTTTATTTATAATATAAACAAGTGTTACTGTGAAGGTACAGTAACAAGTTTCTCAGAGATTGAATATTCAT
>MUGD01000074.1 GCA_002900555.1 Thermoplasmata archaeon M9B2D | reverse complement strand
CTCTTTTTGGTTAAAACTGTGGAACGGCTATGCCAGAGACAAAGGTGAAAAAAAGCGAGGATTTCAACGAATGGTACAATGAAATCGTCGAGCTTGCTGACTTATGTGATAAACGATATCCTATCAAAGGAATGAATATCTGGAAACCCTACGGCTGGAAACTGATGAACAATGTCGACAGACTTATCAGGGAGGAGATGATTAAAACCAACCACCAAGAAGTCTGCTTTCCTCTTCTCATACCTGAATCGTTCTTTAAAAAAGAGGAAGAGCACATCGAAGGTTTTGGAAAAGAGGTCTTTTGGGTCACCCATGCAGGTCTTACTCCACTTGAAGAACGATGGCTGCTTCGACCCACATCGGAAACAGCGATGTACCCGATTTTTTCACTATGGGTTCGTTCTCATACGGATTTGCCTCTAAAAACGTTCCAGATCGTTAACACCTTCAGGTATGAAACAAAACAGACACGAGCATTCATCCGTGTACGAGAGATCCACTTTTTCGAGGCTCACACCTGTCATGCTGATTTTGCTGACGCTGAATTGCAGATAAATGAAGACAAGAAAATCGCCAACCGCTTGTTAAACAAACTATGTCTGCCCTATGTCTTTAGCAAACGACCGGAATGGGATAAATTTGCTGGAGCGTATTATACCATCAGCATTGATGTACTGATGCCATCAGGAAGAACGCTGCAGATAGGGTCCATTCATCAATATCGTGATAATTTCGCTAAACCCTATGAAATCTCCTATGAAACAGAAAAAGGAACCCATGCGTTTTGTCATCAAACAACGTATGGGATGAGCGAGCGGTTACTTGGGGCGCTTATCGGTGTTCACGGGGACAACAAAGGACTTATTATCCCCCCGGAAGTCGCACCACTTCAGGTCGTGATCATCCCTATTATTTTCAAGGGAAAAGAACACGATGTTCTCCAAGCATGTCAAGAGATTCATGAAAGACTTCTTCAGCATGGAGTGCGTTCCCACCTTGATGACCGGGAGATAACCCCTGGGAACAAATACTATGACTGGGAACTCAAAGGAGTTCCTCTACGGATAGAAATTGGTCCAAAGGATGTTGAAAAAAACGAACTGACCATGGTTCGACGAGACACTGGTATGAAAACATCGGTTCCGTTAAAAGACGGACAGGTAGCAGTCCAAAACGAGCTTGGGTTTTTAGAAAAAACCCTGTACAAGAATGCGGAAAAGCTCTTAAAAGAAAACATCCACTCGGTATCGACAATCGAAGAGGCAAAACAGAAAACAGGTATCATCGCCCTTCCCTGGTGCGGTAATAAGGACTGCGCGTTAGAAATAGAAAATGTTTTAGAGGGGAATACATTAGGGGAACCCATTGAAAACGCAGGGTGTACAGGGCAATGCCCAGTATGTGGTTCACCTGCGAAAACATGGATGAGATATGCAAAATCATACTAAGGTGAAGGAAAAATGAGCGGAAGAATAACAAGGTTTTTACGGGAATATGTCATCGTGCTAAGCATCCTTATTATCATACCAGCCGTGATATTCATTTTTATGGGCGTCGTGTATTTATTCTTTATCGATATTGCCGACCCTGTTGATTCTCCGTTGCATTTCATAAAAGATCCCGTTGGCATCTGGAATGATTACATCCTCATCGCAGGACTGATTATCCTAGGCATAGGGATTTACTATCTGTATAGTTACTTTTCAAAACGAAAATATGTCTTAGACGAACTAAAAACAGATAAGCGCTCAGAAATCCTGAAAAAACGAGCTAAACTTCAAAGTACAGTAAAACATCTTCCCTCAAAGTATCAGCGGATGTTGGCAGACAAAGAAGAAGAATTCAACATCCGGTAACGCGGCAGGCATGGCTAAGAACAACCCTCTTTCGCTTTTTTATGTCGTTCTTGTTGAGCCGAAAAATAGCGGTAATATCGGGGCTGTCGCCCGAGCAATGATGAATTTTGATGTTGAGAACCTCCATCTAGTCAACCCATGCGAACTTGACAACGTATGCTACGCGCGTGCCATGCATGCGACCAAAATCCTTGACAACGCACAGATATTCTCCTGTTTCAAGGACGCAGTTGAAACCCTTGACTTCCTTGTCGCGACCTCATCAATTGAATCAAAGACGGAGAAACGACATCTGAGAAATCCTGTATTACTTGAGGAGTTCTCCGAGAAGATTTTTAAAGGAAAAGGGAAGATCGGGCTGGTGTTTGGAAGGGAGGATTATGGATTGTACAACGAAGAGATAGCTGCCTGCGATATAATGCTTAAGATACCCACAAGTGAATGCTATCCCTCCTTGAACCTCTCCCATGCAGTAACAATCGTGCTTTACTCCATCTATCTCAGAAGGACATCTATCCCTACACGGCGCAGGTCCCTAGGGTCGCTTGAGAAACAGAAATTAAATGAATTCTTTGCACAACTACTTGAAGATATCGAGTATCCTAACCATAAAAAAGAGCATACGAAGATACTGTTTAAACGCATCATGGGACGTGCGATGCCCTCAAAATGGGAATATCATACCCTCATGGGTGTCTTAAGCAGAACAAAAGGGCAAATAAAGCGAAAACAGGGAAAAAAACATTAGATGGTTTCAATATTAAAAAGCACTTTGCAATTCTTCAATGCCGCATGGACTTTATCCGCAAAAAAGATAAGGTCATTGATATCAGCCTTTTCTTTTCCCCAGTCAAAAACAAAATCATAGTTGCCCTTTGTCGCCTTAAACCCCATGTTGAGCAACTGGTTTTTTATCTCGGAGGGAGCGGCACCTTCGCTGTTGAACGTAATCTGGATATAAGTTTTCATACGGTTCACGTCATGATAAGGATTGATTATGAGGTATTAAATCATTACGATTCTGCTCTAGCTAGTCAATTCATGTGGATATGAGAGTTGAATGCAGAAATCATTGACCGTAGAAGGGAATTGGGGCAAAAGAAAGGATAAAAACGATAAGGATCAACAGTCCCAGGAGTTTTCGTCTAGTGTCCAACGGTGTGACCTCATTGAGAGGCGGCTGATGTTGGGTACCAATGAAGAGTAAAATAATAATCGCAAACATCAGCCATCCTGTATAAAAAAAACTTAATCCAGCAAGCACGAAAATAACCAACCAACTGATGTATTTATGTTTCTCCTTTAGGATTGCTCTGGCGATATGACCGCCGTCGAGTTGACCCGTTGGTAATAAATTGACAGCAGTAAGAAAAATACCAACCCATCCGGCGAATAAGGTCGGATGCATAATATAGTCGCCAGAGATTGAAAAGAGGTTTTGCATCCAAACAAGAAGCAACGGCGGTATGAGAATGATACTTGTTCCGGTTGATGGAACTGGAAGTGGATTTTGTTGCATCAGATAAAACCCGATCAAAGAAACCGGGATTGCCACAAGAAAACCACAGAGTGGACCAGCCATACCGATATCAAGCAAAGCTTTCCTGTTGGGAATTGGTTCTCTAGTGGAAATGAGCGCCCCAAAGGTTCCAAGGATAAAAGGTGGTGGAAGCGGGATGAAATACGGTAACGATGCATCAACACGATGCTTCTTTGATATAAAGTAATGCCCCATTTCATGGACACCAAGGATTAGGAGTAACGGGACAGAAAAAAAGACAAAACCCTGCCAGAGATACTCAGCCGAAATCAGGTAAAGCCAATCAACCTGATCGATCTCAACCCATTGAAGCGCTCCTGCAAGCGTTGTGGTAACTACTGTTGCTGCCAACAGGACGATATTAATCCAGACAGACTTCTGTTTTTTACTTTTTGGTTTTTTTATAACATAGATAATGTGTTCCCCGTGTTCAACCCGGATCATAGGGATATAGTTTTTTTCTATGAGTGTCAAACGAAGTGACTCGAATTTTTCTTCGAGGGTCTCCTCGTCGATGCGACAGAAAAATGCAACGGTATTGAGGTTTGATTTCATATCATAAAAGGGAAAACGTTGACCAACTTCCCGTTGTAATAACTCAAGATCAAAGGGTGATTCGACGGGAGTTTGCTCAAAATTGTCCCATTTTTCTGCCATGATGTCTGCCAGGATACCATCATTGTTTTATAAAACCTTCGTAAAGAAGAAAAAAACCGCAACAAAAACAATCGTACGTCTCTGTAAATAATATGGTTTTTCTCAGTTAAAAATAACAATATTATGCAATGACGTGTAGTAAATCTCCCGGAGGCCATTTGATTGTAAGAGGGGGAACTAATATATCTATCGTTGTGTGTTTTTTTCTTAGTTTGTCTTTGTTTATTTTTTCCTCTTGGATGTGTATACTCCGAAATGTTAATGAACGAAAAAACCCATTACCGTTGCCGGAGGTAGTTGTGACCATTGGTAGAAGGATGTGTTAAATGGATTTTTTAAGGATGAAAAAAAAGAAGATATCGACATTTTCAACCAGCATAGGTATTGTAAGGGTTCACCATTAAAAATATAAGGAAACTTCACATAGGATATGGTTATAGAATGACAAAGGAAGATGTGTTCGATAAATCAAAAAAAATGGAAAATTCCCATATGGTACAGAATAGTACTGTACCTGAGGAAAAAACGATTCATTTTCATGACACTATCGATACGTTTTTAGATAAGCTAGATAGAGAACGACTCCAGGAAACTTTGTCAAGTTTAAAAAAAACACAACAACAGGACCTTAATTCAAGCCTCATTTCTGATAATAAAAGCCAACAAGAAATCAGTATGGTTACTCTAGACAAAGAAACATTACAAAAGGAATTTGAAACAAGAAATCGACTTCTTAATGATTTGGAGCAGCAGGTTATAGAACATCAAACGAAACTTGTCGAAAAAACAGAGATTATGAAAAAACTGCAGGAAGAATTACAACTAAAAGAGAAGACAGTAAGGGAACTACAAAGAGAATTCGATGAGAAAAGAGAAAATTCAAAAATATTACAACAGAAAATTCATGAAAGGGACACAAGTATCCAAGATATTAAAAAGCAATTGCTGGAGAAAGATGCCTGGATTGTAGAAAATAATCATTTTACCGAACAGTTAAGCAGAGATCTCGAACAAAGCAGCCGTGCTTTCCAAAAACTACAAGGAGAGTTACAAAGTAAAAACGAAGAATTCAACAGCGTATTACAAAAGCTACAGGAGAAATCGGGAGAAATCGATGAATTAAAACAAGAGATTCTAGCGAGAAATACCATCATTGATTCATTTGAAAAACAACTAGAGAACCAGCAGATGTCATTACTCGAAAAGACACAGGTTGTTGAAACATTACAAGAGCTTTTACAAAGTAGAAATCAGGAACTTACAGAACAAAAACAGGTATCACAGCAACACCAGGAGCAACTCGAACAGCTTCAAATAGAACTTACCTCGAGAAATACACTCATCGAGGAGATGATGAAACAGTGTACGGAGAATCAAGCGCGGTTAATTGAACATGCAGGCATGACAGAACAATTACATGACGAACTTCTGGGTAATCAACATCTGTTACAGCAGGCTCGTGAGAAACTTGAACGCAAACAACTGGAAGTAGCTCAGAAGGAGGAAGAGCTCCAAGCAACAGGGTTACAACTTCAGGAAGTGCGAGTGGAGCTAGACATGATCCGTGGTGAAATCGATTCACGAAATAAAATCATTGAAAACATGGAAGAGCAACTTGCAGCGCAACAAACATGTCTTATCGAAAAGACGCAGGTTGCCGAGCATCTTCAAACAGATTTGGAACAGAAACAAAATCAGATAGAAACCCAAAGCAAAGAGGTAAACCTCCTTAAAAAGCAGATGGAATCGAAGCAGAAAGAAATCGAAGATATAACATCGCAATTAAACACACGACTTGCGGATTTTGAATCTGTAAACACCATATTAAAACAGAAAGAAGAGAGTATTACTCACCTAGAAAGAGAACTTGAAAAAACAACTCAGGATTTAGAAGATAAAAATACGCAGTTATTGGTTGGCAAACGAGAGATAGCAAGATTAGAAGAAGAATTAAATCAATTAAAAAACGATTCTGAAAAGAAATGGGTTGATTTTGTTATAAAAAATATTGAAGCGCGAGATAATAAGGAACAAGTTAAAGAACTAGAACTAAAACTTGAACAGAAAGAAAAATTATTACACGATGCTCGTAATGAAATGGAGAAGAACTTGGTGGACTTCTCTGTTCGTGAACAGAATCTGCGAGATAATGTAGAAGCATTAAGCTTAGAGGTAGCGACACGCAATAGGATTGTGGACGAATTACAAGAGCAGCTTTCAGAACGACAACTGTTTATATTAGAACACTCGCGAAGAGTTGAGACTCTTCAATCAGAACTAACGAACAAAGATCGGGAACTTACGGTCCGTCTGGGGGAACTAAAAGAAAAAGAGCACAACGTTGATTCTTTGCAGACAGAGATACAATCAAGGAATTGTATCATCGATGATATGAAAAGACAGTTATCTGAGATCCAAACGAACCTTCTCGAAAAAACAACGAACATGGATAAAATCACTGATACACTTGAGCAGCAACGCCTCTTTATCAAAGATAAAGAAAAAGAGCTTATGAAAAAGAACGAGGAATTACTAATAAATACACAATTAATCCAAAAAAAAGAGAATCAACTTCTCGGTCTCCAAGGAGAGTTAGCGGGTAAACAAAACGAGATTCAGATAGCACTCAACGATGGACATTTGAAAGATTTAGCAATAGCAGACCTTCAAAAACAACTAGAGATAAGCAATCAGGAGGTAACAATTCATCACCAAGAACTAGAGGAGCTAAAAAAAGAACAACAGCAGAGATTGTTGGAACTTGATCAGATAAAACGAGATCTTAAAAAACGTCTCGACGAATTGGATAAAAAATGTTTTACGATTGGTCATTTAAGGAACGAGTTAGAAACCAGAGAAACACAATTTACCGCTATGAAGAATGATTTTGGTACGGTGAAACAAGAGTTGGATACGAAAACGATAGAACTAGCAAAACTCCAAGAATTACTCCATATCGGTCATACACAGAGTGATCAACTAACAATAAAACTATCCGACAAAGGGATGGACAACGAGTTAAAAGCAAAGACGTTGCTTGATAGAAAAGACAGCCCAAGCAGTATTTTAATCCAAGATTCATCTGAGGTTGAAAAAGAACAAAAGGGTCTTGCAGGAGATGTGAATCAGATTATAAACGATAGTAAAGAACAGCAAGATCATCTTCAGGAGGACATCAGTTGGAAAGAAAAACTACGGATCTGCAACGAGATAGAAAAATGTCTTGATAATAGTGCAGAGGAGCATCTTAAAACAAAAAAATTAAAAGATGAAGAATCTAAATGAAAATTTTTTAAGGATAAAGGGTGACAACGTTTTTTAGAGAAAGGGGAGCTTCGAGGTATATCGTTCGAC
The DNA here is from genome assembly GCA_002900555.1 of Thermoplasmata archaeon M9B2D. The sequence continues at coordinate 3,621 of MUGD01000074.1, read as the reverse complement.
CCATCCCAGGTGAGAGCAGAATTGTGACTTCAAGATAATCACCGTTTTTTATGGCGATACCATCAGGTAATTGTAGAACAATGAAGGCCATATCTGTATATTTATTAATCAGATGTAAGTCAACAATAGAGTTATCGTCGTCTATTGTCGACAGAAGGCTAAATGACCCTTGGTCAAGGGAACTCCAGATAGGATGCTCAAAGAGTGAAGAGGAGCGTAATGATTCAGCTACTCCATTGAAAAATATCATATAATAATACTCGCCATTTGAGAGACCTATAGTCATATGAGATATGTCGATATTTTGAGAGACGAATGGTTTGATGAGAATTCCAATTTTATTTATTTTTTGTTCGTCTTGAACCATTTCGTATTTTCCAATGACATGTTTGATTTGTAGATAGCTACATACTTCATCGATGACCTCATCGACCATGGTGTCTAGATCGTATTCTTCAGAGGTGTCCTCTGAGATTGTCACAAGAACTGATGCACTTACGGTTCCGATAAGAATGAAGAGAAGAAGGAGAATGACGCCAATTGTACCAAGTTTTGCCGAATCATCCATAAAATCACTGGTTTTTTCTTTTAAACGCTTCTCCTGAAAAATATATAAATCTTGTTATACAATTGTTATCTATTCCTGGGAAATGTTTGAAACAACGATTTATTTTCAAAGTCCTTATGCTTTTGATGGTTTAGCAATCCATATTGTTTTTTTGTTGAGTTCTCCTTAAAATCAGGAGGAATAGTAAAATTGCTTTTGTGTAATTTTACCAGTTTGGTTGTTCACCGCCGAATCTTTATATAGTGTCATTTGCGAACATGTTACATGAGATATACTGCCATGAGTATAAATGGCAGGAATGGAAGGTGAAAGAAATGACGAAACGCTATATGGAAAGGCTGGTGGGCAGATACTGTAAAATCGTAACCAAAGAACCTGGCGAAGAGCGAGCAAACGTCGTAACTGGAACTCTTGAGGACGTCGACTATAAAGATGGATTTATTTTAGTAGATTCCCCACAAGGTCTAGGATGTCTCAGAATTGATACAATAATTGCAATCAAACCTGGTAAAAAACACAGACCCGAGACAAAAAGCCTCAGTGACGATGATGAAGGAGCTGTTGGCATAGGGACATTAATTGTTTTCATCGCATTAATCTTAGTAGCAGCAGTTGCTGCAAGTGTTATTATGCAAACCGCAGAAAACCTACAACAACGAGCATATGCAGTTGGCAAACAGACAATTCGGGATGTCTCAAGCGGTGTAAAAGTAATAAGCGTCACCGGTTATACTGACGAAAACAAAACAAAAGTTGAATACCTAGCAATCGCAATTGCACCACGAGCGGGATCATACGACATCGATCTGAATAAAACATTATTATATCTGCAACTTGACGATTTTTCAGTGTTAAACCTTAATTTATCATCTAAAACCAACCATGTACCTGAAGGTGGTATCTTCAATACACTAGACCATAGTTACCTAAACGCGACAAACTACGGGGTAATCAGTATCCATGACCGAGACGACTCTTTAATGAAGACGAATAGTTTGAGTAATACCGATCAAGCTATTCTTATTGTCAACCTCACTGCAGTGCTTCCTACAACGAGAGGGCTAGTACCAGGCGAAATCCTTGAAGGCAAACTAGTGCCAGATGTAGGGTCATCTGGCATCTTCGTTGTACAATCGCCAAACGCATTTAAATATCGAGTCTGCGATCTATAAAAAGAAAGAGAAATTATACTTTCTCTTCTTATTCCTTTTTGTTTTTTTCTTAAAAATAGCACGTTTGTGTTAAAACTTTATCCATTAAAACAAGTAACGATCACAAGTTCGGCTTTTTCTCCGTTATATGTGGTTTGTTTCATGGTTATCTCAACTGGTATTTTAGCGTTATCCTTCGCGCAAAGTACAGTAGTATAGGTAGAAATTGCATCACCCTTCAACCGATCACGATAATATTTTTCGACGCTCTTATCTTTTATCTCCTCCAGGGGATACCCAAGCAACTCGATAAAGGGACTATTGATTTGTTTTAATATACCCCTTTGGATTATCGCTGCGGACTGAGGGATAGTATCTATCGTCTCATCTATTTCATTGGAGGCCGGTGGCTCTGTGTTGTTCCGTATCTCCAAATCAGATAGGTAAGTTTCATTAGACGGAAGAGAGACAGTATGATGTGCAAGAAGCATGTCTTCTTGTCTTAGTAGTTCTTGACGTCGGTTCTCAATTTCTGATTCCAACAGCTTTAATTTTTCCTGCCACTTGCTAAATTCCTGGAGTCGAGCGTTAAAAATATGTTGTTCCTTCTGGAATTGTGCCTCAGACGCTTCAAACTCCTTTAAACGGAGTTCCAATTGCTGTGTTTTTATATCTAATTCCTGGTGTTGTCGTTTAAACCCAAACGGGTCTGAGAAAAACGAAATTTTTTCATTTTTTGGTGGTTCTTCTACAGAGACTGTGGCGTCAGGGTTCTGCTCTTGTTCTTCTTTTAATAGTTGTTGGTTAGCTTGTTCAACAACGGGCTCTTCAAGAGGAGGCTGAGATTTTTGCATGGTATGATGCTTCTTTTCCCATCGTCGGTCTTTCTTTTCAAGTTCTGTGACTCGAGTAGTAATCATTTCATATTTTTGTGAAAGTTCTTTTAGTATTTCATTTATAAAATCAAGTTTTTGTGATGTGGTTTCAAGTAGTTTTGCCATGCTTACCAACGGGGTGATAACCTGTTCTTGAACAGCATCAGTGGTAGGTTCTTCATTTCTTTTTTTACTGGCGAATAATAATTTTTTTACTCTGTGTTTCATAATCATCTCTTTATCTTTCTGTTCTGGGGTTTTTTCAGAACTATCTTTGGATATAACAACCCCTGATTCAGGGAGATCTACACCTTCCGTAGAAGAAGCCGCCACAGGAGACACCTCCTCCTCAACCGACTGCACCACCGGCTCCTCAGAAACCTCCTTAGAAACCACCTCAAACTCAGGCAGACTCACATCATCACCAGAAGAAGAAGCCGCCACAGGAGACACCTCCTCCTCAACCGACTGCACCACCGGCTCCTCAGAAACCTCCTTAGAAACCACCTCAAACTCAGGAGGAACCACATCTCCCTTAGAAGAAGCAACCTTGGGAGTAAATATCTCTGATGATTGGCTTGATACTGCTTCGGTTTGCAACGGTTTTCCAAAAATGCAGATATTCTTTACTGTCCCATATTCATCTTTTACGAGAAAACCAGTCCAGGTTATCGTACGAATCTGATCATCCTTCGTTTTTAAAGGAAGGACAAAATTTTCAATCCAGGTAGTATGCTGAATCGAATCAAGAAGATCCCTCCATTGTCTTGTCGACTCTGCAGGAACCATTATCTCAATAAATTTTTTATGTATCATCTCATCTCTTGTAAATCCTGTAACACGCTTGCTTTCTTCATTATATTGAATAATTTCCTTATCAAGATTAAGGAAAAGTATCAAATCTTGATCTGAATCAGTATATTCTTTCTTATCTATGATAGGGATTACGCTCATCTCCTAACCAACAGGAAGAATTTCAACCTCGTATGTTTTTCTATCATTTCTCTATCACCTGATTATTTTAAAA
>MUGD01000301.1 GCA_002900555.1 Thermoplasmata archaeon M9B2D | reverse complement strand
GTATTCTGTTCCGCTCGAATCTGTAAAACTTCCCCTGGACTCAGTTTGGTCCTGTTTATGCTGATTCTGGTTTTAGGCCCCGTTTCAGCAAAAGGTCAACCCGGCCCATTTCAGGACGATGCAAGTGTGCCGTGGCATATTGTTGCCGATGAGGTGAATTACGATGATCAGGCGAAAGTCTATATTGGTAGAGGGAACGTAAACATTACCAAAAAAGATAAAAACCTCATTGCCGATTATGTTCGTTTTAATCAGAATACCATGGACGTTTTTGCCAAAGGTCATGTTGTTATGACGGTGGGAGAAAACATTATCACCGGCACCAGCATGGAAATGAACCTGAATGCAGAAACCGGAACGATTTATAACGGAACCATATTCATTGATGAAAACCATTTCTATATAAAAGGAGACAAAATTCAAAAAGTGGGCAAAGACTCTTACACTGCCGACAAAGCCAGTATTTCGACATGTGACGGTGATTCGCCAGCATGGAAAATTACCGGCAGAAATTTAAAGGTTACCCTGGAAGGATACGGTTTTGTTAAACATGCGGCGCTTTGGGCAAAGAAGGCTCCTGTGCTCTATACCCCATTTCTTGTATTTCCCGTAAAGCTGAAACGCCAGACAGGCTTACTGGCGCCTCAGATCGGTTATTCAGACCGTAAAGGGGGTGAATATGTCCAGCCGTTCTTCTGGGCTATCAATGAGAGCTCGGATGCAACGTTCTACTCTCACTATATGGGCAGCCGCGGAGAAAAGCTGGGTCTGGAATACCGTTATGTTTTAGATGAACAATCAAAAGGGACCCTGATGGTTGATTTTTTAGATGACAGACAGGTGGATGACGGTTCCCCAGGTTCTGAAAAATGGGGGTATACCGGTGACAGTGCTTTGCGTCCCAATTCCGACCGTTACTGGTTCAGGATGAAACATGATCAGGCATTGCCTCACGGGTTCTTTGCAAGACTTGACATAGACTACATAAGCGACCAGGATTACCTTTATGAATTCAAAGATGGATACACGGGATTTAATGCAACCGATGAGTATTTTGTCAAAGAATTCGGAAGAGGTTTTGATGCATATGATGATCCCGTGCGACTCAACAGATTCAATGTCAACAGAAACTGGCCTCATTACAGCCTAAATGCCGAGTTGCGATGGTACGATGATATCATAAAGCGTCGTCAGGAAGAGACGGATACAACCTTGCAGCGGCTACCGGTGATCACTTTTAACGGCTCAAAACAAAACATTTCAACATCACCGTTTTATTTTGATCTGGCTTCCGAATACATTTACTTTTACAGTGAAGACGGTCCACGAAATCATCGGATGGATATTTATCCCAGATTCTATCTGCCGTATAATTTCGGAAGCTACTTTACCGTTGAACCCTCTGTGGGCCTACGAGAGACAGTTTGGCATTTTGACAAAGAGGAGTATAGTTCTTCGGATAAAAATACACTTACCAGGGAAATGTATGATATAAAGGTCGATCTTCTTTCTGAAGTCTATCATGTATTCAATATAGAGGGAAAACGTGTTGAACGGATCAAACATACTGTAAGACCTCAAATCATCTACGATTATATCCCTGAAAAGGATCAGTCTGAATTGCCCTCTTTAGATGAAATCGATCGGATTGCCAGGACAAATCTGATTACGTATTCGCTTACAAACACATTAACATCGAAGTCGAAAAATAATACAAGAGAAATAAAGGGTCTCCCTTCGGATAAATCGGTTGCTGATAGCAGTTATGAACCGCCAATGTATGATTACAATGAGTTCTTACGATTCAAGCTGCAACAAACTTACGACATCAACAAGGAAAAAGAGGACGATCCGGAACCGTTTTCCCCGATACACGGTGAGCTTGAATTTTATCCTATAAGATATTTTTCCATAAAAGCGGATGCTGACTGGTCACATTATGACAGTAACTTTCGGTCACGAAATGTTGCCGCAACGATTTGGGATATGCGGGGGGACAACTTGTCTGTTGATCATCGATATCAGCGGGATATCAGTGAGACCATATATAGCAATCTTGGGCTGAAGATATCAGACAGACTCTCAGTGCGCGGAGAGTATGAACGAAACATATTTGATAGCAAAGACTTAAAATACGGCGTCGGGTTTTTATACGAAACCCAGTGCTGGTCATTTGATTTCAATCTCACTAAAGAAGAAAATGATGTAAGTTTTATTTTTATGATCACACTTTACGGGATTGGAGAGATTGGATTAAAATAAAATCAAACTGGACTTATTTAT
>MUGD01000300.1 GCA_002900555.1 Thermoplasmata archaeon M9B2D | reverse complement strand
GATACAATGTGTTGGTTCACGAGATAACGCGTGTGGGAAGAATTATTGTTCATCGGTATGCTGCACCTACGCAATCAAAGAAGCGGTGATTGCTAAAGAACACGCACCAGATATCCAACCGACCATCTTTTATATGGACATGCGTACCTATGGCAAAGGCTTTGAGTCATACTACAACCGGGCAGAAAAAGAATACGGTGTTCGCTTCATCCGCTGTCGGATCTCCTCAGTTGAAGAGGATAAAAAAACAAGAAACCTCTCTCTTAAATACGAAACCGAGGATGGAATCCTAAAACAAGAAGACTTCGACCTAGTTATATTATCTGTTGGACTTAGTTTCCCAAATGACTCTAAAACTCTTTCAACTGTGTTTGGAATTAATCTAAATAAATATAATTTTGCTCTCACAGACTCATTTGAACCGTTTCATACGATCATACCAGGAATCTATGTAGCTGGCGCGTTTGCTGGTCCGAAGGATATCCCTGAGACGGTCGCACAAGCAAGTGGTGCTGCAGCATTAGCATCAGCCCTTCTTTCACAATCACGAGGCAAATATGTTACCGTTAAACAGTATCCCCCAACAAGAGACGTTCACTATCTGACACCCCGAGTCGGTGTGTTTATTTGCCATTGCGGAAGTAATATCGGTGGATTCCTTGATGTTGCATCCCTGACTGAATATACAAAAAACCTTCCGTTTGTTGTGTATGCGGAAAATAATTTATTTACTTGTTCTCAGGATACACAGACGCATATTAAGGATATCATAAAAGAATACGATATCAACCGAGTTGTTGTGGCTTCCTGCACTCCACGAACGCATGAACCGTTATTTCAGGATACAATGAAGGAAGCAGGATTAAACCAGTATTTATTTGAGATGGCAAACATCCGGGATCAATGCTCTTGGGTTCATATGAAGGAGCCCCAAAAGGCTACAGAGAAAGCAACGGATCTTCTCCGAATGGCCATCTCAAAGGCAGCATTGTTAAAACCATTACCGATACTAAAGTTACCAGTGAATCAAAATGCATTGGTGCTAGGCGGTGGACTAACGGGGATAACAGCAGCAATTATGTTGGCTGAAGAAGGGTTCCCTGTGTTTTTAATTGAGAAGGAAAAGGAACTTGGTGGAAACCTTCGCCAGATGTATTCGACTCTTACAGGTGATAACGTACAACCTATCCTCCAAGACTTACTAAAGAAAATCAAAGAAAACAAACATATCCAGGTTTTCACAGATACTCACGTTGATACCCTCACGGGGTACATTGGTAATTTTACTACCAGTGTCAAGAAGAAGCACAAAACAAAGGAACTACACCATGGAATTATTGTCGTTGCAACAGGTGCACAGCAATATACACCTAGGGAGTATCTCTACAAATCAGATAAACGAGTCCTTACTCAACAGGAGTTCGAACATCAATTGGAAAAAAAAGAGGGGCATATAACAAAACCAGAGACAGTCGTGATGATTCAGTGCGTTGGTTCTCGTGATGAAAATCACCCGTACTGTAGTAGGATTTGTTGTACACAGGCAATAAAGAACGCCTTACATTATTTGGAACTCAATAAAGATGCAACAGTGTATGTGTTATATCAAGATATCCGAACCTATGGATTTAAGGAGGAGTATTATCAAAAAGCTAGAGAAAAAGGGGTTATTTTCATTCATTATTCTCCTGAGAATAAACCGATTGTAGAAAATATAGATGGGGCACTTACGATACGCGTCTTTGATGCTATCTTAGGTGAGGATCTTGCAATTCACACAGATCGCCTCGTGTTAAGTACGGGTATCGTGCCCCCAGCAGATAACATGCTTTTGTCAAAAATGCTTAAGGTTCCGTTAAATGAAGACGGATTTTTTTTAGAAGCACATACAAAACTCAGACCTGTGGATTTTGCTACCGATGGGATCTTTCTTGCGGGTCTTGCGCATTCTCCAATGTGTATTGAAGAAAGTATCGCACAAGCATTAGCCGCAGTGTCTCGAGCGTGCACTATTCTAAGTAAGGATTTCCTTGAGCTTCCGGGAATAATCGCTCAAGTCAACGAACAACGATGTGTTGGTTGTGGACTTTGTGAACAAGTCTGTGCATACAAAGCTATTGAGATGGTAAAAAAGACAAAAGACGGAAAAGAACAACTCATCGCAAAAGTAAATGAAGGGCTTTGTAAAGGATGTGGGGTCTGTGCCGGAGCTTGTTATTCAGGGGCTATTGCTCATAATAGTTTCAAAGATGAACAAATACTAGCGATGATAAAATCGATAGAAAG
>MUGD01000299.1 GCA_002900555.1 Thermoplasmata archaeon M9B2D | reverse complement strand
AAAAAATATATAGAAAACTTTATTAGTAAAGACGTGCATGTAACAATATAAATATTATAATGGGGGAATACATATGCATAAAACAAAAATAACTGTATTGGCTATGTTAACAACTATTTCTTTGCTGACCCCTATATCACTAGTTTTAGCAGATGATACTGAACCACCTGTCATAACGGACATTACCTATGGGCCTCATGCAGGGGTTTGGACCGATCCTGGTTTTTATATGTTTCAGTCCTGTAATGTCACTGACAATAATATCAGTGTTGCTGACGTCAGAGTTTCCGTCACGGGACCTGCTGGTTTTACTCCTATAAATGCGTCTATGGTGAATACTGGTGGGAATCAATATTATTACCAAATAAACAACGTGTCTTTGTCAGGGACCTATGCGTTTTATATCTGGGCAATTGATACTTCAGGCAATGCAGCCCGCTCAAGCACCTATTATATGCTTGTTTTTGATAGCTATTTCAATTACGTCTATGTGGATGTAAATAACGTTGCTGGTCCATGGTATGGAACTGCGCAACACCCGTTACAATATATTGCTGATGCAGTAGCGGTCATTGCACCAAATGGCACGATTTTTGTCTACGAGGGGATTTATGCAAACACTTCGCTTGTACTAAACAAAAGCATGACCATTCTTGGTGAAAATCTCCATACAACGATTCTTGAAGGTGGTGGGTCTTCTACGAGTGTTGTTCTTCAAATCCATGATACTTCCTTCGTATCGCTTTCAGATCTGACAGTACGAAGCGCAATGGTAGGTATCGAAGCACAGAATAGCAGTAATTCAATACTATCCCAGTGCAATGTCTCTCAGTGTCTAGATGCGGGTATTAAATTGGTTGGTTCTTCGTATTTCCTTGTACATGATTGCAACCTACTGAACAACAACAAAGCGATACTGCTTATAAATTGTAGTAACAATCAGTTTTATCATAATAATTTCATGGAAAACACCGTTCATGTCTCTGTATATCCTAATACGTATTCGAACACGTGGGATAATGGAACAACTGGGAATTACTGGGATAATTATCGACTGTTATACCCCTCTGCGAATGTCATCCCAGGAACAGGGACATGGGATACTCCGTATCTGGTAAATGCATCTGGAAATAACATAGACTATCATCCCTGGGTCTATCCTTCAGGGTATATTGATACGGTTCCCCCGGAGGTCACTGTTATTTATCCGAATGGCGGGGAAGTTGTATCTGGAGAAATCACGATTCAATGGTATGCATCTGATGATTTAACAATGAACCTTGATGGTACAATCATTTTGGAATATAGCGCAGATAATGGAGGTAGTTGGGTTCAGCTTGTCTCTCACGGAAACAATACTGGATTTTATGTTTGGAATACCACCTCGGTCCCTGATGGAGATTTTTATCTTATAAGCGTCAGCGCCATTGATGATTTCTACAATATCGGTTCAGATGCTTCAGATAGAACGTTTTCAATATCTAACTATGCAACAGAGTATCCTCAGATTAATGGACCAACATATGGAGGAAATGGAATCGTTTTTAATTTCACTGCTGTATATACGGATCCAGATGAAAAAAACATTTTTTACAAATGGGATTGGGGCGATGGAAACGAAAGTGAATGGTTTGGTCCGTTAAGTTCTGGTGAACCGATTTCCGCATCCAAAATGTGGATTAATGATGGTAATTACAGTATCCGAGTAAAAGCAAAGAACGTTGATGGAATTGAAACCCAGTGGTCAGATGCCCATCTTATGATCATCGCAGAACAAATTAACTTTTCGAATGTAAAACTTGGGCATATTTACTTCAAACTCTTTTCATTCAACAGATCGTTTATCTTCTCGGATTTCCTAAAACGCCTTTATGTTGTAATTATTCTCACGAGTCATGAAATGGAGCTGGAAGCGTTTGCAACAGATGCTGTTAAATCGGTTACATTTAAAGCAATGAACCAAATGCAAATCGAAGACATGGAAGTTACTGATGATGATGGTTCTAATGGATTCTCCTGCACGATGAATGTAACTCGTGGCGTGTATCAATTAAACATAACCGCCTTTGATGGAAATGGAACATTAATCGATAGATACAGCCTTGCTTCCGTCTTCTTCATTCGAATCGGCAGGTACGCTACCGGAGCTCCAGAGAATCGTCTCCAAACCGCATTCATCATCCGTCCTCGTCTTCGCCCTTAACAATGGTGCCTTGATTTCAGGTGATATATGAAATGATAGATGTCGTTCCAAAACGTTTAGATATAAACGGATCTTGGATGGTAATACT
>MUGD01000298.1 GCA_002900555.1 Thermoplasmata archaeon M9B2D | reverse complement strand
CTTATTGACCTCTGCCGATTGGCATCTCTTCAAAAATGTTTTTGCGGTTGTCAGACAGAGCACCAACGCGCTCTTCCACAAGATCAATATTTTGAGAAATACGCTCAAAAAGCTGGTCATCTACCGCTATATATCAGATCGAAACGAGCGTTTCCTGATCGACGAGGGGGTGTCGCATATCCCTTTTACGGTCTTTGTCGATATCGGCAGAACGATCAGCGGCGAGAAGTTGGAGGCACTTCTGAGGGATCTTCCGCCGGTAGACCTTCTGCTGGTCGTGGATGCCCCTGACGATGTGCTTCTTGATAGGGTGATAGATCGGGGCTCAAAAGGGCACAGGCGCATCAATTTTGATTCGCATGAGGATGTCGTTGTCTTTATGCAGCAGTCGCGAAAAGTGGTTGAGTATGTCAAACGCCATTTCGGCGGGCATGTCTATACCAACACCGTTAAAGATATCGATACAGATGCAATCATAAAACTATTAGGATCAAAAGATGTATGAGCTTTCCAAACAACTTATAGAGACACTCGAAAGGGAAAAAATACATTATTGTCACTGGAAGAGCAACCTGCTGCTTAACGAGGCGCTTAACGGCTATGATGATCTTGATCTTCTGGTGAGAAGAGGGGATCTGGCCCGGTTTGAGACGGCCATTATGGCTATGGGCTTCAGGGAGGCATCGAACAGACATATGCACCTTAACGGGGTCAAGCACTTCTATGGTCTGGATGCCAAAAGCGGCAGTATCCTTCATCTGCATGTCTATTACCAGATCAAGACAGGGCCCAGCTGGATCAAATCGTACCGGTTTGATTTCGAAGAGTATTTCCTGGCCAATACCGCCCTTCATGAGAGTGGCATGAAGGTCCCCAGAAAACATATCGAACTTGTGCTCTTCGTATTCAGGATCATGCTAAAGTATACAAAACTCAATGAGTTCATACTGATCAACAGGGAGCAGGGGAGAACACGAAAAGAGATCGAGTACCTTTTGAGTGATCTTGACCGAAGCGGCTTGGAAAGTTTTCTGGGCAGCTACTTTCCCGACATATCCGCCGAAGCGTTTTTTTACTATATCGATGTCATCAGGGACGGGAGCGGTCTCAGAAAGTATATAGCGGCGCTAAGGCTCAAATCCGAATTATCAAAGTATCATATCTACAACCGGTACCAGGAGCTGTATAAAAACATGTACCAGCTCATCTACAGGGTCGCCAACAAGCTGCTTTTGCACCAAAAAAAGCAGCTGCACAGCTGCGGTATGCTGATCGTCATCGCGGGGCTGGACGCAACCGGCAAGACAACGATCACCAGCGATCTGAAAACGTGGCTGAAGAAAAACTTTACACTCTCTTTGATCCATTTCGGAAAGCCGCGCAGTGCCTTGCTGACCTATCCTGTGAACCTGGCCATAACGATGATGCGGAAAAACGCAGCCGAAAGTTCGGCAAGGTCGGGTCTGCAAAAAACCGGGCCAAAGTCGTTTCTCTATATCCTCAGGCAGCTTGTCCTTGCCTATGACAGGTATGCTCTCATCAAAAGGTATTGGCAAAGAGCTTCGTGGGGAGAGATCGTGATCTGCGACAGGTACAAATCCGAAAACTTTGGTGTAATGGATAGTAAAAGACTAGATCCGGAACATTATACTGGTATCAAAAAGAAGTTGGCACTATTGGAGAATAGCCTGTATAGAAAGATGCCTGAACCCGACTTGCTGTTTTATCTGACGGTTCCCGTTGAAGTCGCTGTTCAACGAAATGAGGAGCGTATCAAAGACGGCAAAGAGTCGGAAGCATTTCTAAGAACAAGGCATCTTGAAAACAGCGATTTGACTTATAAAGCGAAAGCGCAGTATATTATAGATACGAACAGAGATTATGGCGACGTTATAAGTGAAATCAAACATATAGTATGGTGGTATGATTATGAAAAAAATTGCGATAGTTGTTAACACGTCATGGAATGTATTTAATTTTCGTTACGGTCTCTTGAAGGCTCTGCATGAACAGGGCAACAAGATAGTGGTTATTGCACCGAGAGATGAGTACTCCAAGAGATTTGAAGAGTCGGGTTTCGAGTATCACGATATCGATATAAACAGTTCGGGGACGAATCCTATCGAGGATCTGCAGCTTATCTATTCCCTCTATAAGGCCTATAAAAGCATCAGACCCGATGTCATCCTGCACTACACCATCAAGCCCAACATCTACGGGACCATAGCAGCCGATCTTTTGCACATTCCAAACATAAACAATATCGCCGGGTTGGGAACATTGTTCGTGCATTACGGGTTCACGACATTTGTAGCTAAA
>MUGD01000004.1 GCA_002900555.1 Thermoplasmata archaeon M9B2D | reverse complement strand
CGAGCAACCGACCCCAGCGGACTCTGGGACGAAGACCCCGCCACATTCACCGTAACAAACATCAACGACCCACCCATCGTAAGCGACATCCCAGACCAAACCATACCAGAAGGAACCACATTCACCACCATCAACCTCGACAACTACGTCACCGACCCAGACAACACAGACGATCAAATGACCTGGACATACACAGGAAACACACAACTAACAGTCAACATCATTAACCGTGTCGCAACCATCACCACACCCAACCCAGACTGGTACGGCACAGAAACCATCACCTTCAAAGCAACCGACCCCAGCGGACTCTGGGACCAAGACCCCGCCACATTCACCGTAACACCAATCAACGACCCACCAAACGTAAGCGACATCCCCAACCAAACCATACCCGAAGGAACCACATTCACCACCGTCAACCTCGATGATTACGTCACCGACCCAGACAACACAGACCCAGAAATGACCTGGATGTATTCAGGGAATATACAGCTTTTGGTAAGTATCGTCAACCGCATCGCAACCATCACCATACCCAACCCAGACTGGTACGGCACAGAAACCATCACCTTCAGAGTAACAGACCCCGGCGGACTCTGGGATGAAGATTCTGCAATTTTTACAGTGACTGCGGTAAACGATCCTCCTGTTGTTTCAAACATTCCTGATCAGACGATATTGGAAGGGACGATGTTTGTACAAATTAATTTAGACGATTACGTCACTGATCCTGACAACTTGGATCCAGAAATGATCTGGTCATACTCTGGTAATATAAACCTATTAGTCAGTATCATAAATCGTGTTGCAACAATCACAACCCCGAACCCCTATTGGTCTGGTTCTGAAACAATTACTTTTAGAGCTACTGATCCGGCTGGACTATGGGATGACGATCCAGCGACATTTACTGTAATCGCACTTAATGATCCCCCTGTATTTGGAACACCATCTCCAGTGAATGGCTCAACAGGGAATCAATTAAGTTTAATCTGGAGTATTCCTATAAATGATCCTGATGGAAATCTCTTCTCTTGGACACTACAATGTAGCAACGGACAAACCAACAGCGGCACTGGAGCAACCAACGGAACAAAAACTCTTACACTATCAGGTCTTTCGTACTTAACCATTTACAAGGTATGGGTAAACGCTACAGACCCAACCGGTAGCGGACTATATACACGACGATGGTACACCTTCACGACAAAAGCAAATCAACCACCAGTCTTTGGGACACCAGTGCCTGCAAACGGTTCTACGAACAATCCGCAAAGCTTTATTTGGAGTATACCTATCAATGACCCTGACGGTAATCAATTCTCATGGTCCATTCAATGTAGCAACGGACAAACCAACAGCGGAACAGGAGCAACCAACGGAACAAAAACACTTTCACTCTCTGGACTTGCACCACTCACATCCTACAAAGTCTGGGTCAACGCCACAGACCCCACCGGCAGCGGACTGTACACACGACGATGGTACACCTTCACGATAAAAGCAAACCTTCCACCAACATTCGGAACACCCACTCCTTCTAACGGTTCTACAACAAATTACCTTAGCTTTAATTGGAGAATTCTTATTGCCGATCCCAATGGAGATCTTTTCTCCTGGACTATCCAGTGTAGCAACGGACAAACCAACAGCGGAACAGGAGCAACCAACGGAACAAAAACACTTTCACTCTCCGGACTTGCACCACTCACATCCTACAAAGTCTGGGTCAACGCCACAGACCCCACCGGCAGCGGACTGTACACACGACGATGGTACACCTTCAATACAGGAGTGAATCTCCCACCGGTCTTTGGTCCACCTGACCCTGCAAATGGCTCAGTAAACATCGACCCAAGTCTTATCTGGGGCATTCCTATTAGTGATCCTAATGGGGATCTTTTCTCCTGGACTATCCAGTGTAGCAACGGACAAACCAACAGCGGAACAGGAGCAACCAACGGAACAAAAACACTTTCACTCTCTGGACTTGCACCACTCACATCCTACAAAGTCTGGGTCAACGCCACAGACCCCACCGGCATCAACCAGTATACTCGAAAATGGTACACCTTTACAACAGGAGAAAATTTCCCACCGGTCTTTGGTCCACCTCACCCAGCAAACGGCTCAATAAACATCGACCTGAGTCTTAACTGGAGCATTTCTATCAGTGATCCTGACGGCGATCAATTCTCATGGACTATCCAGTGTAGCAATGGACAAATCAACAGCGGTACAGGAGCGGACAATGGAACAAAAACAATATCCATTTCTGGACTCACGTATCAAACAACCTACATAGTATGGGTGAATGCAACCGATCCGCCAGGAAGTTGTCTGTACACGAGGAGATGGTACACATTCACAACAAAAGAAAATACGAACGTCCCTCCAAATAAACCAGAAACACCCACAGGACCAACATCAGGGAGGATTAATGTGCTCTATACCTACTATTGTAACGTCACAGATCCAGAGGGAAACCAGGTATGGTACTGGTTCGAATGGGGTGATGGCACGAACAGCGGATGGATTGGACCCTATGACTCTGGTACAACAGGTAGCGCAGAACATGCTTGGTCGAAAAAAGGATCGTATAATATAACGGTGAAAGCAAAGGATATCTATGATGCTGAGAGCGTCTGGTCAGATCCCTTGCCCATTGCGATGCCAGTTGAGGTAAACGAACTGCAGGGTGTAGAAGTGAACCAAAATCCTGTCGCTGGAGAATCACAGGAAAATACTATCTACCCTGCATCATCTGATGTAACAGAGACATCGTCGTCTGCCGGGTATACTCCTCAACCAACAGAAGGTGATTCTACAACAAGGACTGTTTGGGATTTCATACGTCTTATTATCCAAATAGTCAGAGGCGAATATCCATTGATGACTTTCATTGAAGTCTTACGAGCAGAGGGTTGGATTCGATCGAAATAGAAACGAGAGATACACTCTCTTATATGTTGAGAATTTCTCCTTATCTCTTCTATGATAATTCCAAGGTTTTGATTGATCAATGTGCCATCGTTGCATCTTTAAATTTTAAGTAGTAGAAGACCGATAAGGGCTTGAACCTGTCTTGGGCTCGTAGCTTAGACTGGTGGAGCGACTGGCTCATAACCAGTTGGTCGTCGGTTCAAATCCGGCCGGGCCCATCCCCTTCGCATTCTAGGAATTTTTCATATATTTTTCCCTATAAAACTCAGCATATTGGTGTGATTATTGATATTTTGTGGAATCCCAAATGTTAAAATATGAGAACCGATTACAGGCACGGGGCATTTTTATGGTAGTTAATTACGACCGTTTATTTTCATCACGATCAAAAAACCTGAAATCCTCAGAGATACGAGAGTTATTGAAACTCACTCAAAGCCCGGGTTTTATCTCCCTTGCAGGGGGGTTACCCAACCCTGAGGCATTCCCTGTGGATATCATCCATGAATGCATCGAAAAGGTGTTTCAGACCAATATTCACAACGCGTTGCAGTATGGTACGACTGAGGGGTTACCGCTCCTTAGAAATGTTCTTGCGCAGAGAATGAGGGAGCGAAAAGGGATTGATTGTGAATTGCATGATATCTTGATTACCAGCGGTGCACAGCAGGCTTTATCCTTTATTGCATTTAACTTGTTAGACCCAGGTGACACATATATCACTAGTGCGCCCACCTATCTAGGAGCTTTACAGGCATTTCATGCATATCAAGGGAATTGCGAATGCATCCCTATGAACGACGAGGGAATCGATATCGATTCGTTACGAAGAAACCTTAAACGTCTGCATCGAACCGGTATCACCCCAAAGTTTTTGTATGCAGTCGCCACATTTCAGAACCCTTCTGGTGAGAGTATCTCACTGAATCATCGAAAGGAGCTTCTTGAGATTGCGTCAGAGTATGATTTCGTCATCGTTGAGGATGATCCGTATGGTGAGTTGGTATTCGAAGGAAAACCCATTCCGTCAATCAAATCACTTGATAAAAAAGGCAGGGTGATTTATATTGGAACGTTTTCAAAGGTTCTTGCCCCAGGGTTCCGACTTGCCTGGGTGATTGCTTCTGAAGAGATCATTAATAAATTCTCTCTGACCAAACAATCAAGCGACCTGTGCTCAAACATGTTTGTTCAATATGTCGCGTATGAATACATCAAAGGTGGTTATCTGGACATACAGATAAAACATATTAAACAACTCTACCATCGTAAACGGGATGTGATGATTCAAGCATTGCAAGAGTATTTCCCAAAGGAAGCGAAATGGACTATCCCTGGTGGGGGGATGTTTCTTTGGGTCACCTTACCAAAA
The DNA here is from genome assembly GCA_002900555.1 of Thermoplasmata archaeon M9B2D. The sequence continues at coordinate 59,661 of MUGD01000004.1, read as the reverse complement.
AATGTCAATACAAGATTGATGTTCAAGCGAGCGGTGGCAAAGAAGGTCGCATATGTGGTCGGTGACGCGTTTTACCCGGACAGCAGTAATTATAATTCGATGCGGTTGAACTTTTCATATTCTGATGATGATGTTATCAGGGAAGGGATTAAGCGTCTGGCTGACGTTATTAAGGAGGAGATGACGACAACTCCGTATGATCGGGATGAATACGTAAGCGGAGTGTAGGCCATATCTCTTTTTTTCTGTCTTTCATCCTATAAATCTTAAGAAATGAGCAGGTTTTACAATAAAAGTCCTCTCACTAAGTTTAAATAACAAAACACTATTCCGGAACTCTATATCTTAAGGGTGATTAACCTGGGCAACATACGACAAACGCATATAAAAAACGTCGCAATCGATTTAGTGAAGAAATATCCAGACCAGTTCTCTGGTGATTTTCAAAACAATAAAGAGAAAGTAGACACACTTATAACAGTAAGTAGTAAACTTTTACGAAACAGAATAGCCGGGTATATTACTCGATACGTGATTTCTCGGAGCAAATCAAAACCAAGTCGACCCATTTCTGAGTAACATCCCAATATTTATTTTATAGGCTTAATTATTCGTTAACGGTGACGACACAATAACAATACAAGACGCTATCAACTCTCTTCAGAAGAGACATTTTATTCTCATCTATGATAATGACTCAAGAGAGAGCGAAACAGATCTTGTCATAGCCTCCCAGTATGTGACTCCTGAAGCAATCAAGCGAATGCGCAAGGATGGAGGCGGACTTATCTTTCTTATGACATCCTATTCCGTTGCACAGAAACTACAGCTTCCGTTCCTTGCTGATTTGTTCTCTTCAGTCAGTCCCCAATACCCAGTCCTCAGAGCACTAACGCCAAACGATATCCCCTATGACACAAAATCCTCGTTCTCCCTTTACATCAATCACCGGAAGACCTTTACTGGGATTACCGACAATGACCGAAGTCTTACGATGAAGCGATTCGCAGAACTTGTCACCGCAACAAAAAACAACGATAACACCACTGCCGTCAAAGCGTTTGGTAAAGAATTCCGATCCCCTGGTCACGTCCCTATTTGTGTTGCCTCAGAAAAACTTCTCAACGAGCGAAAAGGTCATACAGAGCTTGTGATTTCCTTACTTGAGATGGCTGATCTTACCCCAGTAGGAAGCGGCTGTGAAATCATGGGTGAACACGGAAAAGCATTATCAAAGGAAGATGCAAAGAAATACGCTGAAAAAAACAACCTAGTCTTTCTGGAAGGAAATGACATTATCAAAGCGTGGAAACAATGGTCAAAGTAATGGCAACTGGAACTTTTGATCTTCTGCACATGGGACATATTCACTATCTCAAAGAAGCAAAGAAACTTGGTGATACCCTTGTAGTCGTAATCGCAACAGACGCAACAGTACGGAAATTGAAACATGACCCAATCACACCTCAGGAGATACGAATCAATCTTATCAAAGAGCTTAAGATGGTCGATGAAGCCTACTTGGGCCATGAAGGGGATATGTATTCGATTGTCGAAGAAATAAAACCAGATATCATTGCCCTTGGTTTCGACCAGATTCATGATGATGTCACTATAAAAAAAGAGCTGGAAAAAAGAAAAATGAATGTACAGGTCGTACGTCTTTCAAAATATCAGGGTGAAAGCGATCTTGAGGGAACCAGACGGATCATCCAAAAAGTCATCGCTGCCCATGAGTTCCAGAAAAAGATGCAACGCATTGAAGAGGAGTCATGAAACGAATCGGTATTGCGGACACTACCTTCGCCCGTTATGATATGGCGACCGTGGCAATTAAGCATCTGCAGTCGCTTGCCACAGGATTTAAAATAATCAGATATACCGTCCCTGGGATAAAGGATTTACCAGTCGCCTGTAAGAAATTATTTGAGGAGCAATCCTGTGATATCGTCATGGCTCTAGGAATGCCTGGACCCAAACCTATCGATAAACAATGCGCCCATGAAGCAAGCACAGGTCTGATTCAAACCCAGCTGTTATGTAACAAACATATCATCGAGGTTTTCGTCCATGAGGATGAGGCACAGACCAATCCAGAACTTGCCTGGCTTGCAGACCGTCGAACACGGGAGCATGCACAAAATGTCATTTCCCTGTTGTTTCATCCTGAGGATCTCAGGAGACATGCTGGTTGTGGTCTTCGTGAAGGATTTGAGGACGCAGGACCAGTGAAATAAATATAAAATAAAAAAAAGGAGGCAAAAGAAAAAAATGGCGAAAGAAACAATACGTATCGGTGCGGTTGTCTCTGATTTCAACTATGACATCACTATGATGATGTTTGAACGGGCAAAAGAACATGCGGAGTTTCTAGGAGCAGAGATTACAAAGGTGGTAAAAGTCCCAGGGGTCTTTGACATGGGTCTTGCTGTGAAAAAACTTCTTACATGCAAGGATATCGACGGCGTTATCACCATCGGAGCAGTCATCGAAGGTGAAACAGAGCATGACGACTTGGTGATACAACATGCTGCCCGGAAAATCGCTGATCTCGCACTGGAGTACAACAAACCAGTTGGTCTTGGGATCTCTGGACCAGGAATGACACGACTTCAGGCAGAGGATCGTATCGAACGGGGAAAATCAGCGGTTGAGGCGGTCGTCAAGCTGCATCAACGATTACAAAAGATTTAACTATTGTTTCGTTTGAATACGACTGCATTGACTGTGCATCGCTTCGGATACAAAGACAATCATTTTCTCTGAAATCGTACCATAATAAATGCCAGGTATGAAAAAGTATTTAAGTGCTGTTTTTCATGGCAGGTTGTATTATAAAATACTGGTTACGAAGAGAGCACAACTGAGGCAATGCTATGGTAAAAATTAATATTACAATAGAAGGAGAAAATATTTCAGACATTGTTAACGAACTTCTACATGTTGGTATCGATTTACTTAAGGCAAACAGAAAAGAGCTTCGCGAAGTTCTAAGGATTCTTGCGGATGAATCATTGGAGATTCTCAACGACAAGAAGACCCTAGAGAAAGGAGCAGAGCTGTATAGGAAAATAAACTCTGAGATCAACTGGACGTACAAACGAGATAGAGAATAAAAACATCAATGGTTTCTATCCCAGTTCGATAAAGGTCCGCGGGCTTTTTGTGAGGACCTCCATCCCATCTTTTGTAACAAGAATGTCATCCTCGATTCTGACCCCACCGATCCCAGGTATGTAGACACCTGGCTCGACAGTGAGAACCATGTTCTCCTGTAGTTCCATGACATTGTCTGGTGTTAATCCGGTCCCGTCATGAACAGCAAGCCCAAGGGAATGACCTGTGGAATGAATAAATGCCCCTTTGAATGGTGTCGAATCGATGAAGGACCGAACTGCATGATGAACGTCATTTGCCGTAATTCCAGGTCGGATTTTTTCAAAAGCGACTTGCTGTGCCTGCAGAACAGTCTGATGCATCTCCTTCTGTTGTTCCGTGGCTTTCCCAAACACAAACGTACGGGTGATGTCCGAATTGTATTTCTTATAGCATGCGCCAAAATCACAGACCATTAAGGCACCGTTGGTTAGGATTTCATCACCATGACTATAGTGCGGTTCTGCCGTATTCTTCCCAAACGAAGAGATGGTATCGAAGGCCGGTTTTTCTGCCCCTAGGCTTTGTAGCGCATAGTTGATCTCTGCAGCAAGTTCACTTTCGGTCATTACCTTGGAGACGATATCAGGGATGGTCGCCATGGTATCATCAGCAATCGAGCAGGCGTGCTTGATACGATCGATTTCTTGTTTATCTTTAATCAACCGTGTTTTTGATAAGCCGTCAGAGACGTCAATAAAATCTGTTTTTGGGAAAAGGTTAGTTAGTTTTTTGAACTCATAATATGTAAGACCATTAGCATTCACACCAATAGTTGTAAAAGAACGAACAAGGCTTGCAAGTATTGTTGAAAACTCCTCTTTTGTTTTATAAACGGTTCGTTTTGCATTGGATTTTCGTGCGATTTCCGCCTCGAGTTCTGAAACCAATATATCACAGGTGCCGTCGGGGTACAGCACGGCACAGGCTCCTTCGAACAGTCCGTTCTCAAGGTTTGTGACATAGAAAAAGTTATCATCAATAAACGGAACTGAAGCGTTTTTAAGAAGGATGCATTCGACGGCTTTGTTACTATTCCTAAAAATATTTTTTACTCTCTGTATCATTTGCAAATCACCTCACATTCGTCTCTAATCTCCTTAAAAAAAGTAGACGTAGAATGCACGAGGGGAATGATTGTTGTGATGAGGTTACTTTTCAATGGAATTTATTAGGTTGTGTAGCTGGTCTAGGTCGGCTCTGATGCTCTCTACTTCTTGCATTTTTTCTTTTTCGAAGCTTTTTAAAATCGCTGGGAGATCTGCGGTAAGCTTGTAAAGATGAACCGGCCTACCCTTTCCTTTCTTTTTTTCATCACGTTTCTTTGCCCAACCGCGTCGCCGCTCATCCACCTGAGAAATGTAGAGTAATGTCTTGGCAAGATTCTTAGGCATCCCAAGCTCTGAGAACAATTGGACAGCTTTATTTTCGTTTTCATCCAATACGAAAGACTTTTTCCGTTTCATATTTTCCAATTTTTTCACTTAATTTTTATATCTTATTCTATTATTTAAATCTTTTTATTTTTAATTTGCTTTCCTCCATCATTTGTTTCGCCAGATTATCAGGATAATCACCAGCGTAGATGATTTCCGTTACTCCTGCGTTAATTAACATCTTCACACAGACGACACAAGGAGTGTTTGTACAATAGAGGACAGACCCTTTAATAGAGATGCCAAATACCGCTGCCTGAATGATTGCGTTTTGTTCCGCATGTAAACCTCGACACAGCTCATGTCGTTCCCCTGAAGGTATGTTCTGATCAGCTCGGATGCACCCAGTTTCAGCACAATGTTTCAGCCCCTTAGGCGCCCCGTTATATCCCGTGCTTAAGATATGTTTTTCCTTTACGAGAATGGCACCAACCTTCCGGCGTAAACACGTACTTCGCTTTGCAACAACATGAGCCATTTCCATAAAATATTCATCGTAGGACGGTCTTGTTTCCATGAAAATCCAAACGATGAATAAACGCCATGCTTAATAAAATTGTGATACCAAAACAGAAATGACAAAGGAAGATGAAAGCTAGATGAATAAACACTGTAAACATGAGCAGAAAAATTTGAGCGTTAAATCATTGGATATGTTTTTAAACAAGAAATTGATACAATTCCTACAGTTTCAGGTACGGCAGCGTATATGAAAAAACAATCCAAACCAGGGTTTTTTAATAAAATTAAAACATGGCTACGTGACTATAGCGTCACGATTGGCACTATCTTCATCTGCGTCTTTATTCTCTGTGTCATGTGGATTTTAAACAAAATACTTTAGAAAAAAACTGAAGTACTCTGTTTATGGTACAATGGGTTTATATGACTATGTTTTTAATAGAGGACAACGGACTGTACAATGGTAATGTTACCTGCTCTGCGAATCATGTCGTCGTAGCCCAAAGAATATCTGTTCCCCAAGCAAAGCACGGACAACAGTAGTAAGAACGGAGAAACCAAGAATGATACCCCAAACCACCGGATTGAAGATCGGGGCAGTAGTAAAAAGGGTGTTTAATCCAGGTAAATAAATAATCGCAAGTATCATAAGAAAGGTTATCACAAAAAAAGATTTCAGTAACATATTGCGTCGTTTGAACTTCTCGACGATATTTCCTTCCCTTAGGATGAATACATAAATCTGCGGGGAAAGCAATGTTATGGCAAACGAAACTGTACCTGCCATCAACTTTGCTTGTGGTTCTGTGGTCCCCTGACCTATAAGATAATGAAACGAGAGGATGTACCCCAGAGCAATAGACAACCCAAAAATGATCCCGTCAAGAATCATGATAAATCGCTGCTTTTTTGAAATAATCGGCTCAGACATCTTCGACGGATTCCGTTTCATGATATCCTTATCAGCCGAGTCTGTGCTGACTCCAATACTAGGGAATGATTCCATGATAACATTTGACCAAAGCAACTGTAACGGCATGAGAGGCACCGGATACCCAAAAAGAGGTGTGATCAGAATACCGATAACCTTGCCGATATTGTTTGTAATAAGGTACCTGATGAGCTTCTTTAGGTTCTGATATACTCGTCTGCCTTCTTCAACAGCCTTTACGATGACAGAGAAGTTATCATCCGTAAGGATGATATTTGCTGCTTCCTGAGACACCTGCGTACCCGCCCTGCCCATTGCGATTCCGACATCTGCTTTCTTCAAGGCAGGGGCATCATTGACGCCATCTCCAGTCATAGCGACAATATGGTTTTTCGTTCGCAATGTATCGACAATCTTTAATTTATCAAGCGGTGCAACTCGAGAATACACCCGGAGCTGTTCGACGCGATTTTCGAATTCTTCATCGCTCATCTCCTCGAGGTCTTTTCCCTCAATGGCTTGGTCTATATCAGAAGCGATGCCAACACTCTCCGCGATTGAAAAGCCAGTTTTTTTACTATCACCAGTGATCATTACGACCGTGATGTTTGCCTCTTTTGTTTCCTGAATCATCTGTTTAACTTCGTCTTTCGGCGGATCATAAATAGCGGCGGTCGCAAGAAACATAAAGCCTGTGATATTGCCTACATCAATTTTCTCCAGATCATGCACATTTGATTTTTTTACAAAACCAATTAGTCTGAATCCTTTTTCAGAACGTGTACAAAGTTCCTTTATGATATACTGTCGGTGATGATCATCTAGTGATTTAACAGTCCCATCGACATAGTAGGAATCGCAGAAAGTAAGGATCTTCTCCGGAGCGCCTTTAATGTATATGTCCTTTTTCCCCGAACTGTCTTGTGTAAGAATCGCTGAGAACATACGTTCAGAGGAAAACGGAACACTGTCAATAATCTTGTATGAATCGAACTGGTTTGGCTTAAAACCATTTAAAATCGAGACTTTTATCAATGCAATCTCCGTAGGGTCCCCTACTTCCTTAACGATGATTCCCTCCTGTTCGACAACCTGGGCGGTGGAGCATTTAACGGATGTTAAAAAAAGATCATGCAGAAGAGATGATCTTCCTTCTGCAATCATCTTGAACACCTCAGTCATCACAAAGAATTTATTACCGATGAAGAATTCCTTCACAGTCATGTCATGCTTTGTAATCGTTCCTGTTTTATCAGTACAGATATAATCGACATTCCCTAGGGTTTCTACAGATGAGAGTTGTTTGATGATTACTGAGTTTTTAGCAAGTCGCTCCATCGCAAGTGAAAGTGCAATGGTCATAGACGCTGGCAATCCCTCAGGGAACACCGCGACTAATATGCTAATGGCAAGTAAAATAGAAAAACCAATATCATCACCACGTAAAAAACCCATGGCTAACACTAAAACAAGGGAGACGATCGCCAGGCCAACAAGAGCCTTGATCTCGCGGTCCATTTTCTTCTGAAGCGGTGTCCGCTCGTCCTCTGTTGCTTGAATGTTGGCTGCTATTTTTCCAATCTCCGTGGCATTTCCTGTTTTCACCACAAGTGCCTTCGCATGACCATTCAGTACTTTACTGCCAGCAAAGATGATATTTTTCATCTCGTAGAGTTTCAGGTTTTCTTCAGGGATTGGTTGGTTGCTTTTCAGGATTGGTTCACTTTCACCGGTGAGATGTGCTTCGTCAACAAGAAGATCTGTTACATCAATGATGCGTGCATCGCTAGGGATGATGTCCCCAGATTCAACGACAATCACATCCCCTGGAACTAAAAATTTTGAAGCGATGACATCTATATTCCCATTTCGGACGACCTTACATTGGGGGGAGAGAATTTTCTTTAGCTCTTCTGCAGCTTTTTCTGCTTTACCTTCTTGAATCAAACTAATGATGGTGTTTATAATAACAACCGCAACAATTGCTATGGCCTCAAGGGCGTCTTTGATGATAAAAAATGAAAGAAGAGCTGCTATGATAAGGATAAGAGCCATTGGTTCAATGAGCGCTTCAATTATTTTCCTAAGCAAGGTTTTCTTTTTTGCTTTTGCGAATTCATTTGTTCCATACGTGTGCAGTCGTTCTTCAGCAATCTTTTCAGAAAGCCCTTGGGGTGACGTCTGAAAAATCATGAATAATTCTTCGTTTGTTTGCGAAGAGAACTTTCCTGAGACATCGATTTTTTCAGGCGTCATTGCTTTCTGCCTTCAATCGTCCACCTGAAACCATTTCGTGTTATATTTAGTTTTCATTTCTATTGAAAAAAACAGGTGAAATCATATGATATAAACCATACATTATTAAAGAGTCGGTGGATAAAGATTTTCGAAAAAAAGAGAACTGGCGGGAGTGTATGAAAAAAATTGGGATTTTAACGGGCGGTGGTGATTGCCCAGGGCTTAATGCAGTGATACGCGCCGTTGTAAAGAAATCTTTGAAAAATACATGGGAAGTCATTGGCATTATTGATGGATGGAAGGGACTTATTGAGGGGACAGTCATGCAGCTTACCGACCAAGACGTTTCTGGTATCCTACCAAAAGGCGGTACGATTCTTGGTACATCCCGGACTAACCCGTTTAAAGAACCAAAAAACGTCGATAAACTATTGGCTAATGTTAAAAAATTCAAACTTGACGCGCTTATTGCGATTGGCGGAGAAGATACATTAGGTGTCGCCTTAAAGTTACATAAGATAGGAGTCCCTGTAGTTGGTGTTCCAAAGACCATTGATAACGATATTTCAGGGACCGATTACACGTTTGGTTTTGACACCGCGGTCTCCATTGTAACGGATGCTATCGACCGGCTTCATACCACCGCAGAGTCCCATCATCGGATCATGGTGCTGGAAGTGATGGGCAGACATGCAGGATGGATAGCGACCATATCAGGAATCGCTGGTGGTGCAGACGAGATACTAATCCCTGAGATTCCTTTTCATATCGATGATGTCTGTAAAAACTTAAAAGCACGCCATGAAAAAGGAAAAAAGTTCAGCATCGTGGTGGTCTCTGAGGGAGCAAAACCATGTAATACTGATCACTTCGAGACACTATCTGAAGAGAAAGACGAGTTTGGGCATGTCCGCCTTGGGGGCATCGGACAGCGTCTGGCAAAAGAAATTGAGAAACGACTGGGGGTTGAGACACGGTTCACGGTTCTTGGCCATGTCCAGCGTGGCGGATCTCCAACCGCGTACGATCGGGTGCTTGCGACACGATATGGTGTTGCCGCTGTCGAAATGGTAAAGGCGGCGCAGTTTGGGAAAATGGTGGCCTTACGAGGGTACAAGATCGTCCCAGTTGATCTAAACGAGTCGGTAACGACCCTTCGGACCGTTGACATGGAAATCTATGAGATCGCAACAACCTTCTTTGCCCACCCTCACCGTCGATAGACTGTTGATACTTCCTTTGTTTTATTTTTTCAGCTTTATTTCGACTTCCTGAAAATCCCGTGCGACGTACGAGTGAGGAAACGTGTTTCGTGCTTCATCTTCAAGGACATGGAAATCTAGATACCGAGGACTGATATGTACCAAAAACAGTTTTTCCACGTTTGCTTTTTTTGCAATCTCTGCCGCTTGCATTGCAGTCGTATGTCCGTATCCTCTGGCAATATCCTCAAGGCGTGAATCAAAGGTCGCCTCGTGAATTAAAATATCTGCGTTCTGTGAAAAAGCGATGATCTGGTCGCATGGTTTGGTATCGCCGGAGATCACAATCTTTCTGCCTTTTCTTGAAGGGCCAAGCACCATGTGTGGTGTGATTTTCTTGCCATCAGCAAGGGTTATGGCCTGCCCTTTCTGTAACCTGCTAAATAACGGCCCCTCAGGAATCCCCAATCGTATAGCCTTTGCTTTGTTAAACCTCCCAGGTCGTTGATGTTCCAGGAGGCAATAGGAAAACGTTGGGACATTATGATTGACCCTTAATGTCGATACGCTATAGCCTTCGAATGCAACTTCTTGACCATCGGATAGATCATGGGCAATGATTCTGTAGGATGGGCGAAAATATCCTAAGGTGAGGAGTTGGTCGGTCAGCTCCTTCATTCCTTTTGGACCATAGATGTGAAGTGGTCTGTCTCGGTCGTTGAGCTGCATGGTTTGAACCAACCCGGGTAATCCAAGGAAATGGTCACCATGAAAATGACTGATGAAAATCTTTGATATCTGCATATAACTAAGATTGGATTGCTGGAATTGCCGTTGGGTGCCTTCACCGCAGTCAAATAAGAGAATCTCGCTTCCTCGTTTTACAGCTACAGATGCAACATTTCGTTTAACGGTTGGCCAGCTTCCGCCAGTGCCCAGGAAGATGATATGCAGTTGTGTCATATAAGGGACGGATACTTCCAAAGAGGGTAAAAGGGTTTTGGTTTTCATTTATCAGGCATCAAGAAAAAAAAGAAGGGAGCAATATCGGTCTACTGGCTGCGACGTATTAAATCTTGATAAAGAACAAGAAAAGTTTTGCTGTTCTTTTTTCTAGGATGGGCAGAGTCTGATCGTTTTGGAGCGTTACTGTGACTTCCACATCATTTAATCCAAGGATTACCCCTGAAGATATCGTTCGTTCTTCACCAGCGGGTACTATGGAAATTCTCCCGCTTGTTTCTTTTCCAAGGAGAATAAGGCCGTTACCGCTTAAGGTAATCTTCCAATCGACGGCTATCGCATCAGCGTTCCCCGAGTTTTTTACAACAGTTTTGATATAGAATAATCCTCCTTTGATATTCTGTATCGAGATTTCAGGTATGGTTCCGATTGTGAACCATAAGAAGAATAGTTTATTTCCCCCGTTCGATTCAATGGAGATATAACATTCATAGGTGGTTTCCGGTACCAGACCTGTGGTATCAATTGTGACGTTAATGGGATCGTGTTCACCAGTTGAAATTCCATTTGTCGGGGATACAGTGACCCAACTTTCCGACCAGGACAACGTATAGGAGAGAGTACCGGTGCCACTATTCCAGATATCAAACTCGGTGCTTTTAGTTATATTGGGTAGAATGACTCCAAAGTAATATGATTGTGGGTAGACCGCTAACCATGGCGTATCATGTGAGATAATCATCACAGTGACGTTAAAAATACCATCACCACCTCCGTTTGTCGTAATCTGAATGCCACAGCCATGAAATCCGTAATCCAAACCGGTTGTATCAATAGTGACGGTGATTGGAATATGCTCTCCGTTAGTAACACCGCTAGTTGGAAATACGGTGACCCACGGGCAACTCCAGGTTAAATCAAAGATAAGTTCACAACATCCTCCGCTGGTCCATATGTCAAAAATAGTACTATTGATCTCTCCTTCAGACATATTACCAAAATCGTGTGATTTTGGTTCGTATTCTAGTATTCCCCGTGATTGAGGAGTAGGTTCTTGAGGAGCCCCTGTCGTTACTCCAACGATTGATATAAGTAAAATGAACACAACACCAGCTGCTGTTTTTTTCCCTTTTCCACATTGTTTCATTTTTTATTCCTCCTGCAATGATTTTAAATCTTTCATACTGTATTTATATCTATCTATCAGGCTTCTTTATATAGGATTTGTGAGAGGGAACCAATCAACATTTATCCAGAAGAGCGACAGGTTGCCCAACCGGATTTTGCCAGGGACAACACAAGGAAGATGACGCGGTCTGCCCCAGTAGTTTTGATACCAGTGATGACGCCCGTGCGCGATGGCTGTTCCATAGTAAAACGCGTTTATTTTGAAGCTTTGCAAACTATTATATGAAACTGTTGCATCAGAGCTAAAATATAACCGTATACCATAAACATTATCTTGAAAAGCGTTCTTTGAAATGGTCAGAAACTCACATTCGTTCTGCACTGATACCCCATGTAGTCCGCCGCCGATGGTGTTTCCAGTGATGGTTGTGTAGGATGAATGATTGACCAGGATGTTGAAATGACCATTGTGAATAGTAAAATTATTGATAGTGACATAGTCAGCAAGGATAGTGATGATGTCCCATGTTCCATTTCCTTCAAGGATGGTTGTTGTTGTATTCTCAGCAGTTAAGCAAAGTGACTTGTCGATACGAACAGCCTCATAATATGTGCCGTTGTACACATAGATGGTGTCGTTCTGTTGTGCATCGTCGACTGCTGCTTGGATGGAACTGTAGTTATTCGGACCGTTTCCTCCGACGTATCGTATAGTACCATTATAGTGGTTGAGTCTCTGGATACTTGCAGTACGAGGCGGATTTTGTAAAGGAGTCCAGTCAATATTCATCCATGAGAGGGTGATTTTTTCTAGTTTGATGTACCCAAAAATCGGGTATGGGATTATTCGCGCTCGTTCCCAATAATTCGACTTCCAGATATTCCGGCGAGTTATAAACGTGTGAGAAACAAAGCAACCGCTCATTTTGTAATTCCTGAGATTATTATTCTGAATGATGTTGCCTGCGGAATCCTTCAGATAAATCCCATTGTCATTGTCCCATACAGTGTTGTTTGTTACACTAGTGTCATAGGAAGATTCAAGGAATAAACCTACATCAATATTGTCAAGGATGCTGTTTCCGTTTATGATGCTATATGTCGTATCTTTTAACCAAAGTCCGTACCAGCGGTTCCGTAGTATCATATTTGCTTCAATGGTGATTTCTGAGGAATCGAACAGGTAGATTCCGTTTGCATTGTTGTCTATGTAGTTACCAAAGAGTATAAGTTCATAGCAGTTTTCCACATGGACACCAAGCCCCTTATTGACAACGATGTTGTTTTGAATCTGGGAAGCCGTTAACCCGATAATATACAAACCCTCGGTATTGTTATGTATAGTGTTTGCCGCGAGAGTAACCTGGGAGAGCTGTCTAAGGCAAAGTCCATAGGAATTGTTACAGATACTGTTCGAATCAATCGTTATCTGTGAGGTGCCAGGGGATCGAGCAGATATCCCAAACCAGCCATTATCCTTTATGATGTTCTGAGTGATGACGACATTGCTTACCGCCCCGATTTCTACACCTGCATAGTGGATATCATTTTTCGCATGCTGCACGGTGAACTCTTTAAGGATCGTTTCATGAGCTGAAATTTCAATAACCGTTCCTTGTTGCCCTGCATCGATAATCGTGGTGTTTTTGTCTTCACCGGTTAAGTGAATCGATGTTCCGATGTGAACAGTTTCTTGATAAAAACCACGAAAGACAAACACAGTGTCCCCATGTGTTGCGTTATCAATCGCATCCTGTATTTTTGAGTAGTTCCCTGGGCCTGTTCCGCCCACATACAGTGTAGTGTCGCCACTAACTATGGCCCACGTCATCTTTGATGAGTTGTTTATTGCTGTTAAAGGAAGACAATACAACGGCGTACAAAAAAGATATACTATCGCTACCACTCCTAATTGTAGGAAGGATGATTTCATAACCACTCATCTCCCAAGAGAGCGATATCATATGGTTCTGCTGCGGGGAACCAATCAAGGTTAATCCATCGAATCACAACCGCCTTATTCCAGGGGACCCGTATACGTCCCCAGATGACTTTCGGTCCTATCCCTGGATGGTTATCCCAATAGTTCCGTTTCCATCTATTGAATGAAGAATTTTCAAAAAACACGCTCTTATTGTTTTCAATGAAATTGTTATATGTAATAACCGTCCAATTTGCCATATCAAGATGCATTCCTTCAGTGCTTCCTTGTATTGTATTTGACATAATGATAGTGCCTGTTGCCTTTGTAATGATACACCCATACAACGCATTTTGTATCAGCAGATTATGGTGAATGGAATTGTTATTTGCGCTTGGCCAGATGCCTAGACCGCTGTAGGTTTGGTTTAGTATGCTATTGTTTGTAATCTCATTTTCCATTGCTCCCGGCCAGAGACTAACCCCCGCATAGTTATCCAGCATTATATTCTGAACGATGGTATTGCTCCTTGATTGTGAAATGACGACTGCGCAATGACCGTTGCGTGTGAATAAATTCCCTTGGATAGTCGCATTCGTTGATCTCTGAAGAAAAACCCCTTCATTTCCATTTTCTGCGATATAGTTATTGCATACAAGGGCATCCGATGATTCATTTATAAGAACCCCAACTCCATACAATCCGTTCTTACGAATGATATTTCCCAGGATAACACTTCTATTTGATCTGCATTCTATCCCTGCATCGACTTTTGGGGTATCTCCACTGTGCTGAATGGTAAAGCAACTAACGGTGACATCATCTGCTGTTACAAAGATGACATCATCGATTCCTTGACCGTCAATAACAGTTGTGGTTTGATTTTCACCAATCAAACGAATTGATTTGTTTACTATTACATGTTCAAAATAGGGAGATGAATATGCGTAGACAAACACCGTGTCTCCATCCGTTGAATTGGTGATAGCATCCTGGATTGTTGTATAATTATTTGGACCAACACCTCCAACATAAAGGATAACCCCTGAACAAGCCTGTGACAGTAAGCAATCGTTTACTGTCAGTCCATTAGAAGGTGGAAAAATTAGTACAGCAATAAAGAATAGGATGCCCATCATGATTCGTCTCGTTATCAAATGAATTTCCTCGTCCCATTTATATAGAACCATATGTTATATAAAATTATTGTCATTTTCGTTTTACAGGGATGCAGACGACTATTTGCGTCTCTTACTCCACATCATAAAACGAAGAATTTGAATAAGATTCTCAGATCCACGTACATAGCGATTTTATATTTTTTTATATACCACAAAATACCGGGTAAGGCTTTTATGGGATTTCACAGGATACGTCCCAACAACAGAGAGATATCCTTCACCTATAGCACAGATCTCTTCACTAGATAATCCGACGACCGCTCTACCTCGGTTCGTAAGCATACCTGAAATCGTTTCAAATGCACGTTTGTACAACTGAACGAGTTGTTCTCCTTTTGTTGTCGTTGCGCGAGCGTAGGGGAAATCTGTGACAATTCCATCGACCAAAGGAACATATCTTGGGATATCACCGACATCCGAATGATATAACCTATAGTTTTTCAGTTGATAGAATTCAAGGTTTTTCCTACATCCATGAATCATCTTCTCTTGGATATCACTCCCAATTACGTGGATTCCCATTAAGGCTGCTTCAAGCAAAATTCCTCCAGTTCCACAGAAAGGATCAAGTAACACACCTTGTTTTTTTACTATCGAAAGATTCACCAGTGCACGTGCGATTTTCGGATGAAGCGTAACAGGTGAGAGGAACGGGCGTAAATGCCCTCTTCGTTGTTGAAAATGACTCGTTTCAATAGCTGCTTTCTTCACTCCAACATACACACTTGTTTTTGTCAGCAGTGCACGTAGCTCAATATCAGGGTTTTTCAGATTGACAGTCCGATCTTTTGTATAGACCGACCCCAAGTGGTCAGTAATTTCTTGTGAGGAGATTGCTGAGGATCGATTGTTACATCTGATTGCTATTGAGCCTTCTATCATAAGAGGATGTTGTTTGGCGTTCTGCACAATGTCACTTAATCTGGCAGGACAAAAGAACAATAGTTCGTCGATGAAAAATGAAAACGCAAGTCGCTGCGCAAGTCGCTGAATGATGTCCTTAGTAGGTTTGATGTCGACAACAAGCACATCCTCATTAGAATCAACCACAGAACAGAACGTATCTTCAGCTTCAAGGGATGCAAGGATTTCAGCACGAGGAAGAGTCTTATGTTCTTTGGAGAGTTCAAACATCAGTTTCATAGATATTCAAACGACCTACAGGTTCTAAATACAGAACTGCTAATAAAACAATAGGGTACACCAAACGAGGACAGGGTCTAAAGAATTCCTCTTAGTTATCGATCCCTTCTTCAGATTTTTTCTTCTTTACATTTTTCTTTAATGTCTCATCTACCTTATGTTTGGTATCGTGTTGTCCCTCAAACCATTTCCCATCTGTCTGCTGATCGATTTTACCAGTAAGCTCATCTAACTTGTATCGTAGATAGTCCTGACCTTTGAACCATTCATCCTCGCGTAGCTTCTCATTTTCCGAAGGTTGTGTATCTCCTTTTTCGTCAGAAAGAAAAGTAGTCTCCTTCTTTTTCGCTTGTACCGGGATTCGTATCTCTTCGACCCTTGAGTCGCTAGTTGTGGACGTAAGCTTATTTTTTTCTTTTTCAGAGAATCTTGCCTGATTGTTTGTACCGTGTATTTTCTCTGGTTGAGGGAGATGTGGTTCACCAGATGAGGTACCTGGTTTGTTTCTCCCTGGCGTCTTTTGATTCCGGTTTTGTTTAACAAGAACGTAGATAACCGAGAAAATGACGACTAGAAGCGCGAGGAGGATAGGTAGAATTTGAAGGAACTGTGCTTCTGTAATTTCAAAAAGAGAACCGGTTACTGGTTCTATACGGATCGTCGTTGAACCAGGTAGATATCCGCTTTTTATGACTTGAATTGCCGCAGTGCTGAATATGTCGATTTCAGGGGCACGCACAACAGCCTTGCCGTCCATATTAGTCAACAGCGGTGATGCATCTTCTGTTACAAAAACAAAAGCTCCTTCTACAGGGTTTCCGTCTTGATCAGTCACTGCCACTTCGAACTCTTTTTTTTCCTCTACCACTACTCGGTCAGTACTAACCAACAGTTCACCTTTCAGAACCGCAAGTTCCAATGTGGCATCCTGATATCCTTCTTTTGTTGCGATAATGACAAAAGAGTCGGACTCATTAAAACTCGGGGCGTTTATGGTAATATACGGCTCAGTGAGACTCGTGACATACGTTGTCTCTAGCATCGTGATATTGACATCAAGAATCACAGATTCATTTTCCGAGCTTACGACGACATCATAGGTTCTCCCTTCGAATATGATACCTTCTATGTGTTGATTCCAATCGTTTGAATTGTAAAGATCAATGATAAGTATTGGTTCATCCTGCCCAACGGTTAAGGGGAGGAACCCTGTAGTTACTACTAACAAAAAAATACTAAGACTTAGAAAACCCATCAGAGCTTTTTGATACACAGTAATCCTCATCAACGACCTTTGAGCGCCACATGCAAAGATACGGTAATGTATATTTATGTTTTTTGAAGACAATTTTAGGGATAACCTAAGGATTTATTTTTCCGCAAGGCGTCTCTTTAGTTCCGAGATAATATCAACAGGGCTTGGATCAATCCCTCGTAACACCGCCAGATAGCAGCTCGTAAAATCCCCCAAGCACATGAGGTACATCATTTTCGCAAGCTGACTTTTTCCTTTTGGCGAGACTTCAAGAACCGTGCCAGCAGTGTTTTGGAAGAGGTCACGCATGAAATTCAACCGTGTTGTCATATCTACGGTTTCTTCATCCTTATCCCGGAATAGGACACAGGTGAACTTTTTTGATACCTCAGGGTTCGCAGACCAACCCACGATATCATTATGGTTACAATCTGGTGCAATATCCGTTCGTGCTATCACCTTGCTGTTTTCATTGAGTTGATGTCTCCATCGTATGGCGATGGGCGTGTAGATACCCCATCCATAGATCTGTGGAATGCTGGTAAAGAATTTTTTTGCTTGTTGCTTTGCCAGATTGGTTTCTTCAGGCATGACTTTGTTGTTCATCGTAACAAAATCCCGGGTCACCGAGATAGTCTCCTGAATATCTGCATCAATCGCAGTTTTCAGTAAACCGATTTTTTTCAAAAATATGATAGAGGGAAACAACAAATACGCGGTTGCTGCACGTGGCTGAATACCTGCTGGGATTTTCACAAAGGGAACCTGGCGTTTTTCAGCGAAATCCTGAAGCTTTCCCCCAGTGGAGATACAGATGATCTTGCATTTTTTCTGAAACGCAATCTTAAAGGAGCTTAGGGTCTCATCCGTGTTACCGGAGTAACTGATACAAATCACAAGTGTGTCTTTATTGACCCATTTCGGGAGATCGTACTCCCGGTTTACGACCAGGGGAACATCAAGTTTATCGCGAAAGAGGCTTGCCATGATATCCCCAGAAATAGCAGAAGCTCCCATTCCTGCAACAACGACATTATCTATTTTAATGAAGTTTAACCGCTCTGTTGTCTCAGCGATCGCCAACCCCTCTTTAATCTGTTCTGGAAATCTGGCAAGACCATCGAGCATATTTGCCTTATCAATCATGGCAATCCTTTCGATATCATTCAAAACCATTTTTATCATCTCATCTCTCTTCGTATATGATATACGGCAAACCCAAGAGATAAAGCGAAATCATATGGCGTATTCAAAAATATTTCTATTCCCTCGTATAAGAATCCGCCCATTAAAAAAGAGTTAAAAACCACTGCTTCTTACACAAGTATACATGAAATACATTCAGGGCGAAATCCTTACACAAGAGGGATTTGTCACCGGATATCTCCCATGCGATAAAGAACAGAGGGTAGGCGAGATATGCAGAGGTCTTCCACCGGAGAAACCAATCGCCTCCGGATTGATTCTCCCAACATGCATCAATGCCCATACCCACCTTGGTGATTCATTCATTCGGTTCAAACAACTTACACTCCCACACACTGTACAGGATTTGGTCGCTCCTCCAATGGGCTTGAAACATCGGTTATTAAAAGAGGCGACAGAACAGGAGATTCTCAAAGGGATACAAACGTCTCTTACTGAGATGACAGCCACAGGTACCTCATGTTTTTGTGATTTTCGAGAAGGAGGGCTCTTAGGAATTTATCAACTAAAAAAAGCACTAAAAACGTTCAGTCTTGATTCTATAGTGCTATCTAGACCATCACAGATGACATATGAAAAAGATGAACTTGATCGACTGCTGCAGAATTCAGATGGAATAGGTGTAAGCAGCATCTCTGACTGGGAGCCATCAGAAATCGAGAAGATAGCACAGCACGCCCAAAAAAAGAAAAAACTATTCGCTTTACATGCAAGTGAGGTGATGCGCGAGAATATTGATCAAATCCTCGACCTCCGTCCACATCTCCTGATACATATGATAGCAGCAACACAGGCAGACCTCCAGCGAGTCACCGACGCTGGTATTCCAATTGTAATCTGCCCTCGATCATATCGGTTTTTCCGCTTAAAACACAACCTCGAACAAATGAAAAAAACAGGCGTATGTCTTCTTTTTGGTACAGACAACGCAATGATAAACACCCCTGATGTTCTGGAGGAGGTTCGGATGTTACAAAAAACAGGGATATTTTCTCTTGAAGAATTGCTGACAAATGTTACATATACTCCAAGGAAAGCTTTAAATTTAGATGACTGTATTCAGGGTCGCGACCTATCAGAAAATATTATTGTTTTAGAGAGAGACTCTTTAAAACTCATATACATCTCAAAATAGGTAGGGACGAGAGGGATAACAATGATGAAAGTAGAAAACGCGATGTCAAAAGAACTGGTTATTGGATACGTACCAGGCACTATACGAGAGGCATTAAAGACCCTTGCAAAACATAATGTCTCCGGGATGCCAATTCTAAAGAAAGATACAAAGAAAGTCGCAGGTGTTCTCACTCGTTCCGACATTTTCAAAAACCCTGATGAAGAACAAATCGCGTTGATTATGAGCACAAAACCATACACGGTGATGAAAGATGAAAACCTATCAGCGGCTGCAAAGCTCCTCTATGACCATCGCATCCATGGTCTCCCCGTGGTTGATAAGAGGAAAAATCTCATTGGCATCATCAGCCCTACTGATATCCTTACGGTACTAGACGATTCCTATGATGACATCGTGGATAACTATTTTACAAGAAACCTTGTCCCGGTTTACGAGGAAACTCCTATCACAATTATCATGGAAATCATCAATGTAACCAGTGAAACTGCGCTTCCCATCCTAAACAAAGAATGTATACTTGGTGGAATCGTCAGCGAAGGCGACCTCTTCAAACTTAGCCACATCAAAGAAAGTGTATCGCAAACCAACCTTGGCATGGGTGGTGATGAGGATGATTGGACCTGGGAAGGAATCAGGGACACAATCCGGCTGTATTATTCGACAACAAAGGTAGATCTCCCCCCAGTCGCTGTCAAAGAAATAATGATTACAAATGTCATCAAAGCGTATAAGAACGACCCGATTTCTGAAATCGCACGCAAGATGATAAAAAACAAAATCAGCCATGTTCCCGTAGTTAGCCCTGAGAACAAACTGCTAGGAATGGTTACCGATATCGATTTGATGTCATGCATGTTTAAATCCTCGAAATGAATTTCCTTTTTCTAGCGTAGGAGATTTTCGCTGATGCCACAAGATATTTACGATAAAATCATGATGGTAGCAAAAAGGAGAGGATTTATTTATCCTTCTTTTGAAATCTATGGGGGTATCGCAGGGTTCTACGATTACGGACCACTTGGCTCACAGTTGAAAAACAATGTCGAGAACCTCTGGAGAACGTTCTTTCTGCTTAAGGATAACTGTGTTGAGATAAGTACTCCGACCATTACACTATACGAGGTGTTAAAAGCATCCGGGCATGTGGAGGAGTTTACCGATCTCACGGTTGATTGCAGCCATTGCAACCGATCCTATAAGGTCGAGGATATCATCGACAAGGGGACCTCTATCGAAAATGCGGTCAAGGAAAACAAGATCATCTGTCCGACCTGTAAAGCCCATTTGCAGGACGCCCGTCCTGTCAACCTAATGTTTTCAACAACGATCGGCGTAGGAGAGGGACGTAAGGCGTTCCTACGGCCAGAGACGGCACAGGGGATTTTTACAAACTTCCATCTTCTCTATCAGCATCGTCGGAAAAAACTACCGTTCGGAGTCGTACAAATAGGCAAAGGATACCGCAATGAAATCTCCCCACGACAAGGAACCCTACGGCAACGCGAGTTTTGCATGGCAGAAGCAGAAGTATTCTTCGATCCAAAGGACAAGACCCATCCCTCTTTTGACACGATAAAAGACAACGAGCTGATCCTTTTTGACAATGAAAAAGAATGGAACATCGCAGTTGCAGAGGCAGTGAAACAGAACATCATCAACAACCAGGCGTTAGCGTATTATATGTATCTGACCCAGGAGTTTCTCTTCACCGCAGGGGTGGACCCAGCAAAGTTCCGTTTCAGGAAACATGCAGCTGACGAACTTGCACATTACGCGACCGAATGCTGGGATGCAGAGTTGTACAGTGAACGGTTCGGATGGGTAGAATGCGTCGGAATCGCAGACCGATCCGCCTACGATCTCAACGCGCATATTATCTCCTCCGGTGTCGACATGTACGCACTTCGAGCATTTGAGGAGCCTCGTGAATTATTGGTGAAAAAAGTAGTACCTAAGATGAATATCCTTGGCCCACGGTTTGGAGGAAAAGCAGGCAAAATCAAGCAGCATCTAGAACAGATGGATGTAACTGAGGTGAAGACCATCACGGTGACGATCGATGGCGAATCCATCGATATCCCCAAAGAGTACTACGACATCGTTGAAATAAAAGAAAAACAGACAGGGGAAAAATTCGTCCCTCATGTTATTGAACCGTCGTATGGGATCGATCGGGTTCTTTATTTCCTTCTTGAGCATAATTATGTCGAGGGAAAGAAAAAAGAGGAGGATTACACGATTCTGAAACTTAATCCGCTTGTGGCACCAATCAAAGTCGGGGTCTTTCCACTAATCAGTGATGATCAGCTTATCGCTCTTGCTAAAGAGATTGATGGTTCTTTGAGGAACGAGGGGATCGCGACCTACTATGACGAAAGCGGGACGATAGGACGACGATACGCACGGATGGATGAGATTGGTACACCGTTCTGCATCACGGTCGATCATGATTCACTTACGGATCATATGGTAACAGTGCGAGACCGTGACACCACTAAGCAGGAACGAAAGAACATACAAGATATCGCAGGATTTATGAAGAAGAAAATGACCTGCTGATCCGTTAGAACGCTTTCACTGTTTTTTCTACGATCGCCAACGCCTCGTCAATCTCTTCAGAAGTGATGTTCAACGGAGGTCGAAACCGTATCGTGACAGAGCCGCAGGTCAGAACAAGAAGGCCATTGGCATAGAGTCTCCCCTGAAGCTCATCTCTTTTTTCAGATGTGGGAAGGTCAAACGCGCACATCAAGCCTCGTCCGCGTGCGTTGTAAATCTTCTGTGGATACTTCTTTTCGATTTCCTCTAACCCCTGAAGCAGACGTTTGCCTTGAATCTCTGCGTTTTTCACAAGCTTTTCTTCTTGGATGATCTCGAGGTATCTCTGACAGCGGACCATGTCGACAAGGTTTCCACCCCAAGTGGAATTCAACCTGCTTGGGACAACAAAGACGTTGTCTTTTACATCATCGACCCGGTTACTGACCATGATGCCACAGACCTGTGTCTTCTTCCCAAACGCAATTATGTCTGGTTCGAAACCAAAATGCTGGTACGCCCACATCCTGCCGGTCAGCCCGACACCGCTTTGGACCTCATCGACGATGAACATCATCTCATGGTCATCACAAAGCTTGCGAAGTTGCTGGAAGAACTCCTTACGGAAATGGTTATCCCCACCTTCACCCTGGATCGGTTCGATGATGAGAGCAGCGATATCATCTGGGTTGTGTGCCACTGCTTCCTCTATCTGAGCGACTGCATGTTGTTCTCGTTCTTGTACATCCTTTATGTTCTCATCCGTAAGAGGGAAGCGGATCTTTGGGTTGTCAATACGCGGCCAGGTGAATTTCGTAAAATACTTTGTCTTATTCTGATTAAAGGTGTTTGTCATGGAAAGCGTATATCCGGTTCTACCATGAAATGCATCTTTGAAATGAATCACTTGTCTGCCTTTCTTACCGTTTCCTCGTTCTATGTTTTTTCGTATCTTCCAGTCAAATGCAGTTTTGATACCGTTTTCTATCGCAAGGGCACCCCCGGCAACAAAGAAGAGATGGTGAAAGTGTCTGGGCATCGCGTGTTTGGCAAACGCATCGACAAACTCAGCCATCTCAACGGTGTAGACATCAGAGTTTGTTGGGTTATTTATCGCGATTTCTCCCATTTTTCTTATAAAATCCGGTGTTGTCATCGCTGGATGGTTGCATCCAAGCGGTGCAGTGGCAAAGAACGAGAATCCATCAAGGAGATATCGTCCAGTCCGAGAGTCGTAGATCCTGCATCCTTTGCTTTTCTTCAGGTCCAAGACAAGGTCAAAGCCGTCTGCAAGCATATATTTTCCAAGTGTTGAATGAACTTCTGTTGGTTTTAACGTCATACAATCAATTCCCCTATAAAATAGGCGTATTCTCTGATTGAGCGGTATATTTCCTTGTTATAAAACGATATCGGTTGATTAGCATTTACAAAGCTATCACTGGACCACGGGTATGGTCTTCTCCATAAATGTGATACCTAGGTCCTCTAGTTCATCTAAGATCGGGTTATAGATCTCTGGGACGACCGGGATATGAACACCAGAAAGCGTGATTTGTTCCTGGAGTATCATCTTTACCGCGATAGCAGCAGGAAGCGCCACAGTACGAGCCACTGAAGTGTCCCCATCAGGGATGCCGTAATCAACCAACGTGGAGGTGACGTACTCCATTTTTGTAGGATACTTGGCGATGAATTCATGGTGCATGACAACCATGTCCCGCTCATGCTGATCCATCGACATCTTATGAAGGGTCAATACGTTAAGGTAATCCAGAGGGTTGTTCTTCTCCAAAGGGAGCAGTTTGTCGCCAAAAAGACCAAGCCATTCAAGTCGTTTGATAACCGCTGCATACGGTTTAAGACCAAGGTGGTTTGCTGTACTCTGCAGGAGATTATCTGTTGGTTTTGCACCAATCAAAAATCTGGTGAGATCACCATAGGTTTTTCCAGTAAATCCCGTTAGTTGTTCCTCACGGAGCCAACCAAGGGCAGCGATAGCACGTAGGGTTTCACACCATCCTGTCATCCGATAAGTTCCTCGGTACACGGTTCTGGCATGTTTCAGTCCATAGATGTCTTTGTAGGGAAGTGAATTACGGTTCGGGTAGTTCTCAAATGTCCCGACATCGTTTATATCCTGTAAATAGTAATTCTCAAATAACTGTTCACCAGGAATTGAGATTTCTTTTCCGTTCTCAAGCCATTTCGCTGCATTCCGGGATGCGAGAAGAACACCACGGGGTGACCAGGAGAACTTATATCCAAATGGATTGGTGTTTGCCTCATGGGCAGGAAGCGCACCAGTGCTTGACTTAAAACTGACGATTGTCCCTTTCTTCTTTTCTATATCATGGATGATCCGCATTGCTGACATATGGTCAATGCCAGGGTCAAGACCACATTCATTGAGAATCAGTATCCCTGCATCCTTCGCTCTCTTATCAAGCGCCTGCATCGCATCGCTGACATACGATGTGGTAATCATGTGCTTTTTATGCAAAATGCACATTTCCGCGACCTTTATATGATACGTGTACGGTAAAAGACTGACCACGACATCTGCCTTGGAAACAAACTCATCTACCTTTTTATCATCGGTGACATCTAATGAGAACGCCTCTCCCTGCGTATGTCCATCGATCATCTGTTCTGCCTTACTGACGGTTCTGCTTGCCATAATCACATGAAAATCAGGTTGACCTAAAAGGTACCGGATCATCGGTCGTGACACCATGCCTGCGCCAAGAACAAGGATTTTCTTCATGAGGTTGCCTCCGATTCTATCAAAGTTTGAAGCAGCAAAACAGATGACCTTATAAATATTTGTTGATGTACTGATACTCTGGGGTAAGCTTCCCTCGATAGAGGATTACCGCGTTTTTAATCTCATCTGGCAATGCAACCATGTTGAAGTCATCCACCGTGAAATCAGCGTTCATTATCCCTGGGATAAACCGGAGGAGAGTCTGACTGAACGATTCTGAAGATTCCTTGGGTAGTTCACAGGGGAGATTATCCACTGCCATGACGACCACACCGTCTCCCGTATAACCATCCGTGATTGTATCACTGATTGGGTTGTACACAAAAACAGGTGTATCAGGGGAGGTAGTCTTTTCGGTGAATTCAATCGCACCGTTAACATCTGCACTGATATCGCCTATTACCCGTAAACGTGGTTTTTCTGACATGAGAAAAGATTTTTTCATATAGTCTTTGGTCAGAAGACGTGGATATCGATTGCTCCAGAAGATACAGTTCATCAGAATGGTAAGATATGGTACGTACTGGTCAAATGCAGAACGATATCCTTCAGGGTTCTTGTAATAGTCCTGCAAATCGAATGCTTTGCCGGCTATAACAGGTTTTACCATATGCTGCTCTTTGAACACAACCTTGTAGATGGTTCTGTCTGAGGGATTCCGAGATACTGATGCAAGATCCCCTGGCTGTATCTCTTGTACTGGTAATCTCTCAAGGATTTCCTGTGCACCATGAGAGACGTTGCCATATCCGGAGAAACCGATGATAAACGGTGTCAACAATGAAGGCAACCCATTGGCCATTATATCCGCTCCAACCGCAGTGAAATGGTCTTTGATCTCAGTAAGATCCTTATAATGAATAGTTTGTCTAATCGCATTAAACGGAGTATCGATATGCTCCCAATGCAATCGGCGCCCTAACGTCCATAAGCTGTCAACCATACCGGCAAGACCAGCGAATCTACCGAAAAAAACAAGCCGTCGTCCTTTATCATCAACGATCCGTTCATAATCAATCAACGTGCAACCCAATGCCATCATTTTTTTCAACATCGGCATGTTCTGCTTCTGTCCCTTGATGGTATGGGAGAAAAACACGTAGGTCTTTCCATTTTCAAAGAGGTCAGTAGGAATTTCCTTTACTGCGAACACGACAGAGCTTGGCGACAGATTATCCTGAACCTGGGCACCAACCAGCCGATACAAATCATCAGGGAAGACACGGATGACCGATGGTTGAACTACAGTTTTAATCCCATGTTTTTTTTGTAGCTCACGCACATGGTCTGGGGTCAGTGGAACTCTTCTTTCCCAGCGGTTCTTATCCTCTCGTCGTATACCTACTA
Organism: Thermoplasmata archaeon M9B2D; assembly: GCA_002900555.1. The sequence continues at coordinate 33,649 of MUGD01000004.1, read as the reverse complement.
TTGCAGTCATGATAGACCCTTATGTCCCTCCATCCATTACTATTTAATAGGTTTTCCGTGTATTTTTAGAACGAACACACCAAAAAAATTTCTTCCCTTTTAAGTAATAAAAAGAATGAGAAAGGTGAGAGGAGAGGGAAGACGGGAGGAGAAGGAGGATGAAATAAAAGCTTCCCTCTCTCACCAGTGTGTGAGTATGAACTAGGAGAGGTCGATGCTTCCGATTTCGCTAAGATCCGAAAGGTTGTTCATCTTTACCATCGAATCTGAAATCGTGTACAGGATGTCAGCGATATACAACGTCCTGGTAATGTCTGTATTGGACATTCCCCAGTACCAATAGTAATCCTCTGGATATTGCATCTGCTCCGACGTCTGATGGGTGATTCTGCCTCTAAGTTCAAAACCAGTCTCAAGGCTGAGCCGATAGACATACGCTCCCTGGAATGTAAATTCACCGTACAGAGGTTCCATTCCCTGACTTTCGATGTATCGGTCTTTGACCTCCTGCGTAATCTCATAGAGGCTGACAGGGATGACAAGCAGTTCCTTTTCTCTATCGAAGAGGAATGCTTTATGGTCGTAGAGCGCTGGACTGTCGGTCCCACGGTCGCCGATGACGACTTTTGCGACTTCTTTTGGTTGTTCAATGTCACTGACGTCAAACAGGGCGATTTTAAGACCTTGAATCGCGGCGAACGTGAAATTCGTTGAATCAACTTCTTTTCCGATGCCGATGATATGGTTCTCATCATAGGGATGTAGGTAATTTGAGTATCCAGGGATTTTCAGCTCTCCAAGTATCTGTGGATTGTATGGGTCAGATAAATCAAGGGTGAAGAGCGGGTCAACTTGGACGAATGTTACGAGGTACGCGCGATTCCCAAGGAACCGAGCTGCGTAGATGGATTCACCAGGTGCGATATTCTCGATTTTGGAAACTTGTTTGAGGTTCTCGTCAAGGATGTAGATGTTGTTTTGGGTCTGAGAACCTTCCATCCAGTTGTTTCCCGAGGTGGTGGCGATCCGGAAGAAACCATTAAATTCATCCATTGAGAACTGATTTAGGATATAGCCAGGTACTTTTCCTTGCGCGATGTATGCGATATCCCCGGTATCAATAGAGATTTTATGCAGAATAGTAATCACTTCGTTGTTTGTTGAAAAGGTGCTACCATCTTCTCGTAACAGAGGATAGTACGGGTAATGGACCGATGCTAGGAAAATACTGTGTCTTGACACATACATCGTCTGTGAGCTGCCGAGCAGAAAGCTTTTCTGCACAACATCCTTGGTGTCAAGGTTTAGTGAAATCACGTGGGTCATGGTATCAGAAATTTCCGGGACATCGACATAGTAGATGTCCTGTGCAGAGATGTTTTCACTGATATTATCGATACATATCTGAGGGATGGAAAGGGTGTAGTTCTTTTCATCAACAGCATAGAAGATTTGATAGGTGTACTCTGTTGCGACCACGTAGACGTACTCATCAATCAAACGGGCATCAAAGTATCCACCATCAATTCTGATTTCCTTAGCCAGGGTTGGATTTGTCCGTTCACCAATATCATAGACATTAATAACGGTCTGTTGGATACCGCCCCACCACATACCAAGTCGTCCTTCATCTTCCTTTAAGCCATCTTCTAGAAGAGGATAGCCGTAAAAACCTCCGGTGTTACCGAACACCACCAGGTTATTATCACGGATGAAGATGTTACTGATGCTGACATTTGTTACTCGGATCTGAGCAAGAATCGTTGCATCGAACACTGGATATGCCTTGATAATATAGATCGTTTGATTGGCGACCACGTAAAGGTAGATCCCATCGGTTTTCACAATATCAGGCTCATCAACACCAGCGACCTGCACGTTGGTCGTTGAATAGGATGGAGGCGCCTCACCACCTAACGATCCATCATCTGCAGCTCCTGATTCTGATTTGGCGAACAGGATGTTCATCGAGTCATAATAGCGTCCCTGGTTTGCCGCTGATTCAAATCGTTCCTGCAGGAAAGAAAGTAGTTCATCATATGATCCGAATGTATCAAGTTCATATGTGTAAGCTCCCTTATCAAGTGGCGAGAATGCAATAATGGCCACAAGACTTGCGCACACCAGTAGGCTTACCAGAAAGATTCCTGTTACTTGTTTTATTTTCTTTTCCATACCAATCACATCATTATCTAGTGTTATTTTCCTGTTATATCTGTTGGAGTTTATATAGTGTCTGAAAACGTTTGGGAAAAACCAAATAACCCTTTGGAGTTGTTTCGGTCATCCCCCGTGTAGCTATAAATAGTGTTGCGCTATCACGAAAATCGATGGGAAAAACAAAGGTACAACAGAAATCTGACGTGATAAGCGCCTCTGAAATCGGCCAATACATGTACTGTTCATATGCCTGGTTGTTGCAGCGCTGTGGGTATAAGGCTGAATCTCCGTTCCTTGAACACGGGAAACAGGTGCATATTAGTCTGGGAAACACAATCGAGGGGCTTGAGATACGGTTACGGTATGCACGATGGTATGCACTCGTTGGTTTTGTAATATTGTGTCTAGCGATTTTTCTCATTTTTCTGGAGGTGATCCTGTAGATATCCTTGTTTTTGGATTTTTATTTATATCTGCTGCACTTATTTTTCTTATGTATGCATATTGGGTGCGGTTCAGTGTGAGAAAAGAAAGAAAATCATACGGGCTCCCTGAGGGTCTGATTCTGTATTCTGATTTAAATATCCCGGCAAAACCACTCTTTTCAAATCGTTTTCAGCTTGTTGGAAAACCTGACTTCATTATAAAAAAACACAACCATTACATCCCCGTGGAGGTAAAATCAGGAGGGGGTAGGTATCCGCATCAAAGCCAAGTGTTCCAGCTTGCTGCATATTGTCAGATTCTTGAGGACGCATCAGGTATATTTGTTCCAGAGGGCATTTTACTATATAACAATGTACCTTTTTCAATTGCGTTTAATCCGAAATTACGCTTTGAGCTTGAATCTGTGATGAAAACCATGAGAGCTTCTTTACGAAGTGGGACTGTCAAAAGGAATCACAATGATCCAATGCGTTGCCGGCATTGTTCTATAAAACGGTATTGCACCGATGTGGTGCGGGAAAGCGGGTAATTCCATAAAAATAATATACTTATCGTGTATTGTGACTCATCCATCTATGAACGCTATGGGATAGTGTATGAAGAAAGGTCATGGCATCGGTTTCGGAAAGGCTATTTTGTTTAATGAACACTTTGTGGTGTATGGGATTCCATCGATTGTGTCTGCGATTGGGAACTATACGGTGGCAAAAGTCGAACCATATAATCAAGCAGGGTTCATCCTTACAGACAAGCGACCGGCAACACCAAAATATAAGGAAGATAAGCTTGCGCAACAGAAGGAATCCTTTGCGCTTATATTTAAGAAAATGGGTCTGGATTTCTCTACGAATGGGATTAGTATCACTCTTGAGGGAAATCTGTACGCCGCAAGCGGGATTGGTGCATCTGCTGCCTCCTGTGTCGCAGTTGCGCGTGCGCTTGCTGAATATTTTGAGTTGAGTTTATCTGATGATGAAATCAATGAAATCGCCTACGAAGGCGAGAAGGGATATCACGGAACGCCATCCGGTGTGGACAACACCGCATCTACGTATGGAGGATTAATCTGGTTCCAGAAAGGGGAAAATAACGTTATCGATCGAATAGCGTTGTCAAGTCCTGTTGAAATTGTTATCGGTAACACCGGGAAAGTGACTGATACGAAACTGGCAGTAGAAGGAGTAAGACAGCGTAAGGAGAAAAACCCAAAGAAGTACGAGGAGGTTTTCAATCGTGCAGAGAACATTGCGTATCTTGCGAAACGGGCGATTAACGATGGATCGCTGCAGGACGTTGGCAAATTGATGAACGAGAATCATAAACTGCTGCAGCAGATAGAGGTGTCCTCACGTGAATTAGATTTTCTTGTTAGTGTCGCCCGTGAGGCTGGTGCGTTTGGTGCGAAGCTTACGGGAGGTGGCCTGGGGGGCAACATGATTGCGTTAACACCCGGGAAAGAATTACAAAATAAGGTCGCGACTGCGATTGAGAAGGAAGGGTTTCAGACCGTTAAAACCGTTATTGGGGCGTCGCGTGAGAGTGTGGAATAGCTATGCATCTTCGACCGTTTCTTAAGCAGCTGGAAGAGCAGGGGAAACTTGTTCGTATTAAAAAAGAAGTCTCTGTAGACTATGAAATCGCTAATATCCTGTATACTCTTAATGAGAAACCTGTGATTTTTGAGCATGTGAAAGGATATCCTTTCTCTGTTTTTGGGGGGATTACCTCTGATCGTGATATCATCGCGCAGGGGCTTGGGACGACAAAGGAAAGACTGCTGAGCAAATTGGTGGATGCGCTGCGTCATCCGACAGTTCCCGAGATCGTCGATAAGGGTCCGTGTCAGGAGATAGTTATGAAGAATCCTGATATTGGGAAACTGCCATTGCTGTCTCATTTACCTGGTGATGGCGGGCGGTATGCGACCGCGACAGTTGCGACCATCAAAGACCCGCAGACAGGACGGAACGTGTCGTATCATCGATTGATGGAACGAGGGACAAACCGATTCACTGCTCGTTTAATCAAAGGTCGTCAGACACGTACCACCTATGATAAGATTACCGGTGATCTAGAGATGGCGGTATGCATCGGTAATTCAGTATCAATCATGATTGCTGCATCGCTTGGTCCTCCGTCAGGTGTTGATGAGTTTTCCATCGCAAATACGCTGTTTCCTCTGAAGATGGTGAAATGCAAAACCAAGGACCTTGAGGTCCCTGCGGAGTCCGAGTTTGTTATCGAGGGACGACTTACAAAAGAGGTGGACCAGGAGGGGCCATTCGTGGATCTCACTGAGACTCGCGATTTCGAACGTAAGGAGCCGGTGTTTGTGATTGATTGCATCACGCATCGGAAGGATGCGCTGTATCAGGTGTTAATTCCTGGAAGGCTTGAACATAAGATTCTCATGGGGATGCCTAAGGAACCGACTATCTATGATGAAGTCAGTAAGGTTGCGAGCTGCAAAAACGTTTTAGTCAGCATGGGTGGCGGCTCATGGCTACATGGAATCGTACAAATACAGAAGAAGAATCCTGATGATGGGAAGAAGGCGATTGATGCAGCGTTCAAGGGTCACAAGAGCATGAAGCATGTGGTCATCATCGATGATGATGTTGACATATATAATCCAAATGCAGTGGAATGGGCAATAGCAACCCGTTTTCAGGGTGGAAAGGATTTAGTAGTAAAGCTGGATCAACCAGGTAGTTCCCTTGATCCGTCATCCAAACAGGAGGAAGGAAAGAAGGCGTTAACAGATAAGGTTGGTGTGGATGCAACAATCCCATTTGATGTGGATAAAAGCAAGTATGAGATTGTGAAGTACCAAAAAGTGAACCTTGATGATTACATCCGGTAGAGGAAGATATACGGTTTGGCTGCATCGCCATCATATCGGCGATGACTTGGTTTATTTTCTTGGCGGTGGAGAGCAGCCACATGTCGGTGGCGTGGTAATTGCACAGCCGGGTATGAAAGTAAAAGCGATTCGGTTGACCGGACATTATGATGACATCGTTTTACAGCCGATTGCACAGGCAGCATGTAAAAAATACAACAAAAAGGTGGTTGCAATCGGCGGTGTGCATGTTGATCATGCAACAACAAAGGAAATTGATCAGCTTGTTGAGAATTGTAGGAAGTTAGTGAAAAAAATCTGAGTATCAAATTGATATGAAACATTAAACGATGTAAGGATTTTTTCTTGAAAGAAACAACTGGAAGCTTTTTTTGCTTCTTATAAAAAGCAGTGGTTTTCGGGGATGCCTTCTTAGATCGTCTGTCAGGACATTCTTTACATGCAACAAGGAGTAACTGCTTGGGTCTTTAAACAAAAACACTAAAATAATCCAAGCATATAACCCTGTCCATACAGGGGTTATCAGGATATGTATTTGACAAAAGAGGAAGAATCAATACTTCAGGGCGAACACGGTGAAGTCCCAGAACGTATGCTTCGGTTGCTTGTTCAGCTGGGTGATATCTATGGTGCTGACAAGATGATCCCGGTAGGATCAGTGCAAGTCGCTGGCGTCTCCTATAAGTCCATCGCAGACCCCGGAACTGAGTTTCTAGAGGATCTCGCAGGTAAAGGAGCTAAGGTAAAAGTCCTTACGTTCCTTAACCCTGCAGGGATGGATTTAGAGGATTGGGAGACTCTTCACTTCCCAAAGGAGTTTGCGATAAACCAGCTGCGCATCATGAATGCGTTTAAAAGTATGGGTATTGTCATCACCGCGACCTGCACACCTTATCTCGCAGGAAATCTCCCGAGGTTCCGTGAACACATCGCATGGTCAGAATCGTCAGCAATCTCGTTTTCCAACTCGGTCATCGGTGCACGAACAAACAGGGAAGGAGGACCATCTGCTCTTGCTGCCGCAATCCTAGGTAAAACACCAAACTACGGGTTTCATCTTTGGGAGAATAGACAACCGACGATCAAAGTAAAAATAGATACCAATCTGATCTTTGATGCAGACTTTGGTGCTCTTGGCTATCATGTCGGAAAACAAGTGAAAAACAAGATCCCTTACTTTACCGGCATTACAAATGCAGACACGGACCAACTCAAGGCACTAGGTGCAGCCATGGCCGCATCAGGTGCGGTCGCTTTGTATCATGTCGAAGGGCTCACTCCAGAAGCAGATCTTGTGAAGAAAGACAACCTTGAAACCATCACGGTCACAAAAAAAGAATTGGACGAGGCGTATGCGAAACTCAACACTGGTAAAGAACCCGACATCGTTATCCTCGGCTGTCCGCATGCATCTCTCCGAGAGATTTCTGCGGTCGCTATGAAACTTAAAGGAAGGAAACTGCGCAAACCGGTCTGGGTGTGTACCTCTCGGATGATGAAGGAAGCAGCAGAACGTATGGGATATGCTGAGATTATTGAAAACGCAGGAGGATATATCGTTGCGGACACCTGTATGGTCGTCTCACCCATCGAAGAGATGGGATACAAAACAACAGGGGTCAATTCTGGGAAGGCAGGCAACTACCTCCCTGGATTTTGTAAACAAAATGTGTGTTTTACGAACCTTGAGAAACTCCTGGAGGCTGCATTATGATGAAAGGACGAACCATATCCCCTGGGAACGTCACAGGGACCGCGTTAGTCTCTAAAGACCCTATAGGATTCTACGGCGGCATCAACATCAAAACAGGCATCGTCATCGAAAAAGGTCATCCGCTTGAAGGAAAGAACGTAAAAGACAAAATCCTTGTATTTCCCTGCGGGAAAGGATCTACCGTCGGTTCCTACGTCATCTATGGGTTACAAAAAAACGGTGTCGCCCCGAAAGGGATCATCAACAAAGAAACAGAAACCATTGTCGCCACCGGGGTCATCCTTGCAGGGATCCCCTGCGTTGATAAGATAGACATCGACCAAATCAAAGACGGGGATACCATTGTGTTAAACGCGGATAATGCCACGGTGGAAGTTGTACATTAACTCATTTACAAAAGCGCACGCATGTTCCAAGACACGCCAATTCCATAGATGGGTATTTCATGGTCACCGTCATTGTCAGTCCACGAAATCGACCCGTCAATGATACAATACCCTATTTTCATCCCCAGATAGGTAGGAAACTTCCATATTTTCGTAGTCGAATGGGTGATAGAAAGCTCTGCACTCAATGTTGTTTTTGTCCCATACAACAGGGATTGACTAATCACATACAACGGATTGATACTTGGATCTGCCTTGATGCTAAACAGAGATGGGAGTTTTATCAAGGGAAACACATGTTCGTCTCTCTGCGTTATTCTGAGGTTCACATCCTTTAACTCCGTCACAGTTTCTCCCCGATCCGTCGTAATCAGAAGCGTACCGAATGGATCCACATTGGACAATGTATCAGAAATCACCTGAGGATTAAGCAGGTAATTTGTTCCATATATGGTCCATCCGTTCTCCATTGTAAGAGAGAACCAGTCCCAGCCTCCAATCAGTAGCCTGGTGATTGCATTTGGGGTCCAGGAATGCTCGTAGGAACCTGTCCCTCTGACAAGGTATGTTTGACCATTGATCGTAACCGTGCCAGAGACCGAACAGCCGAGCACTACATAGCCTGCTACCTCGCTATCCGATATGTCGATCGCTTGGGACCCAAGAGTCCAAACTGGCAGAGACCATGCGGTATAATCCAGATCAATAACAATCTCAGCAGAAGGGTCGATATCAGCATCCTCGGCATGGACATGCCATCGAGGGAATGAACCCTCCGCCCAGGAATTCTCAAACTGGATCTTTACTCCCGGTGAGCCTGCAACAAGAGTACCGTCCTGAAGGATCCCCAGATAATGCTCCTTGTTGATCATCCCACCATACGTCTGACTGTTGTTGCCAAGGAGGCTGACAACCAGCAAGTCTGGTTTGTTGGTTCCAAGCAGGTCACCACGTGCCATATGGTTGAAGCTGACCGCAACCACCCAATCCTTCAACTGACTTACGCTATCATTAAAAACAGCAGTAAAATACCACCATTCCCGAGAGATACGAATTTTGCTGAAATGCGCACCTTCGTCTACTGCAGAGACATCACGTCGATACGCAGGGATAAGAGAGGTTGGTGGAGTTGGTAGTTTCTCAGGCGGCAGAGGCGTAACCACAGTCGTATCATCTCCAGGGGGAGAAGTATGAACATCTGGGAGAATCGAGCTGATATAGTCTGCCCTAACCAAAAATAGCATCGTGACTACGATGAGTACTACGATGATGATTGTATCTATCTGCTTGATTTTCATTCTCCACCAAACGATATCGCTATAAGGGGTTTCTTATGGATGAATATTAATAGTTTCTTGTACAATCAGTACCGATTTTCCCCACGCGCATATTTTTATTAATACAATCACCAATTACCTCAATCATACGCGGAGGCGTTCTATGATAGAAAAACGCGATATCGAGAAGTATTTTGTGGAGCTTACCTTAATAAAGGATAAAGATTTGAGAAGTCAAGTAGTGGAGGTATGGAAAAACGCTGCTGATCGCGGTGGCTGGACGAACCTTCAGGATATTCCCTTTACCCTTTTATTTGAAAACTCAGGTCTTCTAATAGATCATACAAGAAGGATTTCAGCGCTTGCATGGAATGTGGCAAATACCCGAGACGAGCCGCTAAACAAAGACCATGTGATCGCAGGGGCATTGCTTCATGATGTCGGGAAACTCTTAGAGTATGAGATGAAGAATGGAAAAATCGTAAAGAGTACATTTGGACAGAAAATTCGCCATCCTGCAGCTGGCGCTCAGCTCGCTGAAGAATGCAACCTGCCTAGGGAAGTCGTCCATATCATCGCCGCGCATTCTCATGAGGGCGACACCATGAACCGGACGGCCGAGGCAATCATCATCCATCATTGTGATTTTATCGATTTTGAAATCAAAAAACGGAAGTGAGAGGGTGGAAGTACAGAACGCCGCTGGTAGAATGGTTGAGACAACCATCGGGGATCGGACATTCAAACCGTTTTCAGGGGCACGCAAGTACGGGTTTGCATCTAAGCTTACAACCCTTGAAAAGGCATTGCAGAACTGCCTGTTAAAAAACGGGATGACAGTATCGTTTCACCATCAGCTCCGCAACGGTGATTTCGTGGTCAACCAGACGCTTGATGCGATTAAAAACCTTGGGGTAAAAGACATCCGTCTTGCACAGACCGCGCTATTTACGGTTCATAAACCAGTGATTGATTTTATTAAAGAGGGAGTGGTCAGCCGAATTGAAGGAAGTCTTAATGATTCTGTCGGCGATTACGTCTCCAAGCACCCTTTGAGAAGCCCAGTTATCCTTCGCTCCCATGGAGGACGATGGGGTGCGGTGAAAACAGGGGAACTTGCTATTGATGTCGCAATCATCGCCGCGTCAGCATCTGATGAGCAAGGCAACTGCACCGGTCTGCTGGGTGAAAGCGCATTTGGTCCCATCTCATATTCTCAGATAGACGCGATGAACGCAAAACATGTCATCGTTGTCACAGACACTATCGTGGAGTACCCCTGTAACCCCCAGGAGATCCAAGAGCGGTACGTGGATTATGTGGTGCAGGTCGACCGAATCGGCGATCCAAACCAAATCGTGTCAGGATCCTTGAAAATCACCGATGATTCCGAGAAACTGAATATCGCCCGCCAATGCGTCGACCTCATGGACGCAGCAGGACTAATCAAAGATGGAATGGTGTTTCAGTCAGGAGCAGGGGGGATTTCCCTTGCCGCTCTCAAATATCTTGGGGAGCGACTTAAGGAGAAAAACGTTGTTGCAGCATGCGCCACCGGGGGGCTGACGAAATTCATTATCGATATCTACAAAGCAGGTCATGTGAAGAAAATATACTACTCCCAGGTATTTGATACCGAATCAATCCGTTTCATCCAAAACGATCCTGGTATACCTGCAGACATCGGTCATTATGCTGATCCGACATCAAAAGGACGCACTGCTGATAGTCTTGATGTCGTGGTTCTGGGGGCTACCGAGGTTGACGTCCATTACAACGTCAACGTCAACACCCATAGCGATGGCCGACTCTTACATGGAATAGGAGGCCACCAGGATACCGCTGCAGGCTCCACCCTTACAATAATCACCACCCCGATTTTTAGAAAAACAAACCCTATCATCCGGGAGAATGTCACCACCATCACCACACCAGGGTCTGTGATTGATGCCGTTGTAACAAACCATGGTATCGCGATGAACCCGATACGGACAGATCTTCTTGGGAAAATCAAAGGTATAATCCCAACAGTTCCAATCCAGGAGTTACAGAACATGGCGTATGATGCGACCGGGACGCCACAGGAGCCTTTTCTTGGGAAGGAGATCATCGGGATTATCAAATGGTTTGATGGGACGATCCTTGACATGGTACGGATTGTAAAAGAGGAGAAATCATGAGATGGAAAACATCGATTTCTAAGATAGAACCGAATCATATCGTGACCAAAGGATACCGACAGGAGGATCTCATCGGGAATATCCCGTACGCCTCTGTAGTGTATCTGCTTTTGAAAGGGAGACTCCCCTCAAAGGAGGATGGGCGCATGATGGATGCGATTCTTACCGCATGTATTGACCATGGAATCACGCCTCCGTCATCTATTGCCTCACGGACCGTCGCTTCAGGAGGAGTACCGCTACCGACTGCGGTGGCCGCAGGGATTCTATCCATTGGTGATGCTCATGGTGGTGCGATAGAAAAAGGAGCAAGATTCTTGCAGGAAGGCGTGTTGCGAATGAAAAAAGAGGAAATACCTATTGAAGTGGTCGCAGCAACTCTTGTTAAAGAAAGCAATTTTCAGAAGAAGCGGATCCCTGGGTTTGGTCATCGGATTCATACAAAGGACCCTCGTACCACACGCTTATTCGAGCTAGCAGAAGAGCTAAAAATTGCACACGACCATGTCGCTTTATCCAAGGCAATTGAATCTGCTTTAGAAAAATCCCAAGGAAAAAAACTGCCTATTAACGTGGATGGCGCAATTGCTGCAATCGTCTCCGATATGGGGTTTGATTGGCAGCTTGGGAAAGCCTTCTTTTTACTCGGCAGGGTAGCAGGGTTAACCGCACAGGTGTACGAGGAGCAGACAGAGGAAAAACCGATGCGTGAGATGTTTACGATTGACTATGATTACACCGGCCCTGGGGAACAAGACCTGCCGTAATTTTACCTATCAACAGCAAAGAGCAAATATTAAAACAGCCTTTTGTTATCTTAGACAGGTATCATGAACATATTACTTGTGTTTCCACGAATCGAACATGGGGCGACGACGTATACTGATAAGGGCTCATGGAGCTCCATATTGTTTGGGTATCCTATTATCACGCTTCCTCATCTTGCAGGAATCACCCCACAGCATCATACCGTGAAAATAGTCAATGAAAACTATGAGGATATCGATCTTGATGAACCCGCTGATCTTATCGGGATAACAAGTTACACGATGACCGCACCACATGTCTATGAGCTTGCTGACGAGTTCCGCAGACGAGGGAAAAAAGTGGTACTGGGTGGGTATCATCCGACTGCGATGCCACAGGAGGCAATACAGCATGCTGATTGTGTCGTTCTTGGGGAAGCTGAAGCAACCTGGCCAACGCTTATTGCTGATGCTGAGAAAGGAATGTTACAACAATTTTACGGGCCAAGCCCTGACTTTGATATGGCAGCGATTCCCCCGATCAGGCGTGATCTCATTCGTCAGAACCCCTTGCTTGGTGCGGTGCAATCGACGAGAGGATGCCCGAATCAATGTGAATTCTGTGCGATTGCGAGTTTCTGTAAACATGGTGTGAAACAGCGTCCGGTTAAAAACGTGGTTGAAGAAATCAAACAGATGCCAAATCGGGTCTATATTATCCATGACCCAAGTCTTACAGTCAACCCGCTGTATTCACGGGAACTTTTCAAGGAGCTTATCAGACAAAAGGTACGAAAAGGATGGGTCGCAAACGGAAACTCGAATGTGCTTGGGAAAGTCGACGATGACTTTCTAAATCTTGCAAAACGCTCCGGGTGTGTGGAGTGGTTCGTTGGGTTTGAATCGGTAAGCCAGGAGTCGCTGAACGGGATTAAAAAAACAGTCAATAAGGTAGAGGATTTTAAACGGACCATTAAACGATTGCATAAACATGGGATGGCGGTTCAAGGGGGTATTATCTTTGGTTTTGACCAGGACACCCCTGACATCTTTGATCTGACCCTGGAGAAGATGTATGAATGGGAGCTAGACGCCGTGGAGATTAACATCCTGACACCTTATCCAGGTACACCATTGTATGATCGCTTAGAGCGTGAAGGGAGAATCACGAGCAGAGATTGGACGCGGTATAACCAGGTTGACGTGGTGTTCAAACCCTTGCATATGACAGAACAGGAGCTATTCGAAGGCGCGCGAAAGGTAGCAAAACGATTTTACAGCATACCTGATGTCATCCAGCGTGCTGTTCGGACGTTTGCACTTGTCAGAAGCACCGCAGCGATTCTTCCTGCGGGTACGAACTACACGTTCCGTCGTTACTACAAAAGAGATTTTAAATTCTGATGTAAAATCAAGAGAGTTCTTTTTTTGTTAACAGAAATGAATCAAACGACCCCAAATCCTCGCTATGGACACGATCATTGATGTGGAAATATGCTGAGAGATCTAGTGTTTTATCTGTGATTGTTCCCTTGGAATCGGTGATGGTTCTATAGATGACGCGGGTGTCTTGATTGATATGACTGCCAAGATACCTGAGTACCTCTGCTGGTTTCTTTACCCCGTACAGAACCACGATGATCGTGAACTGCGTAAGAGGATACATAGTCCCATCAGCGCATTCTATCGTCAGGATCTGTTCAAGATGATGGTTTTTCACATACTGTGCCGCCTCCTTGACCGCGTTGCAGTCTTTATCAATGGATGTGGTCTGTGCCTGGGTGTTCTGTGCGATAAGTACTGGTGTCGCTGGCAAAGATCCACTTCCAATGACAAGGACCCTGTCCTTCGAAGAGATTTGTGCCATGATGACTTCTTTGGAAACAATCTCCTTATACAGATGTAAATAGATGTCAGAGATGACCTCAAATTTGCATCCTACTTTTTCAAATACAATAAAGAACAGATCCATGATGTTTTTCAAGGCGTTTGTTGTGATCTTCTTCCCAATTTCTTTAAAGACAATCGTTTGAATCGTTGAAAATAACCGCTCAAGCAGTCTGTTTGACATAGGAGGTACTCTTTTGTTTTTGAAATGATCTTCCATTTCTTTAAACATACATATTTTCTTAAATGTACTGTTCGTTTTTTAACCAAAGCGCCATCCGTTTCATTCCTTCAGTGTAGTCAATCGATGGGAAATAGCCTAACAGCCTTGTTGCTTTTTCAATTGAGACGCTGTGTTTGTTTGTGAAAATGCGAACCGCAGTTGGTGTAAAGAGAGGATCTTTATGGAAAAGGTGGTATCGCATCATCATATATCGGCTGATGAGAATAGCCGTGGTTTTTGTGATAGTGCGAGTAATTGGTGGTTTTCCCCCGAGAGCTGCAAGGTCATTGAGATAGGTTTTCCATGTTGTGGTGTTATCCCCGTCAGTGATATCAATGACTTCCCCTTCGATGTCTGATGCGACGAGGCCGGATAGAAGACCATCCAGAAGGTTGTCGATATAGGTATGAAGGAACAGTCCGGTTCCATGGTCTATCAAGGCGATGCGATCCTGCTGGATCGCCTTCAGTATGCGAAGGCACCATAGTGTCGCGCCAGGTCCGTATACATTTCCTGGTCTGATGATAACTACGGGGAAGTGTTCGTCATGGTATTTCTGTAAGAGATAGTGTTCTGCTTGTGCTTTTGACTGGCTGTAGCTTCCTATTTTTTTTGTTGATATATGGTGAAGATGACTAAGGAAAATAAACCGTTGTACCTTTTTCTCACACGCCTTTACTAGATTCTGTGTTCCATTGAGATTGACGTTCATGATGTCTTTTTTTGACCCGAAATCCTTTACAAGGGCTGCGCAGTGGAAGACGACATCACAGTCGTGAACAAGACCGGAAACTGACGATGGGATGGTCAGATCAGCAGTGACATAGTCGACCTGGCTGTCGTGATACTGTGGTGGAGTGGTATGAAGAACAGCTCGTACCTGATGACCTTTCTGAACAAGTCGTTTGATCAGCATGGATCCTATGAAGCCGGAGGCTCCTGTGACGAGACAGTTCATACTCTCTAGGTTAACTCATATCGTTCTCGTAAAAGATGTTGGGAGAGAAGGGTTACCACAAGGCAGAGAAGAAAAATGGAAAACGAGAGAAGAGGGACACTGGCTGTTCCAACGATAAAGGCGGATGCAAAGATGATGCGCTCTGCAATGAAGAGTTCATGGGCATGCAGTGATTGCCTCTGGGTAAGCGCACTACCCATGGTAAATAAGATCAGGTACATCGCACACAGAATCAGTATGCCAATGAAGAGGAGCATAAGAAAATAGAGAGGATGGGAAAGTATGGCAGAGAAAAAATAGAAGCCAAAGGTGGTTAGCAGGTACACGAGGCTCAAAGACACGGAGATATGAAGAGTACGGGAAATCCCGTATCGAACCGGGGTGGTCGCGTACCCCCCACTCGTATCCCCATGTACATCTCGAATAGCCCCAATGATGTTGCTGTTCGTATCATGGAAGAAAAACACCACACAAGGCAGCCAAAGCGTAACTGGAATAGACGAAAAATTGGAGAGTGAAAAAACGCCGAACAGATAGGTAACCACGGTCATCGCACCGCGATTGAAATTCCCAAGCAGTCCCTGGGCTTTTGTGAATTTCGCATACAAAAACACAAGAAGACCAGCAAGGAAAACCAGGAAGAGGTTAACCAATGGCAGCAGAAAAGTAAGTCCCAATCCAAGTGATGCGTACAATGCACCAACACATAAGGCTTCACGAGGAGATATTCTTCCTGAGGGAATTGGTCGATGCGGTTTTTGTATAGTGTCTAATGACCTGTCAAAGTAATCTGCGAGATACAGCCCTGCGATCCACCCAAAAATCGGGATAAAAAAAACAAGCAGGGAAACACGTAGAGGAGGAATATCTCCATTCATAAGGCAGGCTCCGAGAAGACTGACAAGCCCACACCAGAACAGCGTATACGGCCTCATGGTCTCAAAATGAGCAAACAGTTTAGTTTTCAACAGGGGTGCAAGGGGCACGTGTTACATCCTCATGAGCAATGAGGAATCAGCATCATTGCATTTAAACTTTTAAGACCTCTGTTCATCAGAGAATGTAAAAACTATATAAAAGCAAAAGAGAATAGCTGTTCTTGAAAAATGAAACAGAAACATCAGACGCTCAACCCATGGACCACTCAAGATGAACGAGGAGACGCATCCCGAATCCTTGAATGGTGGGCAACAGAGGCGTTTTTCGTCTCGCAGGAAGATAAAAAACGATGGAGTCTTAAGGTCGCATTCAGCGAAGGATTCGTCGATAAAAAGCATCGTGGCGTTGTATGCAATATGACTTTGTTTGACCAAGATACAAACACACAATACATTTACTATGTCCGAACGCCGGATGCCCGGTTACAGTCAAATAGCGAGACCTTTGATGTGCATCATGGCGACTCATACATGAAAGGATCATATCCTACCTACCAGATGCACTTCAGTGACCCTGACCATGACATTGAGATTGATTGTACGTCCCATGCAGACTCCTTTCCCCATTGGGTAGCCCAAGACGTTACCCATGGGTGGTTGCCAATGGGAATAGGGTTCTACCGATACGGGTTCATCCCGAAAACAAAAATCTCTGGGACTATGAAAATTAAGGGAAAATCATTCACGATTCAAGGGGATGGTTTCTTCGAACATGTCTGGGGGAGCTTTGATTATGAGCATCCCTTTGCAACAATCTCCGGCTTTCTGAAAACCATCTGGGTGTATAAAAAACTCGGGTTCTGGTGGCTTCAGCATCATTCATTAGGAATCCCCAGAAAAATACTGTTGAGCACCGAGAACAATCCTCTTGGATATGACTGGGTCTGGGGATTGTTTGACAACGGATGGACCATCTTTTATGGGAACGCGATGTTCTGGATTATGGATGGTCCTGCCGCAGGAATCCTTATCTTTACAAAAGACGGGAAACACTATACGGAATTCTCTGACATCACGTTCCATTACACCAAAATCACCTCTGCCAAGTACCATGACTTCTATTATCCTACCGAACTACACCTGACTGCAACGAAAGGAAACGAAACACTGCGTCTCACCTGTTCGATGACCAATGATAGCAGAGAATACGTCCGATCTGTCAGAGCAGAGAAGTTCTATACCGGTCTTGCCATCTGTGAAGCCCCTGGAGTTATCAAAGGAACATACGACGATGGAGCACAGACCATTCCTCTCCAAGGAGTCTGCAAAATAGAGCCACAACGGGAGCTTTCGGTGCTAGGCCATAATGTCCTTACCATTAATCTCATGCTGCCGCCCACTGGCGTTGGGGTGTCTGTTACTCTTGAATCCAATTTTTTTAGAAAGAACATCATCGCACATCTGCAGCTTGCTCCAAGACCAAGAATAAAAATACATATGCAACGAATCGCTTCCTCAAAGATACAGTAGGGAAAAAGAGGCGATGTGAAAATTTTAATATACTCAAGGTTGTTTCCTAGGCTCTATCCTATGAAAAAAAACGTGCTCTCCATTCTTGATGTCGAGGATCAAATCGAGGAGATCATCGACCTTGGTATTCAATTGAAACAAGATGTCAAAGCAGGGAGAAACATCAGGTATCTCGAGGGAAAAACCCTTGTCATGATTTTTGAGCGAGCCTCAACCAGAACACGGGTGTCATTTGAGGTCGGTATGACGCTTCTTGGCGGTCATGCGATCTTCCTTACAGGGGCGGAGTTAGGGATCGGAAAACGAGAATCAGCAAAGGATGTTGCACTGGTGTTATCTCGATATGCTGATGGGATCATGTACCGAGCGGTTGATGAAAGGAACCTCCAAGAACTTGCTATGCACGCGACAATCCCTGTTATCAACGGCTTAGATCGGTTCGAACATCCCTGTCAAATCCTTGCTGACCTTATGACCATAAAGGAAAAAAAAGGACGATTACACGACCTAGACTTTGTCTTTATCGGCGATGGGGATGATAATCTTACACATTCCTACCTACTTGGATGCAGCAGTGTAGGCATGAACGTCACCGTGATTTCTCCAAAGAGATACTGGCCAAAAGAAGACTATGTTTTAAAATCACGAGAGATAGCAGCAAAGAAAAACCATAGGGTGACAATCACAGACAACATCACAGCAGTGGCACACGCAGATGTGGTAGCTACGGACACCTGGGTTTCCTTTTGGTATGATGACCAGCGAGCGCAACGGCTAGCAGACCTAAAGAAATACACGATAACACCGGAAGTGATGAACAAAGCAAAACCTGATGCAATCTTCATGCACTGCATGCCTATCTATTACGGTGAGGAAGTCACAAAGGACGTGGCTTACGGTCCACAATCGGTTATCATCGATGAAGCAGAGAATCGGATGTGGGCGCAGATGGCACTTCTGGTTAAACAATTACAGTAGCAAAGTGCAGATAATACGCGTTTAAAAGCTGGAAGGACACATCAAGGAAAATCAAGGAAAAGCTGAAGAGGAGGAAGTCATATTGTTTTTTCCCGACGATTTTCGCTTGTTCTCTCCGCTGGGACTCATTGGTACTTTTTATAAGAGGGTAGGATTGATGTAGGGTGTAGAACCATAGGAGAAGAAACGGGACTAAGAAAATCAAAGAAAGAAGTGTCATCAGCCAAAGCAGCACGCCGATACTCCCTGCGACGATGACCATGAAAAACGAGATTTTTGCAGCGGTTTTTTCCCCAAAAGAGGTAGCGTAGGTTCTCACACCAAGTTTACGGTCCCCTTCCACGTCGTTGATTCCTTCTGCGAGATCATGAGCATCATCTGCGAAATAGGAAAAAAGGACAAGCAGCACCATTGGGATGATATGCGCTGTGTTGATGGAAAGGAGCCCTACCAGGGGCAGAGAGATGTTTATGGCTCCTTCATAAGAAGAGGTAGACCACAGGGCAACGAAACCGAATATCGGTACAGTTAACCATTGGACTGGCGTAAAGATCTCCGAATATGCAGGGAGTTTTACTTTTTTCTTAAGGTATTTATTATGGAATGTGACAAACAACGCATTACATCCAACAAGCAGTAGACACCAAAGACTCGTCAGTACAGCGAAAAAAAACGTTAGTGCAGAAAACGCTAACGCGATAGCAAAGAACCTAAATTGACTGATGCGCCTGCCCGGTATAGGCCGTGTCGGATGAACAACGACATCGATATCCTTATCAGTAATGTCATTCCATATGAGAGCGGCAAAAAACCCTGAGTACAGGGTCGCAACCGTTAAAAAAACAAGTCCAATTGTCTCATTTGTGTACGGTTGGATTCCATAGGCAAACATAATCGCGCCTGCATACATGAGCACGTAACAAATCATCTCATAATAAGTAAACGAACGCCATTTGAAGAGAAAACGTATTGGTCGTTTCAAGATGTTCACTTGTTTTGATGAGGATATTTGCATCATTGACACCCTGGGGTAGAGGAAGCGTGGCTAAAAGATTTTCCTTATTTCTTTTTCAGACAGAACGTAGTCCAGCCTATCGGCTCAAGGAAGGGAAACGGGTTATGACGGACTTGTTTTATCAATATAATATCATGATACGTATCAAGACATTGAAGGATATCACGAACTGCGATATCGACCTCTCGTACGACAATCGTGCTTTGTGATTTTGCTTTTTGAAAGAGATGCTTTAGGATTTGTTCTTTTGGTAAGGAACAGCTGGAAACGATGACGACATCAAAGTCTTCTACGGGGAAGTCAAGACCGTCGCCATGGGTGATGGTGATGCGATCTTCAAGTTTGTTTTTTTTAATGACCTGGCGTGCCTGTGTCACAGTCTGGAGATTTTTATCAATCCCGACGATATGCCCTGTGCAGCAGCTTGCTAAAACAATCTCGGTTAACGGGTATGCTCCACAGCCGATATGAAGGATAGTTACGTTTGATGCGATGGTGCAGTTTTCATACTCTTTTTTATATTCCTTCCCGATGAATCTATTGTAGAGCATCGCAATTTTTTCGTTTTTATACGACAAGGTGTCTGCAAGTTCCCAGAAACAATTCGATATTTTTTTAATGACAAAGACAGCAACGGAATCTAAAATTGTTATTTTTTCAGTGTATTGCTTCATACTTTGTTCACTTAAGCAGCGGAGCCAACCGGTTCCCGATTTCTAGGAGGTATGGAGCATCATAGTATTTAAGATATTGTTTAAAAAAAGAATCAGTCTGTCCTCCTAAGAGTATCGTCTTTTCATTAGAAGGAGAAGGATGTTGCAGAAGACACCAAAGGAGTTTGCCACGATAATTGCGATGTCGTTGCGTAAAATACCATAGAGAAGCCATAGCGTCATACCACTCATAAGAACCATGGGCATCCCATAGGAGATGTCATGAAGTTTTTTCGTGCGATACCCTCTGATTAATTGAGGGATGAACCCAACAGAGGTCACTGCACCTGCTGAAAAACCAAGCAAGGTAAAGAGATCAAAATTCATACAAGGTATTCATCTAATAAAGTATATTAAGGCTTTCTAGTATGCACGCATAAGCTTCATAAGGGAAAAAGGACACACATCATCCCAAGGGCCCGTGGGGTAGCTTGGTATCCTTCTAGCTTGGGGTGCTAGTGACTTGAGTTCAAATCTCAACGGGCCCACTTCTAAATTAATCATTTTTTTTTCAAGAAAAATGAATGACACTATAACACTATAAGAAGAAAGAATACTTATCAATGAAAAAGGAAGAAAGAAGGAATTTATTTCTTTTTCAGATACGGAAGACCAGTTCGTTTGTTGACACCAACCCGCCTTTGAGGGTGACATCCCTCTTATATAATGTCCATCCTTCATACATGTATGCCATACGTCGTTCCTCTGAATTAGAAATAGGGAAGGTTGATTTAAAGTTTCTCTTAATTATCAACGAAAAAGGAACAATGGTTTTTAGTATTGCTGGTTTGGTTGTAAAATCAACTTGTTTTGATGTTTCTTAAAGAGTATCTCATGATCCTCAAAAATAGGGTGTCTTCCAAGGAGAACGGGTAGGTCATTGCGATCAGAGACATGCACTTCAAGATTGTCGTACGTATATGTCCGAGTCTCGTCGAAAATAACCATGGTAAGGACGGTTTTATACAGCGTCGTCTCCCCCGCCGCAGTATCGACAAACCCTGCTTTCTGCAGTTTGAGTCGTAAGTACTTCGCAATCGCATAGGGGATGACGATAAAATCTCCACCAGAGTCTAGAAGCGCATCGATAAGTGGAGTCTCTCGTTCCTTTGTTGAAAACTTGATAGGAATCAAAGGGTAGTTGTCGTATTCGAAGATGAAGGGTGCTTCTGACATGGCTATCTTATTTATCGTAAATGAATGCTGCCAGATAATACTTTTGATATTTTGATGTTGTCTTCAGGGAATTTGTCTGCAGGGAACTTTTCGTCAGCAGCCCGCAGTACATCTTCAAGGTTCAGGCTATGGTCAACAATTTGATCGTTGAACAATAAAATCCATTCACCTGAATATTTTTTCAGCATCTCTTCCTGTTCCATTCATCAATGATTACCGTGGCACCGTATATAAACTTTCGCAATTATTGATAGATGGGCTTATTGTTGTTCCTCTGTGGTCTTGTCGAACGTCAGGGAAAGAATCGCACCAAATAAGCCACCAAGGATAAGAACGATGGTGATTGAATAAATACCAACGTCCATCCAGACGTTATAACGAATTCCCCAGATGATGTATAAAAGGAGCCCGCCGATAAGGACGATGAGGGCGGCGATTGTATATGCATTGATGTTCCTTAGACTTGGTTTCATTTTTTCCATACCTCTTTTATTAGTGTGATGAACTTGGATGGGAGCACTGGGATTTGAACCCAGATCGACGGGTCTCTTCGTAGGTCATCGCTCCAGTTACTCATCATACGTCAGATGACCCTCTTGTAATCATACCTAACTGGAGCCCGTAATGATGCCGGGTTACACCATGCTCCCATTATGATATGACCTTACTGTTTTTGTCTACGCATCCGTTTCTCTCGTCGCATTCGTTTTTTGCGCCATTTCCAGCGCATCTTCCGTCGTTTCTTCCATACTCGTGAACTGCGTTTCATTAGATTTTCCTCTGAATTGTCTACCTTGCCCCTAAAATAGATAGCTATATTTAACTGTTTAGGAACAAAAACTATCGGGTTTCACTGGTGTCAAGCCATACGTATTTACAGCGGCTGCAATACCAGGAAGTAGAGATCCATTCCTGCTTTCCCTTCACAGGGTTTTTATGACGAAATAGTCTGGCCAGCTTCAAGTCACAGTTCGGACATTTCCCACCATATGACTTCTCATACTCCTTGCCGCCCACGGGATACATCAGTGTGTCTGATGCTATCGTATATAGGTAGTTGCAGTCGGTGCACACCCATGCAGTAGGTACCCATTTGCGTTTCCCATCATTGGTTTTGTTTTGATACAACCGAACTGCTTTTCCACCACATTGCGGACATTTCTTTTTTATAGAAGACACCGTTCCGTATTTTATTTGTTCTTGTCACCCTACATCATCTACTGGTTTAAAAGATTCTCAGTAAAAGGTTTTTAGCGGGCTTGGAGGGATTCGAACCCTCGGCCAATCGGTTAAGAGCCGATTGCTCTAGCCTAGCTGAGCTACAAGCCCAATGATGGAGAGTATATGGAGTAACATTCGCTATTATTTAGGTTTAACGATAGGGAAACGATGATATGTAAAAAAATCAGACAAATAGCCTATGTATCGATCACTTTGTATCCCTTCTCTGGTCGCACATGGGAAATCACCAATGGTGCAGGTTTGCCTTTTTGAGAAGGAATATCCGAAACCTCTTTAACGGTAATCTGGACGTTTGGACCTGCCTTTTTTTGATGAATCTCTCTGATTTTTTCAAAGATTGTCTCAACAGAGGGACCACTGTTTCGTAGATCCTCATCGACAATCACCAGGATATCTATTTCATCAAGTTTCTTTTGAACTATTTGGAATTGCTTGACTTTTCTTGTTTTCAATTCATTAAGAATGCTATACAGACTTGCAAAAGAAGCAGCGGGAAACAACCGTCCATCAGGTAATATGATACTATCGCTTTTTCTACCCTCCACACCCCCCTTCAACACAGGTGTATGCAAACCACACGCACATTCCAAATCATCCTCCAGCACCACCCAATCATCCAATCCGGTGTACCGCACAATCGGCGTGGCTTTGCCAAAGAGCCGGGTCACAACGATATGGCCGCGTTTTCCGTTTTCAACAAGCTGTCTGTCTTCATCGATTGCTTCCACATGGAAAAAATCATAGTTGATGTGCCATGTCCCTTCTTTGCATTCAAATGCGATGGGAGCTTCAGAGGAGGTTTCCACAGAGCCATAGCCATTATGCATTTTACATCCAAATGCTTCTTCAACGTAGCTTCTTGTGTACGGTTCAAGCATCGAACCACTTACCAGAAGCGCTTTTGGGTTGATGTTCTCCCCATATCCCTTTCGTTTGTAAAACGCTAAATGAAAAAACGTTGCAGGATACGAATAGATGACATCAGGTTTGAATTGATCTAATTTCGAAATGATCTCTTGTACCGGAAGAAACGCGTTAAGAGTAATCCGTTTATTTTTCTTATATACAAAGGAGGCGTTTGAATAAAAAAGATGTTCAGCAGTGGAATCCGCCATATTCGGATTGAAATTCCCAACATTTGCCAGACGAGAGGTCCGCCAAGGCAACTGCAGATGATCATAAATGCGTAATGTCGCACCTATTCCACCGGAAAAGACAGAGAAGTCAGTGAATACTGATATCTGTTTGCCTGTTGATCCTGCGGTTGAGACGACCTTTGTGTTTTTTTTGCTGTATCCTCGTGGGAGGATTTCATTTGGAAAATGTTCGACAAGGTTTTGTTTTGAAACAAATGGCAGAGTCGGTACGTCGCTTATTTCCGTTATACGTCTTACCGTAAGAGCAGAGTCTTGATACATTCTGTGATAAAGCGGAACGGAATCCGCATATCGCAAGGTCCTTCGAAGCGCTTTATCTCGATATTTTTTTATTTTATCCAAAGATTGCGCCCGCAGTCTGCGTGCATCAAATAAAAAATTTTTAAGGAAAGGCAGGGCGGTAATCGGATTGAGAAATGGATTCATGCGTATTGATTTCTATAATGCAAATATTAATAATATAATTTATGTTTGCAGGGACCGTGAAATACACATTAAAATGCCTGAAATGCGGAAAAACCTACTCCGAGGATTATTATATCTGTCATTGTGAAAATAAATGTGATGCGCTTTTAAAAACAGTCTATGAACAAAAACGGTTTACCATTGATGAAAGCTATCAGGGAATCTGGCGATACCATGAGTGGCTTCCCATCCAAAAAATAGACCCGCGGTTACTTGACCAGGGAAGCTGTTTTCACACGTATAAAAGTACGAAACTCGCAGCTCATCTTGGACTACAGAACCTTATCATCTGTTTTAATGCCTATCCGTATTGTCATACAGGGTCATTTAAGGATCTCGAGGCACAAGTCACCTTCCAACGAGTTATGAACACATTTGACTCAGGAAAACCTCTAGTGATGTCCTCCGATGGAAACAACGCAATCTCGTTTGTATATTATTCTAATGTACTTCGATACCCGATTTTTTTGTTTGCCACAGAAGATGCACGGGTGAGACGAATCTGGTCCTTTTCCAAAACCAACCCCTATACACGCCTCTTTCCTATCTACGGGGATTACTATGATGCGATTTCCCTTGCCAATCAGTTCTCCCGCGTCGAAGGGTATCTTTCAGAAGGAGGGTATAGGAATGTCGCACGACGTGACAGTGTGGGAACGATAATCCTTGATGCTACACGGTTCCTTGGCTACATCCCTGACCATTACTTTCAGGCACTTGGCTCAGGTCCTGGCGCTATCGCAGCCTATGAAACCGCTGAACGGCTGATTCTTGACGGACGTTTTGGGAAAAAACTACCAAAAATCCATGGGTCTCAAAACTACCCCTATGCACCGATGGTCGACGCATGGAAGAATCATTCCCGGACAATCGATGAACGGTATCAAGATGAAGCCGCAAAAAAAATTATCGATCAGACCATAGCGCATGTGCTGACCAATCGTTTTCCTGCGTATTCGTTGACCGGAGGCATCTACGATGTGTTAACAGCAACCAATGGTGAGATGTACAGCGTTACCAACGAAGAGATTGAAAAAGCACAAGCATTGTTCGAAAAACTCGAAGGGATCAGCATTGTTCCGGAGGCTGGGGTAACCATTGCATCTTTACAACAAGCGATAGAAAAAGAAACAGTGTCATTGCAGGATTCTATTTTGTTGAACATCACGGGTGGTGGTCGAAAAGAAATAAAAAGGAAACGGATGCATATCGAACCATATAAATTCCTTACAAAAAAACTCCAAATAAGCCAAAAGACTCTCGAGGAAAAAATACAACATTCAAAGTATCTAATCCAAGATGCCGTGAACAAGTATGGGAATAAAGTCGCAGTAGCCTGCAGCTGGGGCAAAGACAGTATGGTGCTGCTGCATCTCTCTCGAACGATAAACCCTGATATCCCCATCTTCTCGGTGCTTACCATCCATAAACCAAAGGAAACTATTGAGTTCGTTGTCAAGGTCATAAAAGAGTACAACATAAAACCAAGAATCTTCATGGTCGCGGACGCCGTACCAGAAATCTTTGAGAAAAACACCATCGACGTCACCTTATTACCCATGGAACACTACCATAGAGAGGAAGAGAAGCTGAAAAAAGAAACAGGAAATGCAATCTACTATGAAAACCCTGATCTCTGCTGCAAATTATTAAAAGTTGTTCCGGTTCGTTATGCATATTCAACCATGGGGTTACAAGCCTGGTTGAGTGGGCTGCGTAACACAGAGGGGTTTACACGGAGATACGTTCCTGAGGTGGAGCGGATAAGTGACCATGAGACGAAAATAAACCCTCTTCTCGCATGGACTGAAGAGGAAATATGGAAATATATTAAAAACAATAAACTGCTTTCGCATCCCTGGTATAGGAAGAAGTACAAGGATGGCCGACGAATCAGATCTTTAGGATGTGAACCGTGTACGGTTCCTATCTTCGATCATGAAAGCGAGCGAGATGGGCGATGGAGGAAAACCCTTAAAAAGGGAGGGGAATGCGGAATTCATACACGATCAGCGAGTGAACAAGTATGAGAATAGCGAAAGGTTGCTGGCCTTTGGTGACAGGGCCCTTGTTTCTAAGCATACTTTTTTTAGGATTAAGCTGGTTTTCACTATGGTTTGTTTCTTTTTTTATTCCTGCCTTTTGTGTGCTTGTGTTCTTCCTTATTTTCTTCCGTGACCCAGAACGAGTTATTGGAGAAGGCATCATTGCTCCTGCGGACGGAAAAATCAGAGACATCAAACAAGAGGACAACCTGTGTCTTATCTCAATATTCATGGAGGTCAACAACGTCCATGTGAACAGAATGCCGCTGGATGGACGTATCACGAACATGACGCATTTTCCAGGTTATCATCTTCGCGCCTGGAAAAAGGAATCTGATCTAAATGAACGGGTCAAAATCACAATTGACACCGCGATCGGGCAGGTGACGGTAGTACAAATCGCAGGGCTTATCGCACGACGCATCTATCCCTATATAAAAGAAGGTGATGTTCTAAAAAAGGGAGATCGCATCGGTATCATCCGGTTCGGCTCCCGAGTTGACGTTAACCTCCCAGCAGACCAAATCCAATCGATACCGGTAAAAGTCGGGGATCCTGTGAAAGCAGGCCAGGACACCATCGCTTTTCTAAAGCAGAAATAACGACCGTTACTCTGGTTCCTCGGTTTTTTTTGTCTTTTTTTTAGTCTTTCGTTCGTGCTTGGATGTTTGTTTGTTTTGCGTATCATCGATTTCAATTGGCTCCCCTTGCAATGCTGCTGTTGCTTCCTCCTCCATAGGTCCTGTCACAGGAGCAGAATTTTCAGCTTTCGAGATATATTTCGCATCGATCCGCTCCGTGATATACACATCCTTACCAGCATGAAATATCTTAATACCATCTTCTCTTGCTTTTTTCCCATCGATACGTAAAATCAAGGGGATTTCTGTTCGTACCTTTCCTGCCTCTATCGCTTTTTCAATGCTGCCGCTGAGATGGACGTTTTTCCGATCGATAGGGTTTAAACCCCCTTCGAGGATGATGTCGATTTCTTCTTCGGTCACCGGATAGAAAAACTCGTCAATCTCCGCAGGTGGTAAATCATCAAGACGGATGTCAATGGTATGACCATACGTCGCTCGAATCATCCCGCCGTCAATCTGATACCTTCCTTTTGGGTCTGTCAACGCTATCGCTTCGATATGATGCTCTTTTAACCATTGGAATCCTGATCTGCTCACCCCGACCGCTTCGACAAATTCAGAGATATCAACCCAGCCATGTCCATCGACCATGACACCCATTTTCTCTGGGAAATGGCGAAGAACACCTGCCATTATACGACCAAGAGAATCAAGTTCTCTGTCGCTCATAAGGAATTTTCCTTTCTCTTTGCATACGGGGCAGACCTCTCCACGGTAATACCCATGTTCGTCGCATTTTCCAAGCATAGTCCCTAGATACGTAATTAACAGAAGATGTATAAGTTTTTGTATTCCTTGTTGTATTACCCTGATGGTGGACCAGTGGAACAACAAGAGATGAAAAAACAAGCAGCGGAAAAAGCAGTGCAATATATTGAAGATGGTATGACCATCGGGTTAGGCACTGGCTCTACCGTTGAATATGCGATAAAGAAAATCGGGGAGATGATAAAAACCGGTCTGCACATTGAAGGCGTCCCTACCTCTTTGAAAACAAAGAGATTAGCCATGGAATTAAAAATCCCGTTAATAGAGTTTGATGATCGTACGGAAATTGATATCACTATTGATGGTGCTGATGAGGTGGATTCAAATCTAAATTTGATTAAAGGTGGTGGTGGTGCGCTTACAAGGGAGAAGATCATTGCTTATCATTCAAAAAAAGTCATTATCATCGTTGATGAAACTAAGATTGTAAAAGGACTTGGATGCGACTGCGCCCTTCCCGTAGAAGTCACGAAATTTGGGTGGTCTGCCACCAAAAAAATCATCGAAGGACTGGGATGTACTGCGGAATTACGGAAAATCATGGATGAGGCGTTTATCACGGATAACCAGAACTATATCCTCGATTGTGAATTTGGGAAGATCGCAGACCCCGAGGCATTAGAAAAGGAGATTAACAATATCCCGGGTGTCTTGGAGAACGGGCTGTTCATCGGTCTGGCTGATGAGGTTATCGTGGGAAGCAAACAAGGGATGATGACCTTAGAACGACAGGATATTCTACAGTAGGTCCTCTTTTCTTGTTCTTGGAAGGATGTGCAAAGGAATGCTTTTCCCAGAGATTACCACAAAAGACGCTTTACAAATCACAAAACAAAAGATGACGGTATATCAGAGAGAGCTTTTGGAACGGATAAATGCCATAGAGGTTGATGCTCATTGGTTCCGCCGTGCGTTCCATACCTTTGCAGCGTCGTTTTTATTCTATTACCTTCTACCTGATGAAGAATGGGTCACTATCGCAAAAATTCTAGTGCCTGCACTTATCGTCGTATGTATGATTGTCGTTGAATACCAACGTCTCCTAGGCGACGTCGACCATCAGCGGTTCTTTGGCTTACGAAGTTATGAAAAGAAACGACCAGCAAGCTACCTTTATTTCGGTGTCGCTGTGCTCCTTTTATTTGTATTCTTTCCCCAGCAGATCGCAATCCCCTGCATCCTGTGCGCCTCTTTTACGGACCCGATCATCGGTGAAGGCCGGCACTATCTTGGAAAAAAACGTGCATATCTTCTTGGTTTTTTTGTTTCTTTCTTTCTTTTCCTAGGAACCTGGTACCGAGCAGATGGGTGGGTTCTGATGCTTGTTCCTCTTATAGGCGCAGCAGCATCGGTGATTGGTGAAGCAAGGAAATTTCGCTATCTGGATGATGATTTCATGATCCAGATGCTTCCTGCGGTCATCATACTTCTGCTCTGGCAAGGCTTGTCACTGATTCAGATTGATATTTTACCACCACCCATAATTTATCCAGTATCTCTATGAACGGTAAATGAGAGGTAAAAGATCCATGGGAAAACAAAATACCATTATGAAAGAGAATATCAGGAGATTGTTGCTTCGCTTAGAGCTGTGGTTCGCTCCGTTATTACTCATTGTTCCTCTGGCGGTATCATTGTTCTTTGTGCAAGATTGGTTCATACGGGGGGTTTGTACAGGATCATCGGAGTTTGATGGTGAGTTGTTTATAGGGATGATTATCCTTGTTGGTAACGTTCTGGTTGACATCCCATTTCTACGATCGATACGATTGCTTCGCAAAAAAGAATAAATCATTACTATCATACGTTGAAACACACGATTGTTTTTTTATGACGAAAATATTGATGTTTTTTTATGACGAAAATATTGATGAGGCAGGGTTGTTTTTCAGAACTGCATTATACGAAGATATAAAAAGAATAGTTCTATTCCAAACAAGATATGAGAGCGCTTCTTGCGAACATGGGGTTTGTTCTTCAAATCTCAGGGATTTTTATCATTCTTCCAATCATTCTTTCATTTATTAACAACGAAATGCTAGCCACTGTTGCGTTGTTTATCACTGCAACGATATTTCTCATCGTAGGGTTTTCTTTTAACGCCTTTTGTGAACGACGGGAATTAAGCTATAAAAGCTCCTGTGCATTAATTGTCCTTGTATTCGTACTGTTAAGCATAATTGGTTCTATCCCTTACATCTACATCAACATTTCCAACGGTGACATAATCCAGAACATAACAGATAGTATCTTTGAAGCAGCAGCAGGATTCACCACAACAGCATTCTCTGTCATACCAGACATCTCCGCTATACCCCAGTCCATTCTGTTTTATCGAGTACTGACGCAGTTCATTGGCGGGATTAGTATCGTCTTAGTCCTTCTTGCATTTTTTTACCCTGAGGCAAAATTACAGGATTTTGCACAAGGCATGGGGTTTTCCAAAGACCAAAAAATCAAAAAAACATTTGTCTTGATTATCCTTATCTATTGTACGTACGCGACCATCATGTTTATCATGAGTATCGTGCTTGGCTACCATAATCTAATACAGGCATTGATGTTTGTATTCTCAGCAATCAGCACAGGAGGATTCGCCCCTATCAGTGATATCTCAAGCGTCGCAACAACATTTCCCATGAACGTCGTCCTTGTCCTCTGCATGGTTCTTGGTGCCTCGAACTTTTTCATCATCGCAGGATTGTTTAAAAGAAGGTTGAAAGAATTTTTCACCTCGGAGTTTTCAGTGTTTCTTGTAATGGCAATCGTTGCTATTGGTATTACCGTGATTTTTTTTGGATTTTCTTCTGGTGAAGCGATGTTTCATATTGTGAGTGCTATGACAACCACAGGGTTTAGCTATGTTTCCATCGCTGAGTTTACAGACGGGTTCAAATTCTTCTTGATTTTCCTCATGCTTGTTGGTGGTGCGAGTTTTTCAACGGCAGGAGGAATCAAAATCTATCGCCTTGTGCTGATACTCAAAGTCATGCGAAAAGCAATTTATGAAAGTATCACTGAGCAAAATTTCCCCATAAGACTTTTTGGAAGGGACTATACCGATTCTGCTATCATCCAGGCAGCAGTCGTTGTTCTCCTGATGATTGGATTAGTGTTTTTTTCTACGTTTGTTGTCAGTTCCTATGGATTCCAACCCGTTGACGCCCTGTTTGAAACAACCTCCGCTGTTTCTACAACCGGGTTAACTACTGGTATTATTAACCCTTCTCTCGCATTAGAGCTCAAATGGGT
The DNA here is from genome assembly GCA_002900555.1 of Thermoplasmata archaeon M9B2D. The sequence goes on along the minus strand of MUGD01000004.1, from coordinate 2,945 downwards.
ATTTGTAGCCCTTATGATTCTTGGACGTGTCGAAGTGCTTGCTATTCTTATTATTTTCTCAAGAACCAAAAAATGACAATAAGTGTACTCTCCTAGTGTAACTGATGCGATGAATCCTGTAGGTGTATATGATTTTGAGAATACGTTCTTCTTGTTTGAACATGCTGTGGTATGTCTCTTAAAATTTTGTTGTTTCAACGATAATCCTGTTCAAAATTTTTTTTTTGAAATTATTGTATTATACGTAACCATCAATACCACTAAGAGTAGATATAAACTATTTAATAAATCGTGAAGTTAAAAGGGTAGGTAAGACGCACAGGCTTGCGATAAAGGAAAATCCAATCAATGTTATGACAACGATACTAAATTGATGGAGTGCAGGGATACCAACAGCAAAGGTTGAAAGCAGCGCCATACAGGTTGTTGTCGCTGCACCCACCAGTGACCATCCCGTAGTCTCAATCATGGTTTGTACTGCTTCGGTTTTCGGCACACCTTTTGCTATTTCCTCACGAACACGCTGGGTTGTTTGAATGCTGTAATCGATGCCGGTTCCAATCATTATAGAAGCGACGGTGATATTGATGATGGAGAGAGGAATATCAAACATTACTAATGCCCCTGGCTCCCAGGCAAGGACCACGAGAACAGGGATTAGTGCGAGGAATCCGATTCCGATAGAATTAAATCCGATGATTAAGCACGCAAGGACCAACAATAATGCAATGAAAAGGGATGTTGCTTGTGAGCTCATAATCTGTTTATTAATCTCAACGGTGACAACATCCTGACCGGCAAGGCGAGAGACGCGCCCGTTCTGTGGGATGACTGCATTTTCTGCGATGTCATTGACACGGTCAATTAGTTTTTCTAATGTTTCTACGCTTGTTCCCGCTGGAAAGGACACAACAATAAAGGTCTTTGAGTACTGCTCATCGACTAGTCCTTGTCTTGCGATTTTATCAAGGATGATGGTGTTTACTCCGAGAAACTCAGCGATTGTTTCAATAATCTTGCTTCGTTCCAACACATCGTTAACCTTTTTTATCTCATCAGCTATCGAATACGCAGACCCACCCACACTGCGGATCTCCTCTTCCATTTCATAGATAGCCTCGATGACCTCCGGATACGTCAGACCCTGGGTGTTGGTTTCAATGTAAAGAGCGTTGAAATTTGCTCCAGTACCAAACTTCTCTGAGTATTCCAGGAGCTTCTCCACTTCAGGGATACCCTGTGGGGCCATATCGAAGTAGTTGACATCGGTTTTTATCTGAGGAAGTACAAGCAACGAGAGAACAATAAAGAAACATGAGATGGCAAACAATCTCTTTCTATTGGTAACAAGCACTGCTGCGAAACGTTTCCAATGATGGTTGGTTTCATGTTTCTCAAAATGTAAAATGAGACAGAGACAAGGAACAAGAATTATTGCGGAAATAAATACAAAAAATATGCCGATTGCACATCCGAAACCAAACGTTACCATCGGCGGCATGGAAGACGTCATCAAGGATCCAAACCCGATGATTGTCGTAAACGCACACAGAAACACTGCTTTTCCCGTCAAACCCAGGGTTCGTTCCACCCGTGTTATCTTATCGCTGACATCATGCTCTTCGGCAAATCGATTCGCAAGATAAATCGAATAATCAACTCCAAGTCCAAGCAGCAATGCGATGACGGCGATGGAAAGGATGGTCATCTCAGGTTGAACCGTACCTAAAACCCCAAATGTAAGCAGAATAGCATATGCCAGCGGCATAAATCCAATGATCAGTCCCTTCAGTGTTCTATGGAAGAAGAACAACGCACCAGCAACACCAAGAGCGGCTAAGGGAAATACGATGCTTAAGGAGCGGAGATTTTGATCTCTCATGGCTTGTTGCATGGCGTACGAGCCGGTGATGGTCATAGTTGAATAGTGAGCTTCTTTCCCGATTGCGGCTTTTACATTTTCTAATATCTGATAATAATCCGCTTCATCTGAGAGCTGGAAGATGATGACCGCAACATCAAATGTATTAAGGAAAAGGACTCCTTGCATTGCCTGAAGACGCGCCAGGTAGGTGTTGATTAACTGCGGGTCATCAGGGATTTGGAATACCCCCGTCCCCCCAAGGTTCTTGGGAAGTGGTGGTTTTGCGTTTTCTTGTTTGATGAGCTGGGCGATACTTGTAACCGAAAAGATACCGTCCGTTTTTCCTTTGTCGAGTTCATAGGTATTTATCTTGGTAGAGATACGGTCCATTTCACGTAGGACGTAGGGGTCCCGGATATCGTCAGCCTCGACATAGATGATGATGGTGGACCCTATCTGAAATTCTTCGTTAATTTTCGTCCAGAGCTGCAGGGTTGGATCGTCCTTGGGTAAAAAGGTGGCCAAGTCAGCCTGCATATACACGTTTCTGACCTGCAGACCAATGATGATGGTAATAATCGTATAGACAATGATGACTGTTTTTGGTCGTTTTACAAGGAGTTTTGCCAAGGGATGTACGACGTTCATTGTTCACCCCCTTGGTTTCCAATCATGATGTGTACGTATTTGGTACTTTCCGTTTTTCCACTGAGGTTTGCTATCTTATTGAGCCGTGATTCAATGATTTTCACGCGACGTTGGAGGAGGACAATAGGAGAGACAGCGCCATATTTGTACGGGTTTTTTCCGATACGATCTGTTTTGATTTTCTGCCGAAAAATGATTTTATTTTCATGCATCTTTGAAAGGAGTTCTCGGACGGTGCTAGGATGAAGCCTGGTGCCTCGGATAATCTCCTCGCTTCGTGCACCGTTCTTCCGAAGAAGGTAGATATAGATGCGAGCTTCTGCCCGGGAATCGAGCAATTCATGGACCGCGGTCTCGATGTTTCTGTCGATAGGCGAACGGGGTTTATTCATCACAGTGCACCATTTTTATAAGATAATATTAATAAAAACGT
>MUGD01000297.1 GCA_002900555.1 Thermoplasmata archaeon M9B2D | reverse complement strand
TGTACTGTTCTTTATCGATTGTCTGCGATTTATCTGCGTATATAAAAGACAATATCAGTTTGAAATGGATCAGCTGTTACGATGGAATGTCCAACGCTATACACTTCATCAGGCATGGAAGCAATAAAAATATACAGACCTGTCGGATCTCAGGGTTTCTCTCTCCAGTTGAAAATCTTAAAAAACGACCTAAAAACACGTTTGTTAATTCGTCTACATTACTCTTTTTTTTCTGTTTTTTTTTTTTGTTCGATTATGAATATAAAAACAAATGTAAAAAATAAAGAAGAAGAGAATAATTTAAGGATATTTGTTTTTTCTTCCTTTCTTTAAATTTTAAAATCAATATTTTGTGAGTTATCATCTTCATCAAAGACCTCAAGTTGAGAAGGTTTTTTTGACTGAAAGTGAATAATTTTTGTGATTTCTCTTGCATTTGTATAAATTATTCATATGAAATTTTATGTAGCACCACACTTTAATTTTGAACTATTGAGTGAAAATACAATGGAGGTTAGAGAATGAAAAATTCGATATCAAGAAAACAAGCAGGCTTTTTCATCATAATGATTCTGATTGCAACCGTGTATCCTGTTTCTGCGATAGGGACCAATGAGAACATCCCCCAACAACCTCTGGATGATCCAAGCTGGGAGTGGGCTGTTGGAGCCGGCGGGTCTTCATTGGACTATGGATACTGCGTCGCTGCTGACAACAATGGAGATTGTTACGTCATTGGGAAATTCTTTAATACAGCAGTGTTTGGGGCCACGACCCTGACCAGTTATGGTGCCATGGACATTTTTGTCGCAAAACTCGACAACGCGGGAGAATGGCAATGGGCGGTCAATGCGGGTGGCGGTGGTGCAGATGCAGGATCAAGTATCGCTGTTGATGAACAGGGGAACTCCTACATCACAGGGGTGTTCTATGACGTGGCATGGTTTGGAAATATCACATTGACAAGTATAGGTGGTCCTGCGGATCCTGATGTTTTTGTCGCAAAGCTGGACACCAATGGCAACTGGCAATGGGCCGTTCGAGGCGGCGGATATATTGGTGACGCAGGATATGGAATCGCTGTTGACAGCAATGGAAATAGCTATGTGACCGGACATTTTATGTATTCGGCGTATTTTGGGTCGTTTTATCTCACCAGTCAAGGAAGTGCTGATGTGTTTGTAGCAAAGATGGATACTAATGGTGTCTGGCTCTGGGCGATGAGCGGGGGAGGCAGCCAGCCTGATTATGTCTGTGACATCGCGGTGGATGCCGATGGGAATACGTATCTCACCGGGGATTTCGAAGGCAGCGCAACTTTTGGGACAGAGACAATCACCAGCCTTGGCAATGCCGATGTTTTTATCGCAAAACTAGACAGCGATGGTGTCTGGGAATGGGCACGAAGCGGTGGGAGTAGTTCCATTGAACGGGGATATGATATTGCGCTGGATGACGATGAGAACGCCTATGTTACCGGGGTGTTCCTGTTCAGCATAACGTTTGGAACGACTACTCTTTCGAGTCAGGGGAGCTGGGACGTATATGTGGTTAAAATCGATAGCAACGGAGACTGGCAATGGGTCGTCAGTGCTGGAAGCAGCTCCACCGAAGGAGCCTGGGGTATCACGGTCAATAGCAGTGGCAACCCCTTTATCAGTGGTGTGTTTGATGGTGTCGTCACCTTTGGGACAACCACTATTACCACTCAGGGTGCCCATGATGTGTTCGTGGCAACTCTCGACCCCAATGGGCACTGGCAATGGGCGATCAGCGCAGGTGGCACTGACTGGGATGAAGGCTATGCTCTTACAGCGTCTAACACCGGGGTTGTGTACGTGACCGGTTATTTCGATGGGTCCGCTCTGTTCGGAGATACAACACTAAGCACGCATGGGGATTTCGATGTATTTATCGCAAAACTGCACTATCAAAGTGCAAATCAACCACCAGTCGCTGATTTCAATTACCAACCGGAAGAACCCCTGGTTGGCCAACAAGTGATGTTTGATGCGTCTCGATCCTATGACCCCGATGGAGACATCATCTCCTACGTGTGGGATTTCGGGGATGAAACTGCAGGAAACGGAATGACCGTTGAGCATGTCTATACATGGCCTGGTTCTTTTATCGTAACTTTGACGGTGACAGATCGAGAAAACGCCTCTGATACGCTTACAAAATCAATCCAAGTCTTTGAATCTCCGGTCGAAATCAACTTCAGCATCACCGGTGGTTTCGGGGTATCCATCCTAATCACGAACAATGGAGAAGAGGATGCTATAGATATCCCTTGGCTGATCCATGTAGAGGGAGGCGCCCTTGGGCTTATCACCAAAACA
>MUGD01000073.1 GCA_002900555.1 Thermoplasmata archaeon M9B2D | reverse complement strand
AAATCGGTGATCAAGTACTAGTCATCTCTGATGAGGAGAGCGGCGAATAAAAAAAGAGAAGATCTGACCCGGAAGAATCCGAGTCAGAATTAGATTCTATGTTTTGTACTTCTTCACATATACAACTGCCACAACGACGATGATAACTGCGCCGATGCCTACTGGCAATGCTAGACTTGCAAGCAGAGCTAACAAATCTCCTCCAGCTGCAGGAGAAGGCAAGAGCTCTAATGCGTGGGTCGGTAGAGGAGTAACCTCAATCCAGAGGAAACCTTCAGCAGAATCATCACGAAGGATATACATGTCAAGATATACCAAATCTGAGATGGCTCCGAACTGAAATGACCAGTTTGTTATTGTTCCAACTTCTGTATCATCTAGATCAACATCGTCGACGTGGTGTGTCCTGTGATCATAGGGAGTGTAGATCTCATATCCTCCAATGACAGCAACGTCTGCAGACTTAATTGATACGTTATACCAAGTCCCAGGAGTAGTATTCAATTCAAGTGAATAATACTCATTAATTCCGCCAACAAGCGGATAGACTAGAGTGAAGTTATGAGAATTGGAACTACTTGACACCTCAAGATTAGCTGTGTCATCAAAGTCGTCATAAGTGACGTCAACCCAGTCGATTGTGAAATTCATTGTATAATCAGGGTAGGGGTTACCCACACCGAGTGTGTTGTTGTATGGATATACGACTAGTGTGATCATTGCATACTCATCGCTCCACATTCTTTGACCTAGTGTGTATGTTATTTCGCTAAGATCTGTGGAATGTGGAATTGCTGAAGCGCCATCCCACCACGTACCCATGGTAGGAGTATCGCCCCACATCCAGCCAAGGAATTGGTTAAAGATGCCAATTTGCACCACTGAAGATACGTTGTAGACTTCATTCAGAGTTAGAGTCAGGTTATAGTCATGAGCAGGTGTAGTAGGAACCATGACTCCGCCTATGTATACTATGCCAGCTTCGTATCCTGGAACAATTGAGCCTAGTGTGAACTCAATCATCTCAGTAGTTGAATCAGCAACTGTTACCACGACAACATAGTCGCCAGCGGGTAAGTATTCCCAAGTTGCACTATAGATGTAGGCTGCGTCTGCAGGATTCTCCTGCACAAAGTACCCATCCTCATCAACACCATAGATGGAAATGGTATAGTCAGGAGCAGCAGCTGTTGAATTCACCTTTATCATGGATGGATAATCCAGAGATAGGCTGTATACTTCTTTCACAGGATTGTAGTAGTAGTTGTCTAGCATGAATTCATGATTCAACGGAAGAGGCTCCGCAACATCGCTATCATGATAGAGTGTATAATCGATGTTATCGCCACCCATCACAGTGATGTAGAGGATGCCTCCAGTCCAACTATATACGTCATTTGTTGGACTCCCAATTCCTGTGAAAAAGCGCATACCACCCATGTAATCATGTACAAAGGCATCACTTGAGAACATTATAGCTGGTGGTTGTGGGATACCGATGAATGCCTCAGGATAGTTGAATGAGTAATATAGGGAAGAAACACTTGTCCCAGGATCTATCTTGTAGGTTCGGCAGGTTGGAGCCAATTCATCATGTATCAAGCTTCCAGTTTCATCCGACACTTTAAGCTCGCCAGTTGGGAGGTTGCCAGTGAAAACTTCGCCAGGAGAGAGCAGTTGTGCTGCTACCGCTTGAGGATAGAAATTGAATTGTGCAAATGTAGTAGTGTCTGGAGCAGCTTGAAGGATTATGTAGTATGTTCCAGCTACTGATGGTCGGAATGGCAACACAACAATATCGCCGCCAGACCCGCCTGTATAGAACATCAATCTGCCTTGCGGATCATATACAACAACTTCCCAAGTGACATCATCCTGCAAGGAAGCAACATTCATGTGAACGAATTCCTGTCCACTAATTCCCAAGGTCCCGTAGTAAGTATACCTCGTATCCATCACTACTGCGGTCTCTTGTCCAAGTGCAAGCGAGAAGACTCTTCTCTCAAGTGTGGTATTAATCACAGCTCCAGATCCATCACTTCCAATAAAATCATAGAATATTGGAAGAAGACCAGGATTACCATAAGGACCATTATCGAAAGAATTAAAGTCCTGCCAATTAAATGGCGGATTTGATGGTTCTGTGAAGATTGAGTCAGGAGATGCCCAGCCACCATTATCATACCTATATCTTGTGAGGTCAATGTCCTCATTCACATGGAGTCTACTATAAGATGATTGAAGAAAAACATCTTCGGTAGAAGAGTAGATGTAGGTGTGATTATTTGCGCCTGGAGCATACGCCCTGTTCATTTCTTGTTTTATTATTACCGATTGCAGGGCGGCTACTGGGGTCACCAGAGTACCAAGTAAGAACGCGCCTACAATTACGATACCTAGTATCATCTTAGTATTGACGTGCTTCATGCACATCCTCACCTCAACAAAAGTGGTTGAATGAAACGTTATGAATTCATCTTGTTTGAATATTGACCTAAAAATCGCAATTTGATGTAAGCGATAAATACTCCAACATCTTCTGCACTTGCCTCAGCAAAACACATAGGTCTACAGATTCCAAAATGAGAATATTATTAACATATATGTAAATGTTAATAACATTCGATAACTATGGTTAATATGATTATCATGACTAAACAAACCGAACAGCTCGAATGCAAACTCTGCGGGCATCATTTCAGCTCAATAGAAGAGAAGAAGATGCACATGATGGAGAAGCATCCGGAAATGAAGCCCAAATAAGACTCCTACTCAGACTAGTCCTCGGTTCTTAAAACAGGGGACAATTCAATTTATCAAAGAAATAGAATCCACATGAGAATCGACAAACAATGACTTTTTATGATAGTAAAAAGCGGTTCATTTTCCAAGCTATAACATCGATAGCACAGCTTGGAGTATCGTATTAGGATGAATAGCAAGTTCGATTCAAAGAGCATAGCATTGCTAGCAATGTTCAGCGCCATGGTTGCTGCGCTAGAAGTGTTTCCAATTGTTGGCATCACCGATCTAAAATTCTTTCCAGGCGGGACACAATTCACCATAGATTGGACTGGCATCCCAATTGTGATTGTGTTTATTGGTCTTGGAATGATTTCAAGTGTGTTCTCAATCATCGTCATGTTTGTAGCAATTGGCTATCGCAATTTTGTAGGTGCCGTGTTCAAAGGAGCTGCAGAGTTGTTCACAATATTTGGCCTTCTCTGCGCAAGGTTACTTATCAGAAAGACAAAGGTAAGCAGGAGGACAGAAGTGCTTCTGTACTTGGTCTACGGTATTGCATTTAGAACCATGGGGATGTACTTCATCAATATTCCGTTACTGAATACTCTCTATGGTATACCAGTAGAAGCGGCAATTGTTACTTCAACCATACTCATGCCTTGGAATGCCCTTCAAGCAATCATCAATATAGTTGGGGGGCTTCTCTTTTACTACTTCATCCCAGAGAATCTGAGAAAGCAAGCAGGCTTGGATAGTGGCGAGAGGTTGTCCATAATAGAGGAACTCTCAAAGGAGGAGGTTGAGCATGCGTTTGAATCAGAAACAGAGTGATTCCTCTAAGGAGAATAAACATCAAACGAACTCGAGTACGGTCGAGATAATTCCTATTTCTGGACTACCAAAAATTACACAAAGTGACAATTTAGCTCTAATGATTCTTCGAACAATGAAGAAGAACCGACAGGAAATCAAGAAGAGAGATATTGTTGTGATTGCTCACACAGTTGTTTCTATAGCTGAAGGAAGATTAGTCAAGACCGCAGATATTATTGTGTCTCCAAGTGCAGAGAGGCTTGCTCTTTCAAATGAACGCAAACCTCTGAAAATACAGGCTGCTCTCAATGAGGCGCAAGAGATTATTCGTGAGGAACCTGTACTCATCACAAGAACAAAACATGGCTTCATAACTGATATGTCAGGGATTGATGAGAGTAATGCTCCCGAAGGATACTATGTTCTGCTCCCTGATGATTCTGACAAATCTGCAAATGAGATCAGCAAGTCACTATCACAGGTTTACGGATTCAGGATTCCCGTGATTATTACTGATACACAGGGGCGTCCGTGGAGAAGGGGTGCAGTCAATCTGGCTATTGGTCTATCTGGTATGTCTCCTTTTACTGTTAATGCTGGACAAAGAGATCTATTTGGTCGTGAACTCAAGTCTTCGTTAGTGTGTATTGCAGACGAACTTGCAGCCGCTTCCGAACTCGTCATGGGACAGGCTGATGAAGGAATACCAGTTGCTATAATAAGAGGCATAGATTGGACAGAATCAAAAGAAATAGCAAAAGACATACTTCGAGAAAAGACAGAGGATCTCTTCTTACAACATTAGAATTCGAGTGCCATTTCTCAAGAAAGAGAAACATCAAAGAAACTCGCAAGGCGGATTAGAAGAGTTTTCACATTCTTATCCTTAGATATTCCATGGCCTTCATCTTCAAAGACAAGTTTCTCGTATTTGATCGCATGAGCGTTCAGCCGTTTTTCGACTTCAAACACATTTTTCTTAGTAACATTCGGATCTTGAAGACCTTGTATGATGAGGAGGTTTCCTTTGATATTTTCGACATAATTTATGGGAGAACGCTGATTATAGATTTCTGGGACGTCTGTAGGAGATCCTCCAAGCATCTCTTCAGAATAAGGACGAAGATCAGGTCGTGTGGTCTCATAATCAACAACTAAGTCTGTCATTCCACAAATGGGAGCTGCTGCAGCAACTACGTCTCGAGAGAAGTGAGTTATTGCATTCCAACTCATATAGCCGCCATAACTGGTACCAAAGATGCCGACCTTGCTGGGCTTAGCAAGTCCTTTCTCAAACAGGGTTAACACACCTGTCCGAACATCATCCAAATCATAGCCACCCCACCCATCTTTCTTAATGAGTTCTCTATAATTCACACCATAGCCGGTGGAACCTCTATAGTTCGGATCAAGCACACTATAACCTCTGGAACAAAAGAATTGGATAGAGATATTTAGCATATCTTCAGAGTGCGCAGTTGGTCCTCCATGAACATAGACAAGAGTCTTCTCGTTGGCTTCTTTGGGCCTATAGAACCATCCATGGACCATTGTATTGTCTACTGAGATCCATCTGAAATCTTCAGCAGGTGTGAGGTCATCAGACTTGATGTTACTTCTTGCCAACATATCTGTCATGATTATGTAGTCACGTGGGTTTGGATTCCTAGGATCGAACCTAACGAGTTCCTTTGGACTTATGGAGCTATAATACAGACCTAGCCAATCATTCGAGCTGATTGATGTAAGTGGAAGTAGATTTCCTTTTGCGGGAGTAACATCCCTGAATGTAGCTAGCTCTAAATCGAGAATAAAACACCGATTGCGTGCTTCTCGCTGACGTACCATTACAATATGTTGACTATATTTTGGTGCGAATGAATCATCATACGGTTCGGTTGCAGAAGGTTTTGTCAACCACTGTATTTCATCATCAGACAGTTCAAGAAGGCCAATAGCCACAGAATCGTGTCGTTTGCCTTGAAGGGTATCTGTATTGAATAAGATTCTTCCATCGAAAGTCCAATCGGCAAAAACCTTGGCTGTCGGCCCAAAATTCAGAATTTCTTTATCTTCGTTCCCATCAATAGATGCAATCCACCACTGAATTCCTGAGGGATTCTCGTCAGACCTACTATATAGAACATATTTCCCTCTTGGTTCGACGGACAATTGTGTATATGTCGGTTTATCTGGTCTAGCGATTACAGTCTTCCGATTAGTTTCAATGTCTTGTACAACGATGCGATAGGTCTCTGTTTCTTTCTTGATATCATAATCATAATTGACAGCATATACGATTAAATCGCCATCAGGTCCGAAATATCCGCCTCTCATGAAGTGGTTCGGATTCACCTCTGTGATAGGCAACATTTCGCCTGGGGAATCAAGAAAAACACGATAGAGCGTTATTCGCTCATTTCGATCCTTGTCCTCTGCAACAATAATTGATCGAGAGTCCGGCGCCCAGTCTCGAAGAATTGTGTATTCGGACGTGTCAGTCAGCGCGATTAGTTCACTCTTTTCTTGCGTGTTTCCAAGGAATACATCACAATTATCATGGACTCGATTGATCATCAGAGCAGCATGTCTCTTGTCAGGTGAAACAAGCACGTCTCTAATATCTGGTAGATTCATTAACGAATCAAGGTCAATCTTTCTCCCTGATTGCATAAACATAGGATTGGCAAACTGTTTTTTACATTTTCTGAAAGATGTAGGTCATTCAAATGTATAGACGAATACCAAATAATGGGAGTATCAAAATTACTCCAATAATAATCAATATGACGCCTGCTATGATTTCTATTCTTCTTGTTTGGCTGCTGAGTGATTTTGTCATTCGTGTCCTTGCCTCTCCTGTAACAAGTGCGAGGGCAAAATATGGAACAGCAATTGCAATCGAAACAAGAATTAACATAAAAGCAAGAACGATGAGATTTGATTGCGCACCGAAAATTGAAACAATCGCTAGTATTGAAGGACCTGCGCAAGGAGCTGCCATCAAGGTATATCCCAGACCAACAAAAAACACTTGCCTTAGGTTTGATGGCTTTTCTGGCTGTCCTCTCATACTAAGTCGTGACAAATGAAGCAGGTTTCTGAGAGTTTCTGATAACATGAGTACTCCAAAGAAGAGAATGAAGACTCCTAGTATAGCTTGGAGATTAGTAAAGTTGGTCAACAGGAAAGAGCCAACAGATGTAGCTAGGTATGCAATAATCGCAAACACTCCAATCGATATTAGCATCCCTGCAACCAAGGTTCCTGTCACAATCAGACTTCGTTTTCGACTATCCATAGTCTGGAGACTGTTCAACAGAAATAGAGGGAGAAGAGGAAATAGACATGGTGACAGAGCAATATACAAACCAGAGCCAATTACTCCGGACAGCATCAGTAGGAGCTCAATGACGCCTTGCACTCTATTGGCTCCTACATTATGCTTTCTACTCTATCAGAAATGCTTGCTGCACTCCATGTGCCAATATGATAGAATCTGAAGTAGCCATCACCATCGATGAGAACCAGTGATGGTATATTCGTCACACCGAAGTATATTGTGAATGCGCTATTAGAATCCAGACCATGATCCCAAGGAAGTCCCTTTGTGGTCTTGTAGTCATTCAACATTGAAGTTGTTTCACTGACATCCACAGAGAGAGAGATAATGACTAAGGATCCTGCAAGACTCTCATACACTGTTTCCAAATCCGAGTTCTGTATAACACAAGAACTGCACCATGTTGCCATGAGGTCAACAAGGATTATCTCACCACTAAGATCATCCAAGTTCAGTGTCGTTCCATCAGACATCGCAAATGACCAACTATCAGGAACCTGAAGTCCAAGTTCTAGTAGATCTCTATCTGTGGTGATTCCTGTAAGATGTGAATCAGTATCAGAATTTCCTGAGGTCTGGAAAGCAAAAAGAGATACACCGACTGTGAGACCAATAATGACAATTGCAACAGTCAATCCAACCATAGCCAATTTTCCGGGTTCCATTCCTAAACCTCATGATAAATGGGATGTGGAACTCTACTCATTTTCCTTTTAACGTTCTGCATCAAGGACGCACAACCGCCCTTCCTATAAGTACAGCGCTCGTTTAGCAGGATTTTGGTTTCCCGGATTCGTTTCAAGGGTATACTGAATCTCTGGCTCAGATGCGGACCAAGGACAGGAAAGAAAGACCACAGAATGAGGCTTTGTCTTCTTATCAATAGCAATATACCCACGAGTTGCCAACTCCTTGACAAGCTTTCGCGCTTTACCTTTACTCAGACCAGAAATGTCTGCAAGTTCATCATAGGACAGACGTCTATTCTTGCGAATTATCTCAAGTAGGCTATATTCAGGAACCGAGATGATTGCCAGACGTAAGGCTTCATTCTCTCTACGAATTGCATTCGCATCACCAGAGAGGGCACGCGATAGAGAACTTCGAAGGTCATTAATCTCCTCTTGAAGCGATGCTCTCTCAGCTTCATATCGAGTGATAATTCCATTTGAAGCATGGATAAGCTCCGAACTTAAATCGTTACCAAGACCATCAATTGCTTCGCGAGATGCTAAACGGGATTCACGAACAATTCCAGCAAAGTCCTCCAAGTCAAACCATTGTCCTTCTAGGAGAGAATCAACTTGATTATAATAGGAGTCTAGTCTCCGAACCCAGCTGTCGCGAATCTCCTGAAAAGCTCCAGCAATTCGAATTGTTGTTCTAGCAGCAATCTCATCTGGACTTGTCATGATACTCACAGAGGATATTCTACATGAGGATTAGATTAGGGCTAGTGTCACCGAGATATGACCTATTATTTGCCTATCCAAAAAACACGAGAATGGTACGTCTCCAAAACAGGATTCCATTTTTCATTCTGCAATTCAATATCAGCCATAAGAGGAACTGTTTCATCAATCATGAATGACTCTAAACTGCTACAATGATATAGAGGACTAATATCTACAGTTTTCATATGGTTTTCACTCAAATCTAACCAGAGTAAGTTATTGCAATCTTTTAAAGGAAGTAAATCGATACTAAGAATTCCAATATTTCTCAGCCAAAGCCCTTCAAGATTTTCGCACCTTGCCAAAGGATGCAGGTCGATACTACTGATTTTATTCTGCTCAAGAAAGAGTTCTTGAAAACGCGTACAATGGCTCAATGGATCGAGGTCAATACCGTACAATTCGTTATTGTCCAATCTAAGGAAACGGAGGAGAGAATTATAGCTCAATGTGGCGAGGTCAATCTCATGAAGGTTGTTGGATTGAAGATATAGCTCTTCCAGCTGGCAACATTGGGCAAGCGGGCGAATATCTATACGATTCAATTTATTGACATCCAGCGAGAGAAAAATCAGATTAGTACAGTGTGAAAGAGGATCGAGTTGAATCGATGAAAGTAGATTCGATCCTATCTTAAGTCTCTCAAGACTCGGGCATTCCTCAAGGGATTGCAAATCTACTGTTCGAAGCCAATTACCAGTGAGGTCAAGTTCAGTGAGGTTCTTGCATTTTACCAATGATTCTAAATCTAGGTCAACAATACTTCGTCCACTCATATCCACTTTAGTAGCAGATTCATCTACCAACATATAGAGCTCAATACCATTCTCAATTCTATAATCAATGCGAATCTTTGTCATAAGTGTCTGCACCTGTTTACTGAATTATGTGACTGCATCACTATTATATCTAAATATCTACAATCGCTCAATTGCCGTCGCTTAGACCGAGGATGAATCCTGAAAAAATCACCAAGTCCAATCACTTTAATATAGACATTATGAAAGCACGCGACGATGTTCTCCCATTTCATGTTCCCATTCAACATCATCGAGAATTTCATTAATCGGCTCAGGGAAGTAATGCTGGTGTTTTAGTTTATGGTTAGCACTGATTGATACATATTCGTCAACAGCAAATGACTCAAGTTGCTCACATTGAAATAATACAGATATATCGACTGAGCTGATAGCGTTTTCATTCAGGTGCAGATATCTCAAATCATGCGCATTTTCTAATGGCGACAAATCGATACTCGACAGTCTGTTTCCAGAGAGAACAAGGTACTGGAGCTTTGAATGGCCATTGAAAGGACTAAGATCAATCTCATGAAGCTGATTATCAGCAAGATACAGCCATTTCAGATTCTTGCAGTCCTTCAGAGGATATAGGTCAATATTGTTCAGTAGATTATCTGATAGTTCAAGCGCTTCCAATTCTCTGCATCTTACAAGAGGGCGTAAATCAATGGTTTCCAGCTTGTTCGATGTTATGCTTAGAATTTTGAGCCTTACACATGCAGATAAGGGAGTCAGGTCAATGGAGGAGATTGCATTCGTATTGAGAATCAACTTTTCAAGACGAGGGCAGTTACCAATAGGTTC
>MUGD01000296.1 GCA_002900555.1 Thermoplasmata archaeon M9B2D | reverse complement strand
TGATGACTTAGTATCGTTTGTTGTAGATATGCAGGATAAGTGGCAAGATAATATGTGGGGAGTTTGGAGGGAACCCCAAAAAACGCTACCTGTTGAGCCATTTACTATTCAAATGCACGGCCTTGGCCTTTTCGGATGCAGAAAAGACGCATGGTTAGGATTTAATGATAAATTCCGTGGGTTTGGTGGTGAAGAGGGCTATATTCACACAAAATTTAGACAACATGGGCGTGATGTTGTTTGCTTACCCTGGTTGGCATGGTGTCACCGTTTTGGCAAATCAGGACCGTATCCACTGAACGGAAACGACAGGATAAGAAACTACTTGATTGGTTTCAAGGAACTTGGTTTAGATCCAAAGCCAATCTATGACCATTTCGGCATAAGAACAGTGAACCACGTTGTTGAAAGCTCAGGACTTATATAATTACATATATTCTCACGCAATACCAAACAAGGCACTCTATGGTGCCTGGGGAAAAAGGGACGGTTATTTTGTGAGATATATTCGCCAAAATGTTCCAAAATCAGCAAAGATTTTGGATGCTAGTTGCGGCAGAGGTTTCTTGTTGAGATGGTTGATAGCAGATGGGTATGATGCCGAAGGAACGGAAATAGCTGATTGGCTCATGAAACCAGGGGGTGATTTGTACGGGTTGCCGGTTAGTGAACTGGCTTACGAAGAGTTGCACAGTATCCCTGCTGACTGCTATGACGTTGTTATTTCAAATGATGTGATTGAACATCTGGCAAGTCTTGATGCTGCCAAAGAGGCAGTTGGTAATCTAGCCAGAATAAGCAAGCGGTGGGTGCTTATAAGCACTGGTGGTGAGAAAGCTGCCGCCTGTCCGTTTAGAATCGAACTTGGAGTAAGTAACCTCCACAACGTCATTGCACCTTATGAAATATGGAAATCCATATATGAAAACTTTTGTGAATTAGATGAGGAATATCACGCAGCGGGAAGCAGGATATTTTTAGGATGCAAATTATAATTCCTGAATATATGTTTAAATCAAAAATTGTAAGGCATTTCGGGCAGGATGACTTGCCGGACAACGTGACCATAGGGCGTACACCGCTAAACGAAAATGTGTTTACTGTTTATTGGGGGGAGATGCCCACAGGGAAAAAAGGGGCGGTTATAGAAACTGGTTTCTGGTGGGATGCCATGCACATTGATAAGCATGGTTTGTATAAGGATTCAACTCTTAACCATGAAGATACTCAGGAATTGATAAACAGTTTTAAGCCGAGGACGAGTATCGGTGAAATACTGGAGAAACAAAAAGTAAAAAGCAAATACAGGCAAACGAACTACGATGTTACCTGGGACGGTATTGTGCTTGCGCTGCAAAATCCCGGTGACCGCAGTGTAAGAAGTTGTGGGGATGTTGAACAATACTACCAGTTTGTCGACAATGCTTGCAAATATTATGGAAAGAATCTTTTTTTAAAAGCTCACCCCTGGAATAGTGGTGAAATTTTCGAAAGGCTAAAATCATCTTCTGATAAGTACGGATGTAGAATAGAAAAGTGCAATCATTCGGTAATCGAAAAGTGTAAGTTTGTTTTAGTCTACAATTCAACCTTTGCGGTTGATTGTTTTGTAAGGTATGTGCCGGTTGCCCAATTTGCTCCAGGTTATTTTCACAATACAGGTGCGGTTACTTTTACCAATGGATATTATCCTGATTCGGTGGAATCTACACAAGAAAGGGCACTAAACCTGGCTGATTTTATGGCGTGGAAATATTGCTTTAATTCAACAATGACTCCGGATAGTTGGGCTGGCATGATTGAAGCGTTTGCAAAATCCAACGATTTGTTTCCTATGCCTGAAGAATATTGCTATGCAAATAATTATCGGGACAATTAATTATGCAGGACGGTGTACCCAGAGATTTCTTGCCTTGGCTGGAATGGGGTAAGTGGCATTACCAGAAGCAATTGGATTTCAGAAGGTCGGTAGTAGATAATTGGGAATCTATCTTCCTTGCAGGTAACGGTTCTGGAAAAACCCATATTATATACTGGATTACTACAGGATTGCTTCTCGGTCTTTACGCACAGCAAGACAAGATGGATATGATGCCCCCGCTTTCCATCAAGGTGCTGGTTACCGATTTTGAACACGGGTTGGATACTATTGCAAGCGATGCGCTGTTTTCATCTACTTATATGCCCGATGGAACTACTATAGGTCCGATGATGCCAGCATCTATGGTGGAAAAGAAATGGTCAAAGGAAGATAAGACGCTTTACTTGAAAAACGGTTCCAAACTCTGGTGGATGACTTCTGAGCAGAAACGTGACCTTCACAAAGGTTCCAACATGGATGTGTTGATCTGT
>MUGD01000072.1 GCA_002900555.1 Thermoplasmata archaeon M9B2D | reverse complement strand
ATAAGGGGGCCAATTCTATATTAAAGTATTCTTGATATTTTCCATCAAATGAAAAGAAATTAAAAGTTACATTATCTGTTTGACCAAGAAATATTATGCTATCGATGTCAAGATGAGAAAAAACCTTCAGTCTCATCTAGTATTTTGATAAAAATTCAGCGGACAGCAGCCCAAGCCATTTTTGCAAAAAAAAAATAAAAGAAAAAAAAAGAAAGGACTCATAAGAAAGATGTATGCAAGGCACCAACACAAGTAGGATTATGTTAACAAAGAAATCTTTGTATTTCGCGAACATTTATATATAGAAAGTCTATAGTAATTACTACAGAGATAATAGATAAAACAAGGGGATAGTAGAATGGTTAAAAAAAACGTAATATGGAAAGTATGTCTTGTGTTGATGATTGCTGTTCTTGTCATCGCACCAGCAAGTGCTCTTACCTATGAGACAAAAACCAACCTCAATCCTATTGCACTGCCTGCGCAAACCACTAAAAGTAGTATTCTGCTGACACCACCTAGTTCCTTTGACTTACGAAATGTAGGTGGCGTCAACTATGTGACCTCTGTGAAGAGCCAAAGAGGGGGGACATGTTGGACCCACGGGGCGATGGCTGCCATTGAGGGAAACCTGCTAATGACGGGAAACTGGAATGAAACAGGAAATACCGAGGAGCCGAATCTTGCAGAGTATCATCTTGATTGGTGGAACGGGTTTAACACGTTTAATAATGATGATTGCCAGGGAAGTGGACTTACAGTGCATGAGGGAGGAGATTATCTGATTACCTCTGCCTATATCACCCGTCGTGATGGAGCGGTGTTCTGTGAGGATGCAAACGATCCCACCGAATACGATGACGCATGGTATTACTCTCCGCCCGCGAGATATAGCAATGCCTATCAGCTGTTTTACCCTCGTGACATTGAATGGTATGTTGCAGGTTCGGACCTCAGTAACATCAACACGATCAAGGAGAAGATCATGACCGAGGGTGTTATTGGAACATGCATGTACTATTCAAGCAACTATATCCAAAACTTCGGCAGTTACCTTGCTCATTATCAACCGCCAAGCAGCACTGCTGACCCAAACCATGCGATCGCAATCGTTGGATGGGATGATGCCAAAGTGACGCAAGCACCAAACCCTGGCGCCTGGTTGTGCAAGAACAGCTGGGGATCTGGGTGGGGACCAGAAGGCGGATATTTCTGGATTTCATATTATGACAAGCATAGTGGCCAACATCCTGAGATGGGAGCAGTATCCTACCAGGATGTTGAGCTTATGATATACAACTACACCTATTTCCATGATTATCATGGGTGGCGGGATACGCTCTCTGGTGTCAGTGAAGCCTTTAACGCGTTTGTGACGAACGGAGATGAGGCGTTGGAAGCAGTCAGCTTCTATACCGCCGCAGATACCGTGGAGTATGAGGTAAAGGTATATGATCGGTTCGAGGGAGGCGCACTTTTGGATGAACGATGTTCCATCACCGGATCTATCGTCTATAAAGGGTATCATACCGTTTCGTTTCCCAGTCCTGTTTGGTTCGAGGAAGGTGATGATTTCTATATCTATCTGAAGCTTTTCTCAGGCGGGCACGCTATTGATCGGACCTCTGAAGTCCCTGTGCTGTTAGGCGGCAATGATCGGGGTACTGTGGTGATTTCAGCGGCTAACGCAGGGGAGAGCTACTATAAAAGCGGGTCTTCCTGGCTTGATCTCTATGATTATGTGTTCACCGACCCGACATGGGATCACACCGCGAATTTCTGCATCAAGGGGTACACCACCGGGTGGACCCCAAGCTATGCTGATTTGGACTGCGAGGGAGAGTTGACCTGGACAGGAATAAAACCAGGCGCGACCGTCGTTGGTACTTTCACAGTACAGAACATAGGAGAACCATCCTCTGAACTTGATTGGAAGATTACCGAGTGGCCTGACTGGGGAGAGTGGACATTCACACCGCTGAATGGAACAGGACTTACCCCCGAGGATGAGGAAATCACTGTAGAGGTGCAGGTGGTAGCCCCCATGGAAAAGAACAAGGCGTTCAATGGAACTGTCAAGGTGGTCAACGCCATGGACCCCTATGATTACGATACCATCACTATATATCTGAAAACACCTTTTGACCTGCGTCCTGTGAGATCTTTGTTCTTAAATCTCTTGTCTGCTTTACTGCAACGGTTCCCTGCGTTAAAGACATTGATGACCATGATTCTCTAAGCCAGTCAACTCCCTGCAACAGGTACCAGGCTGTTCCAAATCCTCTGCAGTTAGTATCTGATGTATCCATAGTTTAAAACATGGACACGGTCATCCTCGTAAGAAGAGTTCCTTTGAAGAACATGGTTTATATAGTATATAGACAATAATAGTAGTACAAGATAAGGGGCATATGTTATGAAAAAATGGATAAGCATACTCGTTATAGGAGTTTTAATTATAAGCGGGTTTGGGACAGTCGCAACCAACGTGAAGAACATTCCTCTGCCATCGATGCAGACGATTGTTGAAACTGTTTCTGTCGATGGCTCATTGTTCCGGGTCACGGAAAGTGTAAACGACTATATTCTGGTTCAGATAGATGATCAGCAGTCATATCTACTGAACCCTGGTCAGCCAATGGTTCCACGATTGATAAAACTCTATGAGTTGCCGTTTGGCGTCACTGACATTGAGGTGGAAGTGCAACCAGGACAGATGCAGACGCAGATGCTTTCAAAAGAAATCCGGCCAGCACCAGCGCCTGTTGCCTATTCACAGAACGATGGAGCAGTCCTCTCCTCTGAAAAGGATATGCAGGTGTACGCAAGTGATACCCTGTATCCTGACGCGTGGTATGGTGTTCATGCGGGATGTGGGCTGAACCCCGCAGGCGAGCATGTGACATTGGTGACCGTTAACCTATTCCCAGTACGCTATCGACCTGTCTCTGGTGAGGTAACGATCGCTGAGGAATTTACCATGGTCCTGCGGTATAAGCAATCAGCTGGGTCTCCCTTTCCGTTAGAAAGCACCTATGACCTGGTGATCATCGGTTCGGAGGTCTTCTCAACAGAGATCCAACGACTGGTAACCCATAAAATCGATATGGGTATGCAGACAGTTTTTATGACAACCGAGGAGATTTATGAGGAGTATTCAGGTACGGATAAGCCAGAGAAGATTAAATATTTCATCAAGGATGCGTTGGAAAACTGGGGTGTGAAGTATGTTCTTCTGTTCGGCGGGTTGAAATCAAATATCATCGCAATAGCAAAAGATGACATAAACCAAGGCTCGAAGTCATGGCATCTCCCAGTTCGGTATTCGAACTTCCAGTGGGATGGCGATGAGAGCTATAACTTCACCAGCGACGAGCCAGGATTCATTTCTGATTTGTACTATGGGGATATCTACAAGGAAGGCGGGGAGTTTGAAAATTGGGATTCGAATGGGAACGGCAGGTTTGCAGAATGGTCTGGGGATGATTTACGTGACGATCTGGATTTATATCCTGATGTCGCGTTCGGCAGACTTGCCTGCAGGAACACCCGTGAGGCAAAAAACGTCGTCGATAAGATCATCAATTACGAGAAGCAACCTGCGGACCCAAGTTGGTTTAATCGCATCATCGTGATATCGGGGGACGGGTTCCTGGACCAAGAGGACTGGGACATCCAGTGGAACACCACCGGGGTGCCGGATGGAGCCTATACGATTTATGCACAGGCATTTAATGGTGTGGAGGCAGGACCGATCGATGAGATCCATGTCACCGTCGATAAGTCCGTTGCAACGAACATCACTTTTAATCATGATGATCATCTGAACCCTGCATTGCAAGATGGGTATCCTGCGCCTCCGATCGTAGAGATAGTCTCCGTTTCCAATGGAAACACCCTTGGAAACACCGATTATACCTATCTACCGAATGACAGGGAGGCGTATTGTAACGATCTGTATTGGTGGGCGAACATCTCTTATGTCGATGGCGTGCTCACCATCCGGGGAAAATGCTATGACCCACAGCCATATGGGAATCTGACAGATTTAGAGCTCTGGATAGAAAACGAGGATGAGACACCCGTGTTTACTGTTACCCGTGACGGCATGCAGACATATTACGAGGGTGAATGGGTGGTCGGTGAAAAAACCCTCCATGGACGTGGCGGGGCTTTGACGTTTATGCCTGATGATTTTGAGACAAACAGCGTGTTTACCTCCAATGGCAAATGGTTCGAACAATCGGATGTCATAGAGGAGTTTAGCAACGGCTATGGTCTTGCGTACTTCTCAGGTCATGGCAGTCCAGGATGGTGGGGGGACCATTACCCGGGGATTCCTGGTAACCGTCAGTACGGCCAGGTCGAAGGCCTGCTTGTCATGCAGGCGTCGCGGTACTTCCCGTTTCTACATTTCCCTGTGTTTCCGATGCGGAAATTGACCAATACGGACAAACTGCCGGTGACAAGTGTAGGTGGCTGTCATAACAGCATGTTTAGCGTCTCGATGATCCCTGCGTTTCTTGATGGGTGGCTGCCGATGCATATGTTTACCTATGGTGTCCCTCTGTCCGAGTGCTGGGGATGGTACATGGTGAAGATGCCGCATACCGGGTCGATTGCGACGATGGGTAACACCGGGTATGGCTGGGGTTCGGAAGGTGACGTGTGCACGATTGGTCCTGGTGACGGGTGGTTGAACACCGAGTTTTACAAACAGTACGGGATGACCTATGCAGAGGACAAAAACAATACGATCCTTGGGATGGTGTATATCCAAGCGATCTCCGAATATATCTCTCATTTCAAGACCTGGGAGTACAGCTATTGGCGCATTGACCCCGGCTGGGACGGGATTGACCAGAAGACCGTCCAGCAATGGCAGCTGCTTGGTGACCCTTCATTAAAAATCGGTGGATATCAGTAACCACCGCCTCTCCTTTTTTTATTTGTTTTTCGAGGGTTGCGGTAAGGTGTTCATCCAGTCGAGAAGCTCTTGGAACATCGTGGAGAACCGTTGGTCGTTTGTCTGAAGCAAGGCAAGGTAGCCTAGGAGATGTGGTTCAGAAAGGTCCTGGGTTAGTTTTGGTAAAGGAAAAGGTGTATGCTCAACAATGGCGATGCCCATGTCGAAGCGCGGGTCTGTCAGAAAAGCAGCAAGCTGCGGTTTTTTTTCCATCAGTTGTGTTTTGAGGTCTTGTTTCATCTGGAGAAGTTCGTCTGTTATGTGACGAGGGAGTGTTCTTTGCAGGTCTGCAAGGTTTTTTGTGTCCGCTTCAGCGGCGTTAAGGCTGGCATGTATGGCAGCAACCATCTCTTTTGAAACCGTGGTAAGCAGTTCTGAAAACGCGCTGGTGACAAGAGCCATGAGCAGCAGAGAGATGTTGCAGAGGAGATTGAAGATCTGTGTCTCCCGGTCTTCTAAAGGGGTGTCTTGTGTTTTTACGTTTTTTTCTGCCACATGGTTCACCGTTTGGTTTTCTATCCCAGAATGCTAATGCAGGTAAAAATCTATTGAAGGAAGACTGCAGTTTGTTTCTTTTGGTTTTTTTCGTTTTGGTTAAAAAAAGTTTTTTAAGTAGTATTTCGTTCTTTCTTTGTAAAATGGTGAACTTCTACAAATGTAAAAAATGTGAAACGAAATTCGTCGCACCTGTGAAAATCGAGTCTGAGAAAGGCCGTACGACGTATGTGTGCCCGAAGTGCCAAAGCCGGAACTGGGGCCCTCTTGACTGGTAATTACTCTGTGGAACTCGCTGTACATAAGCCGTTTGAATAAGAGTGCAATTCATTCTTTGAATTATTTTTATGAAACATCTTATTAATCGTTCTGGTTAATGGGGTACAAATCACCTGAAAAATGCGGGGAAAAAAGAAATTTTTTCTGTCTGAAAAATATAGATAGATTTATCTATTATATGTTTATATTAATATGTGGGTTTGGGCTCTTTAGAATGTCTTTTTTTTGCATTCTTTCCTCCCAGACTTGTGGCCCAGACCCATTTCCTTTCCATAGAGAGAGTTTGTTCTTTGACCTAATTTGAGCTGCCCGCCTCTGGCAACTCATGATGAAAAGGAATATATACACCATGTCCATACATGCTGAACTTCAAAACACGTGGGATGGTGAATGAATTGCAGAGAAAACCAAAGAATCCTGAGAAAAAACAAGTGTTGAATTGTGCCGGATGTGGAAAGACCTTCAGCAAGAATGAAAAGACAGTAAGCTATGATTTCGAACGGTATTATTGTTTCAGGTGTGACGACAAGCGCTAACCATACAGAACCGCAGACAACACAGCGATTCTGTGGCTGGGCAAACCCCCAAGGGCATAAAGATTCTTTTATAAAATGCACAGCAGAGTTTTTGTATTACTTTCTCTTGTAGGGGTTCATGGGATCACCGGAGATACGGCAGGAGTTAGTTTTTGCACGGACCGCTGACGGTTGGGATCTGCGGATGTTTCATTATCCCCCTGCGACACCAAACAGCATCCCATATCCAGTAATTTTATGTCATGGACTTGCCGCAAATAGGAACAGCTGTGATTTCGGGGAGCCGGGGTCGGAGCAATGGCACAAGTACAGTCTTGCTGCGTTTCTTTCACAGGAACAATCTGTTGGCGCACCGGTGTTCGACGTCTGGGTGCCGGAGCTTCGGGGTGGCGGGCTGCCCACGGTTGACCCTCGCAAGAACCCGGAGCGTTTTCATTGGTCTGTGGATGATTACATTGACAAAGACGTGCCAGCAATAATCAGAGGCGTTCAACAATGGTACAGCAAGAAGACCCATAACGCGCCACCAGTTTTTTGGGTGGGCAAGAGCATGGGTGGGATGATCGCCTATGCATACGGTCAGACAAAGCAGGGACATAAGAACCTCAAGGGCGTGGTCACACTCGGCTCACCGGTACTGTTCAGGAGGAGCAGCTTATTGCTTGAGTTCATCACCAGGATCACCCCACGGAACATATCTATTCCCATCCGCATCGAGGAGATTCTTCAGCGGTCTGGGGAGATTGCCAGCCATTTCAAGGGTCTGGGCGTGAACCTTGAGAACGTCGACCCAGAGGTGTTACAGGCATATATGAGGAATGGGCTTTCCGGTGTTCTCTCCTCAAAGGTCCTTTCTCAGTTTTCATTGTTCTTTAAACATATGACGTTCTGCCGGTACCCGCGGTATCCATGGATGTATGATATATTCGGGAGAATCCCCCAGATGAAAAAGATGTTCACACCCTATAGCTACACGGAGAACCTTCATCGTTTCTCTGCTCCGCTGCTCATCATCGCTGGAGGACTGGATAAGATGGCACCGAAGGCAGACATGCAGTATGCCAAGGACCATGTGGGAAGCACAGATGTCACCTACCTAGAGTTCTCAAAAGAAGCAGGGTTTTGTGCTGATTACGGACATCTTGACCTAACCTTGGGTGTTCATGTACGCGAGGAGGTCTACCCAAAAATCTACGAATGGCTCCTAAAAAGAAGCGAAAAAATTCTCTAAGGCAGGCGAGGTTTTTGAACGGACGGGTGGTCTTTTTGAGCGAGGCACAACAGAATACCAACGCATCCTCGATACCCTTAAACCTGTCTAGGTATTCTTGGTTTGTATGACGGTATACTCCCATTCTCGTCTTAGCTGTTATGAGCAATGCCCGCAGAGATTCAAGTTCCAGTACATTGACAAGATAGAAACAGAGGAAGAGGAGACCATCGAGGCGTTCCTTGGGACCCGTGTGCATGAGGCACTTGAGAAGCTGTATCGGGACGTGCAGCATCAGAAAGAAAACACCCTGAAGGAACTGCTTGCCTTTGTGGAAGACCAATGGAACGCGAACTGGGATGATGATATCGTCATTGTACGGAAGGAGTATGAACCGGACAATTATTTGAAGATGGCCAGGAAATACATCACTGATTATTACCGGCGTTATACGCCATTTACTCAGGGAAAGACGATTGCGTTAGAGCAGTTAATCCAAATAACGCTTGATGATGATGGTGATTACCGACTACGAGGGTTTATAGATAGGTTGACAGAAACCAGGGATGGCTTTTATGAAATCCATGACTATAAGACAAACTCCCGGTTGCCGTTACCTGAGTATCTGCGTACTGATCGACAACTTGCATTATACATGATCGGAGTACAAAACCAGTATCCCGATGTAAAGGACGTACAATTGATATGGCATTTTCTCAAGTTTGACAAGGAGATTAACTCAACTCGCACGCAAGAAGAGCTTGCAGAGTTAAAACAAAACACGATTCAGTTGATAGACCATATAGAAGGGGACTTGGAATACAAGGCACGTCCCAGCAGCCTCTGTGACTGGTGTGAATTTCAATCAGTCTGCGGACAGTGGTCACATCTGTATACACTCCGGGAGAAGCCTGCGAATGACTATCGAAAGGATTCAGGGCTGCAACTGGTAAACAAGTATGCGATGTTAAAAAAGAGACAGAGGCAAGTAAACGCGGAGATTGATGCGCAGGTAGAGAAGGTGGAGGAGGCGTTGGTAGCGTTTGCAGAGAAAGAACAGGTCGACGTGGTGTTCGGGTCGAAGAACAAGGTCCGGATCACAGACAGTGAGAAATACCTGTTTCCAAGCAAGAATTCAGCGCAACGGGAACAGTTAGAGAACGTGCTCCGGTCCTTTGGGAAGCTGCAGCAGGTCTGTCAGCTGGATACCGCGGCGCTTGGCAGGATCCTCCAGGAGAAAGAGTGGGAGCCCGCAGTGTTAAAAGCGGTGCGGGGCTATGTCGAAGTGGAGCGGAAGAAACGGTTGTATCTAAGCAAACGGACAGACGATGAGTAAAGGATGTCAGGAGACATACGATGGATTGGACTGCTAGAAATACATCGTGTTCTATTCCAAAAGCCGCTATTCCACAAGAAGAACGGTTTGAAGGGATTAGTAAATAAAAGCGTTGTCTATTACAGTATTGTGCTATGAAGGTAACCTGCCCTCAGTGCAAACGGAGAATTCATATCAAACAACGAAGGAAGAACCTATGCGTCTGTGGGAAGCTGTTGAACTACCGACATTACCTTCACAAGAAAATCGCCTATGATGTATATCTGGTAGACGCAAATATCCTCATCTATGCGTTTGACAGCAGAACTGTTCGTCGGAAATATTGCCAGGCAGTCCTGACGTCACAGACAGCCTCCTGGTGTATTGCGACGACCAAACAGATCATCGATGAGGTTGGTTCGACGATAAAAAAGAAGCTCCCGAAGGACATCTTGGTATACACTGTCGGGGTGATTCCAGATGATCTTACCGAGATTAAAACCAATTTCCTTAAACAACCATCGACTGCCGACCTGTCATTGGTCCAAGCTGCATGCGAGCATCCCGAGGTACGAGGGATCATCACCTATGACAAGGATTTCGCCAGGATCGCGACCGCAGGATTGATCGAGAGGAAATCTTCTGTTAAGTTCTGGCTTGGGTCTGCAAAGCAATTTGTGGAGAAACAGCGTATACAGATAAAAGGCAAAGAGGAGGAGGAAACGGAGTAGCGCCTCCAAGCACCATCATAGATGATGATGGTTGGTTTTTTTTCTTCGTGATACGCGATGATGCCAGATACGATGTGGTGAACCTTCTATAGTTTCAAAAATCCAATCCAGAGGAGAGATCAATCCTTTTTCTGAGTCAAAGACTAGTGACCATGATGGATCGCAGAGACCCCCACCAGTGTTCGTCTGCCAGACCTTCATCAGCGGTCGTAAACAGGTATAAACTCTGTGATGATGACGTATGTGAACATGCTTCTTCTGAGAAGAGAGGGATGAAACGGAGGGGGTCTGATTTATTTCAAAAGTCTGGGAGGAAAGGTTTGAATTCTAAAAGCTGTTTTATCAGGAAAGGTCAGACCCCCATATGAATATATGATAAACTAGTACATAAAGTTTCTGCTTGCATGGTCAAATGACGGGAAAAATGAGTCATAAAGAGGTCGATTTTCCCATGTATCTTGATAGTATACGTAACTTTTATTTCAATAATCATCTAGTCGACATCTGACCAAGAGAG
>MUGD01000295.1 GCA_002900555.1 Thermoplasmata archaeon M9B2D | reverse complement strand
CCATGAAGAGTTTCCGGGATATGCTCTGATTCATAAATCCGGATGTGATCTGCTTTATCAAAGTAAAGTTCCCTTTTTATTGTTATACATATGTTGCAATATTAACATATATTACAACATTTGTAATTATATGCCTTTTTTGTCCCCATAATACGCAGTTTAATAAATTTTCTTACTTATCCTGAGTTGTTTTATTATCAGAAGGAGGAGGTAAAACAACCCTGTCTATATCAAGCGGGATAAGAACTATTTCTATTCTCCTGTTCTTGCTTCTATCTTCGTCAGTGTCATTGGGTGCAACGGGGCGATATTCGGAGTACCCCGTGGCACTTATAAGTTCAGGATCGATTCCGTTATCGATCAGAAATTTTACTACGTTTGTCGCACGAGTAGTTGAAAGCTCCCAGTTCGAAGGAAAGCGGTCAGCGATACGAGGACCAATAGGTACATTGTCGGTATGCCCTTCGATCCTGATTTGTTTGTCTTTAACGTTACGGAGTATCTCTGCGACACGCTCGAGCACTTTTTTCCCGTTACTCTTGATCGCGGCGCTGCCGGAGTCAAAGAGTATTTTTTCGACGAGACTGAGTGAGAGTTTGTCCTTAAGTTGAGTAACGGCTATTTCTCCCTCCTTGATCTCCTTATTCAGTTCTGTCACCAGGTTGTCGTATGTGCTGGTCAGTTTTGAGATCTCCTCTTCTTTTGCTTTAAGGGCATCGGCTTTCTCACGGTTCAGTTCGTCGATCTCCTTTTCCTTTAACGACAGCTTATACTGAAGATCAGCGGCGGTTTTTATTAGTTCATCGCGTTTTGCGTCAAGGAGAAAATTGAGGTTTGCATTCAGGTCCGTCAGTCTTCTAGTCGAGTCGGAGAGTTCATTATTTTCCTTTTGTAACGATCTGACTGATTGTTCCAATTCCTCTTTTTGATGGGTTGTTTCTTCAAGATCATTTCTCAGGTTTGCGTTCTCGGCGTCGAGTGTCTTAACTTCAGTCAGACACGCGTTATGTTTAGATGATGAAACGCATCCAACAGAAAGGAGAAAAAGAGCAAAAACGAAATAGAACCGGAACATGTATCTCATGATAATCCTCCCTATGTCAGGTTAAATGGGAAACTTATAAAGTTTATCTTAGTACACTAGCGTTGTCAATTTGTATAGTAGCCCGTAAATCTTCAGCTAAATAATGATTTTTCATAGTTTTTTCGTTTTCAGTGATGGTACAATTTATTTATGGAATTTGTCATGCCTGCACTTAAGCCTGCTATATAAGATGGTAAGAAAAGCTAGCTATATAGAGCCTTCCATTTTTAAGAGGGAGAGGTTAAAAGCCTTTTTTACTACAAAACATGTGGGAACGGACCCTTCAGTGATAGCTCGACATGTAAATTTTCCTGTTGAAAGGATTTATTTTCCCATTCAGAGACATACGAGCAGGGTACAGATTTTGAGAAAGAACGATCCGCTGAAGACAGCAGATGCTATAGTGACACGGGAAAAAAATATCCTGCTCGGAGTAAAGGTTGCCGATTGTGTACCGGTTCTCCTGTATGACAGAAGCTCTGATGCATGCGGAGCGGTTCATGCGGGATGGAGAGGGACAGCTGACAATATCCTGACCCGTACCATTGAACTGATGTGCAGTCGACATTATTCAAAACCTGAGGACTTGCTGATATCGATTGGTCCCTCGATTCGTTGGTGTTGCTATGCTGTCGGACAGGAAGTGTTACAGGCCGTTACTCAGGCGACCGGACCGGGTGAGTATTCGATCCGGAGATATGACCATCTGTGCCTTGATCTTCCTACCGCAAATCGGGTGCAGGCTATGAGAACGGGGGTTCCGGGATCTAATATCTGGATGAGTAACGAATGTACTTACTGCTATCATGAGAGATTTTTCTCTTACCGGTTTTCAAAGCGTGTTTTTGGAAACCAGGGAGGTTTTATCGGATTGTCAACAGCCATTTACAGGTGAATTGCGAAAAATACTTTATGATGGGGGATACATGATCAAAGCAAAAGATATTATGAAGCAAGATGTTGTCACTATCACGCCGGAAACATCCGTTGAGGAGATCGGCAGACTTTTTATCGAAAAGGGCATCAGTGGGGCCCCGGTGGTACTGCAGGACGGTTCACTTTTTGGGATCGTAACCGAAAATGATCTGATCAGCCAGAACAAGAAGTTTCACATACCGACCATACTGAGGATATTTGACGCATTTATCCCGATGGAATCGTCATCAAAGGTGGAAAAAGAGATAAAAAAAATGACAGCTTCGACCGCTGCTGAGATATGTACGAAAGAGGTGATCACGGTCAAGGAAGAGACCCCTCTCTCAGAGGTTGCTACGATCATGGC
>MUGD01000294.1 GCA_002900555.1 Thermoplasmata archaeon M9B2D | reverse complement strand
AGCCGCACCTTCTCCCAAGAGGGACACAGCGCCAATTGTACCACTGGGAACCTTTCGACGGAGATTTGTAATTAGTCTTGGTTTGCTCTTGCTAAAGACACCGACCTCACTAGCAAGAGTATCAGCAGATGTTGTAGCAACTGCTCCTACATATCCTCCAAATAGAAAGAATGGCCAACCTGCCGCAGCCAAATCTGGAGAGAGTCTAGCAAGGTACATGGCAACAGAGAACATCATTGGAATGAGACCGCTACCAAACACATTTTTCCACGATCTCTTACCCTTGCCTTCTTGAGCAACATTCTTCTGCACTTTTGCCTTGTACTTGTATTTAGTGGCAACTCCTGCAGTCAGAAAGAAAAAGAGAATGATCACAAAGGCTGAAACGCCTCCGGTGTACCAGATTGTAAATCCTACAATGAAGGCACTGATTAATCCTGATATATCGACAAAATGAGCCTTGTAAGCTAGGGCTCCAACAACACCCATCACCAATAATCCGGAAACGGCCGGATGCGCTAATATCTCAAACATTCATCCCACATCCATTAATTATCATCGTGTCTCAAGCTTTGGTTATGTTTTGGCAAATCATTTTGAATGTTCTATGAGCATATATCAGGACATAATTATAGTATCCGATTACCACATCTCGGGAAAAATATTGCATTTATAGCTTTGCCTCAGGTATAGCAAGACTTCGGTTTTTCTTTGCCAATATAACGTTTTTTGTCTGTATTACGGCAATAGTCGAATGATAAATACGTGAAGTTCAATTCGACAATGGTCGTAATATCTCTATCCTTTGTAATCGGTATTATGTTACTCTTTTTTTAAAAATAAAGGATTATGAGTGATTTATGATTATAGAATTCTATGAATAACTAATAGACAGTAAATTGCTTTTTCACCATCTCAATTGCACGATGTGGCAGGGGGCGCGCATGCTGTGAAATCTCAGCTTCTAGAAAGTATCCAGTCACGATATCAATAGGGGGCGTTAGCCATTTCACAGAAACTGTATTCTTCTTTTGATTAGAAAGGGGTATGTCAAACTCCTTGATGATTTCCCGTCTTGACATTACTCTCAAATTGATCTTCAGACCCTGCAAATCTTCTCTCGCACTCTCCACGTCCACGACAATCTCTACAGGAGTAAGTCTCGCCACAAGTCCTGGTATTTCTTCACCAGCTTCATTTCTAATGGAAAATCCAATTTTAAAGAATGGTTTTTCTATTGCCTTAACCTTGAAACGCTGACTATTCTCACACGACATAGAGCCACACATAAGAACTGCTTTCAAATGAGCAGTACTCATTTCTGCGCCTAGGGGAACTCTGAAGGGAACTGGAATCATCCTTGGTTTTCCTAGTTCGAGATTGATATTCCTCTCAATTAGAATGGAATTGCCCGCAATAGATTCGAGACCCACAGAGAGAACGCAATCGATTGTTTCCCTTAGATCAGATTCGACTTGAATTGTCACTTGAAGCATCTGATCAGGCACAGTAAAACTTGGAAGTCCGATGAAATTAATCCGCGCAAAATCTGATGAGGGTCCTCCTACGAGGTCTATGGTTGTTGAACGGCTATCCATCTCGAGACCTATATAGCTAAGTACAGCCACAAGCTTGACAGATTTTGGATTTGCAGTCTTTTTTGGAGCTGGAATGGTGAGCGGTCCGAAAGCCAAGGATAGATTCTTGCTTTGCTTCACTGCTTGCCGAAGAACAACATATTCTTCATCATCAGGAAAGACAAATGCTAATGTAAGAAAAGCGGGGTCTCCCTGCTCAGTGTTTCGACGTATACGTAGCCATCCTGATATCTTGCCTCCAATATGGGAACGCTGAGGAACTCTCATAGAATCTAGATTGACTCGCGTAGTCACTTGATCTATACTGAATCTATCCGACTCAACCGATGTGACAACATCTCCTCTCTCAATCACACGTACTCTGATAGCACCTACTCTCTCAACTTGAGGTGCGATGTCAGGTCTTGGGATTCTCCATTGGAATGTAGCACTTCTTTTCATGAATTCTTCGTATTGAAAAGTTTCAATATCCATGGCTTTCCCAGATTCTGATAGGTAATCAACCACCATTCTTGCTGATGGCCCAATAGCGTTATTTCTATCACTCACCACAATATGTCCGACCACCAATTCACCTGGTATGTAGCTGCTCTTCAAATCCCAGTCGAAGACTACTTGTGGGCCTCTCTTGACAAATCCTACATAGAATGGCTTTGATGTTCCTTCAGCTATTTCTATACCGTCTTCATTCATCAATCGTATCTGAAGCACACATCTCTCCACGCCCTCTGCGATGTCTGGAGGAATAATGAGCGGCGGGAATTGCGAGCTCTC
>MUGD01000293.1 GCA_002900555.1 Thermoplasmata archaeon M9B2D | reverse complement strand
GGGATTTGAACCCACGATCGACGAGTTACGCCAAGACGACGGTCGTTTATTGACCCCGCTCATTTCCGGTGCGTACTGCACCCAGATCTGGAGCCCGTCGCCATACCGGTCTAGGCCACGTCCCCGGTACCGAGAGGCAGAGCAGGGAGTTGAGTTAAGAAGTTTTCTACATAAATTCATAGTGAGTGTGAGTAAATTCAGGATTAGGACCTGGAATGCAAGTAATAAGTCAATGAATATAACGATATTATTCAAGACTATTCAAGATAAAGGGCACCATTATTTCACCCACTAATGAGTCAATATTGCTAATTTTGTATTAGATTGGGGGCATAATCTATCAATCCAATCTTTTACTCCGTTCTTTGCTTTCCTCACCCTACAGATTGGTGAGTGAAAAGACAATGGTACCCGCAAGCCCAAGCATTCCGGAACCATGGTAATAATCCGGTATGTGTTTCTAAATTACCAAGAATCAGTCACTTTAGCCTAACACAGCTTACATTGTCCTCTATTTGAGGGCAATTTCATTTCTTTTTGATTTAGCAGTTGATAGTTTAGGTGAATGATGGACAATTCTAAAAGGAGTACTCATACCAAGGAGTAGTATATCCCTTTGAGGAGTACAACTAGTTGCCTTCACTTGATAGTATGAGTGTAAGAATTTGGACAAAAAAAAGCAGTAGCATTAATGGTTCTATCATTATAGACAGAGAGGGAATGTCCATCAAACTGGATTCAGGCAAGACCGTTTCGATAAACGACAAGGTGAATTTGTTCTACGAAATGACTGTACAGATCCTTCCGGAAATAGATGGCAAAAAGAGAATCACTGAATTAAAATCGCCGGTTAAGATATCACTCAAACCACTCATACTAACTTATCGCATGTATAATCCACAAGGAGGACAGTACATTGAAGATATCTTTCCTCCATCAACACTAGGATTCTATGGACGAATGAAGAGCGGAAACGAGCAATTTCTCTACATTGCTCAGGAGATTGAGAATGATTCCAGATTGTGGCTTACTATCGCAGATCCAAAGACAGGACAAATATTCGAAGCACATCCAATTTACAAATACGAAGCAGGATCTTTGGCTTTAATCGATAGTCAGGAATTCAGCAAAATATGGTCTGAAGCTATCGGATCAGCAATACCCTCTTCAGAAACAGACGAAATTCTTAGTGTCTTAGACAGTCCAAGTGTATCATGGAGCGACTTTGCTAAACTTTTGGGAGACATATCTATACCAAATCCAAAACTTGGCAAGACTATGAGAGAAACACTTACTCAGATCATTCCATCATCTTTCCCATCTGAAGTCCAAGAGCAACTGATGCTTTTTCTAGCGTTTGTACTGAAGAAAGGTATTCCAGCCGAGGATCCAATCACTTACTTGAACAAATTCTGGTCATTTCCAATTTTAGGAGCCTTACTAGAAGGCCATCTGATGTGTTTGGTGGATGAGGCTGAGTGGCCACCTTATTTGAAACTCATAACTCTTGCAGATAGAAAACACCTAATTGCACCAACTCGGGCGATTGACGATGTTGTTTCAGATTCGCCTTGGCTACTATTCTGGCAAAAGACAATGGAACGTTTTCCAAATTGGTTTGATATCGCTGCAGGTATGGTAAAGGAACTAAGTGATAGAGGAAGAGTCGTATCAAAGCCACCAATAACAGAATCCGCTGCAAAGAAGTCCAAAGAATTATGGAAAAAGAGACTAGCAATACTGACTTATGAACTTAGAATTGTGGGGAGAGTCAATTCCAAAGCATTGGGGCTTAATGAACTCGTATATATTGGCGCAGCCTACCGATGGCCTCACAGACATATGAGATTCATTACTCGTTTGGGTAGCAGCGCAGACAATTCGCCTTTCCTTCAAGTGTTAGTAATGCCTCCTTCAGCAGCTGCACAAGTACAGAGAGTCCTACCATCCATTATGACTGTGTCGTGGTCCACACGAACTTCTAATATTGATATTTTTGATATGAAGAAGAAAACTTGGGAGATTCCAGCAGAACGAATCATTTCTTCAATAGGAAATGCGATTTCTATTAAGAAAATGACAAACAAGTTTGGTATCAAGAAATCCGTTGATAGCTATAGAATTACAAAGGATGAGGCGAAGGTAGCAGACTTGGTGACAGAAGGAATTAGATTGTCCGGTCTTGAAAGAAGTGAATATCTAGCGCCTTGGGAACTCGATAGAAGAAAGGTTCAGCACTTGTTGTCAAACCTCTCAGACCGGGGTGTAATTCAGTTGTTTTATGATGCTTCAGACCAGAAACTCATTTCGTTAGCCACAATCGTTCACGGGCCTCCTGAAAAAGTAGCCTCACTGTGCTCCTCATTCCTTGAATGCACACCA
>MUGD01000292.1 GCA_002900555.1 Thermoplasmata archaeon M9B2D | reverse complement strand
GAATGCTACTCTTCTCTCTGTTGGTGATTACTGTTATGTCTATATGGCAAACGAAACAATAGATCTTCTAGGAGAAGGTGCAGCAATATCAAAATGCAATCAGTTAGGGCAAACGTTCGATGATGTGATTTACCCTAATGCCGTTGAGCTGGCAGGAAACCCCGATGGCTATCTTGGAGATATCGATGGTGATCCAAGGGTGACACTATTCCTCGTACCCTTGGTACGATACATGGGAAATGCGTATTTGGGATTTCATGTTCCGTGGGATGATTGCCCCTTTCCATTCTCTAACAGGAGGGAAATGGTCTTTATTGAATCGGAGAGAGATCTGAACGAGACCGTACTCATTACTATCCATGAGTTCAATCACTTGATTTGGGATAACTATGAGATTGATGAAGCGGACTTCCTCACGGAAGGATTGGCAAATCTTGCCATAGATTACACAGGATACTGGTACTACATTACAGATGCAGTCACTACCACTTACACATATCATCCAGAAATTTCTCTGATTCATTTCAATCGGTTCTATGGTCGATTGTGGGATGCAAGCTATGGACAAGCATATCTCTTTGTGACCTACCTTGCTGACAGATTTGGAGTGAACGTAGCGAGGGATCTTGTGAGCATACCTGATGATGGTCCAGCAGCTGTTGAGATTGCGCTTGCCAATGCAGGATATAATCTAACATTCAATGATGTGTATCTTGATTTCATCACAGCATGTGTGTTGGACAATGTCGCGTTTGAGGATGGCATCTATGGATTTGCGTCACTTAACTATACAATCCAAAGCTACACAACACTAACGGGCAGCTACCCAATCATAAGAGAAAATGTAGCTCATTATCAGTATGGCTTTAATGTCTTCAGACTGACCACACCGCCTGATAACTTCACAATTTCAATAGACAATTCATATCCGTTTGTTATAGGAGTAGTTGTGGCTTTCACGAATTCTAGTGGACTGCATGTATCGCAATTCCAACATCATTCATCGTACGGAACAATCTCTCAGTTTGTTCAATGCAACGGAGCTGATGAGGTGTACCTAATAACGACTCTAATGTCAGATGAAACGCCAACTAATTTTGAAGACGTGCTCGAACTTGCTGAAGTACCATCAGCAAACCTGACCCTCTCGATTACAGAGGGAAACCTAGTAGGACTATCAATTTCTGAATTGATCATCATACCTTTCTCACTTTTAGCAATCGTAGCACTTAGTAGTATATTCATCATATACCGAAAAAAGAATCGGACGTGAAAGGAATGAGTAAATGGAACCTGCGAAACTATGTTGAGACAATCAAGCTTAGTGTGCATTTCACAAGAACATATTATCTCTCTATCTTCTTGGCAATACTTGGTGTATTTGTTATTACCACAGTTTTGTTTCTATTGATTGTGCTCATAGGAAGTATACCGCTTTCGATATTCTATGGCCCTTTTGACGAAATATTCGATGTTTTCGATTTTATTGGAAATGCATTGTCTGGGGCGAATGATGTCGAGGCTGTTGGTATTATTCTGTTTGCGGGTTCCGCCCTACTAGCACCTTTTCTGGTTGCTATAGGTGCACTGTTCGGGGTTGGGCAGGAGGTTTTTGAAGGTGGAACTGCAACTGCTGAAGAAGCACTACTATGGTACCGACAAAAGTTCTCCCGTTTAGCTTCCGGAGGAATAGCTCAGTTCATCATCATAATCATGCCAATCGGGATTGAGTACATTATTGCGACATGGTATTATAGAAACCAAATGCCTGACAATGCCACACTTACATTTCTAGTCTTCATAGCTGCTTTATGGTTTCTTTTCAGTTCGGGGATACTATCCATGGTCTTTCCATCAATTGTCGATGGTATGTCCGTATTTTCATCCATCAAGCACTCAATAAAGCTGGCCTGGAAACATTCAGGTGCTGTGTTCTCAATTTGGAGTACGTTCTCATCGTTGGGTCTGTTATTACTCGGACCTATTATTATCCAAGAGGCTACTGCTGTCATACTCTTGCCAGATCCAGTATATGATCTCTACATACTTGCCGTTGCTCTTTTGATTATTCTGCTATTATTACCAGTTTATGTACTCTCAGTATCGCGAACCTATCTCATCATTTCAGACCCGAATATAAAAGAAGAACAGGAACTTCAAACGGAGGGGTCACAGTAGAATGAATTCATCAAATGCGCCTCATCGTATGAAAGATTTAGAGATTATTTCAGATTCGAACACAATCAAAGTTCTCTTTGACAAAGTACGAGCGCTGATTGTTTTCAAGTACCTTGTAAATGAAGAGATGACAGTCAAGCAGCTTGCAGATGCGATAGGGAAGAATCCAGGAAATGTTTTGCGGCACATAGAACGGCTAAAGAGCGTTGGT
>MUGD01000071.1 GCA_002900555.1 Thermoplasmata archaeon M9B2D | reverse complement strand
AGAAATACAGTATTCTCTTGATGAACTAGCTGCTTTCCTCGAAAAGGATGATGACGTACAACTGATGTTTTATGGTGGAGAACCAACACTTCGAATTTCACTTCTACGCCAATTTATGGACAGGTTTCCGGATGCTAGATTTATGCTTCAAACGAATGCATTACTTCTAGATAGAATTCCACCAGAATACATGAGAAGATTCCATTCAGTCTTGGTATCAATCGATGGTAGAGAACAGATTACAGATGGATATAGATCCGAAGGAGTTTATCAACGTGTACTGAAGAACGTTAGATGGTTGAAGGAAGTAGGGTATAGCGGTGATATAGTAGCCAGAATGGCAATTTCACAGGAGTCAGACATATACAGTGATGTTAGTCATCTGATAAACCTCAAGAATCCCACGTTTGACCATGTACACTGGCAACTTAATGCCGTTTGGGATGCTGAAAACAACTGGACAGATTTCGATAGATGGGTAGAGGATTCGTATAATCCCGGAATTTCCAGATTGGCTGCAGAAT
This sequence comes from Thermoplasmata archaeon M9B2D, assembly GCA_002900555.1. The sequence continues at coordinate 9,562 of MUGD01000071.1, read as the reverse complement.
GGGTAAACAAGATGAAAGATGGGAAAATGGAAGGCATAGTTCCATTCAAACCGCTAGTATATACAATTCTCACAGGTGATGCATCTAAATTGAGATGCGGTTCTGGAATAGATACATTCGCGGTTCATGTCAATGGTGATATTGGAATATGCCCCATTTCTCCAGATTGGGATTTCACAATTGTGGGAAACATACGAGAATCAAATCCAGCAGATTTGAGAAACATAATGCATGTTGATGAACCGTGCCCTTCATGCGACGAGTACGGGCTATGTGGAGGAAGATGCCTCTTTGCAAATAAAGAGAGACTATGGGGAGAGGAAGGATTCAGAAAAGTCTGCTTAACTGTAAAACACCTGACCTCCACACTTAAAGAGCATATACCCACAATAAGGTCCCTAATAGACGCAGGACGTATATCACTTGAGGAATTCCGATATCCCGAGTATAACAATGGCTGCGAAATAATACCCTAGTCCTCATCTTCCAGCGTAGATTCAACAAGTTCTTTCTGCATGACGACGATCTCTTCTCCAAGACGAGTTAGCCGGCCTGTTTCGACATATCCCATTCTTTCATAGAACGAGAGTTGTTGCTCAACCGCACCATACACTTCAATCTCTATTATAGAAGCACCCATATGAGACATAAGATTTTCTGCATATTCAACAAGCATCGAACCTATTCTTCTTCCACGAAAGCTCCCTACAACTGCAACCCGAGAAATAACGCCGACGCTCCCTGCAAGCCGTACTCTCATAGTACCTACAACCTGATTACCCACCAAAGCAACATATTGGTCGCCCATTTGAATATGTCTTGAAATCTTACCAAGACCTTCTTGAAGGGCAGCAGGCATTCTAGAAAGCTGTTTTCTCACAGGCTCATAGGCTTCAAAAATAATATCCTTGATGATATCAACTTCAGCAAGATTAGCCCGCCTTATGGTAACCTCAGCATAGTTGTAGATTGGAGATACCTCCTTAGAACTGCAAAGGCAGTATATGTCACATTGAGTCATAAATCATTTGGAGTCGGAACTGTTTTCTTCATCCTCATCGATTTAATTAATTGTCAACTCTTGTGATGTGATAGATACAATGGCTTTTGAGGTTCGTTATTCGACCAAAGATGATAGGGATTGGATTATTGAATTATTACTTGAAAACTGGGCATCCAACATCATTGTAACGAGAGGAATGACATATGAGGCAGATAAACTTCCTGCGATTATTGCAGAGGTTGATGGGCTGAGAGTTGGTCTTCTTACATACTGTATAATGAACTACGAACTCGAGATTGTCACAATGAATGCAATTGAAAAGGGCAGAGGAGTTGGGTCAGCCCTCCTTGATGAGGTCCAGAAGATAGCGAAGATGAATAGATGTAGGCGCATCTGGTTGATAACTACAAATGATAATATTGATGCGCTACGTTTCTACCAAAGAAGAGATTTTGAGATCGTCGCAGTTCATAGATACGCGATTGAAGAGTCGAGAAAACTAAAGCCGCAGTTGCCATTTGTAGGAAAATATGGTATACCTATTCGTGATGAAATTGAGTTAGAGATGATCATCGCAAAGTAATGAAAACGTACGTTTTTAACCGTGTGCGCAAATCAGGTGTGAGGAGGCAATCTGATGGCTGAAGAGGAAAAGGATGAAGTACAAGAATCACAGAAACTAAGCAAACGTGATAAGAGAGAGATTGAAGAAGGCTTGTGCGTGAACTGCGTAATTGCAGGCGTCATTGTCACTATTTTAATGATATTTGCGGTTGTACTCTGATCAAACCAAAAGAGAAAGAGGAGGGTCGTTAAAGACCCTCAAAGATCATTCTTTAATTTCCTTCATCGTCGTCGTCGTCGTCTTCACCGTATCGTTTAGCCGTGCCGAGTCTACGACTTTTATCAACAGTAAGACGATCTGGATCAGGAGCTGATAGGTCATAACCAGGTTTTCCTTTCTCTACACCCTCAGCTCTCTCACTTGGCCAAGGCTTTCCAGGTTCAGGCGCTCTCTTGGCTAGGTCTTCATCAACCTCGCCAGGTTCAAATGTATCACCAGTCTCCTTAGCATGCTTAATAATGCGTTCAGTACGTTCAACTCGAAGGTAGTAGATGGCGGTGAATATTGCTGTTAAGGGGAAAGCGATGAGTTTTGCAACATCTCGGAATAAGAACAGGAATCGAGGATCAGCGAGGATACCGGTTTCAAACCAACCGGTGCCTGGAACTCCTGCACCTCCCATGATCGTAAGAGGATTTGATGCAACAGCTATTATGCTATCAACAAAGAAGAATCCACTGGCAAGGAAGAACGTGATTAGTGGACCAAAATCACCGATTCGACCTCCTGGCCTTTCAGCAGCTTCAGTCGTAGTCCTGCCTATTCCGCTTAATGCATACGCCAAGAAGAACAGAGACATAGCAATATCTACTGGCCCCATTCCAAAAACACCAGTTCTTCTCATGATATTGACCAAAAAGTAGCCAGCATAAATTCCAATGAATATTGTCAGAAGAGAGATGTTCAATGCAGCTCCTTTTCCAACGTTTTTCAAAAATGCGAGGAGCATGACCAGAGCAAATAGTCCCATGCAGGCATATGCTACGACTAAATAGCTGAATTGATCCGCAAGGTTAGCAGTAGCTGATGGAAAGATTCCATTTATCATTGTACCAAGGCCGAGAATATCATTCGGGACTAGGTATAAAGCAAGCAGGGCTTCTGCAGCAATTATTCCTAGACCGATAATGAGGATTATGAAACTCCCTGTACCTAGGAGAAATCCACCTTTCTTAGGTTCTGCAATTGTAGCAATTCGAAGACTCGTTCGTGTTGAAAGGTATCCTTGAAAAGCTATCCAACCGACCCAACCGAATATTGCAAAGAACAGCAAAGCAGTACGACCAACTGCAATTGATAGGAACACAGCAATTGCGAACGAAACCGCAATCCAGCTGAGTCCTTTCATTTCAGTAACCCTGCCTCGCCCTCGTCTTGTAATCCAAAGCCGATCCGCTTTCAGGCCCGTGAACAGTGCTCCTAGAGCAAAGTAAATTGTACCAGCTGAACCAATATATGTGAACAAGTAAACAAGTATGTTCTCCAAATCAGTTCCAGGATATGTATACATCGCCCACGAAACAAATAGACCTAGGAAAGTAGTGGCAACAAATAGAATAAGATATGCGAGATATCGACGTGTTTTGAAGAAGACACCAATTCCACTAAATAACGGGATTCTCAATAGTTGCAGCCTCCCTGACTATTAAGAAAAAGAGGGTCTGGACCGATATAAGCTTTGCAGGCATAATCATTAGGATTTCTTCATCCTGTCAAAGGTAATAAGAGACCTCGTAATAGTTTCCGTATCATCCGAAGGTGTGAGCCAAATGGCTGTGCGAGTCCTAATGGTCGATGATGATACCGTTCATCTTGAGCTCAGTGAGCGTTTTCTAAGTCGACAGAGTCCAGAATATAAAATTGTATCAGTAGAGACTTCAACAGAAGCCATCAAACTTCTTGAAACTGATGGTTTTGATGCTGCTGTCTGTGATATTGATCTTGCTGAAGAGGTAAGGAGCGGATTGGATATCCTAGAACACGTAAGGAGCTCTGGTGACGATATTCCTGTGATCATTTTTACTGGAAAAAGTAGAGAGGAATTTGCTATTCAAGCCCTCAATCTTGGGGCGGATTATTACATTAGAAAGAGCACGACCAATATAGAAGGACTGTATGCAGAACTCTCATATTATATTCTAACTGCTGTTGAAAAACGCAGAACAAAGAAAGCACTACAGGAATCAGAACAGAAACTTCGAGAAAGCGAAGCGAGACTTGCTGAGGCACAGCGCATCGCTCACTCGGGAAGTTGGGTCTGGGACATTGTAGAGAACAAAGAGATTTGGTCAGATGAGATTTATCGGATTTTCGGTCTCGCACCACAAGAATTCTCAGCAACATATGAAGCATTTCTAGAGTCTGTCCATCCTGATGACAGGGAGCTAGTCAGGAAATCTGTTGATGCGGCTCTAAAAAACAAGGTGCCCTACAGTATTGATCATCGTATCATTCGCCCTGACAATGCAATCCGACACGTTCACGAGGAGGGAGAGGTAACCTTTGATGAGAAAGGAAAAGCAGTCAGGATGATGGGAACCGTTCAGGATATTACAGAACGTGTTATGATGGAGCAGCTCTTGACAGAAGAAAGGGACCTTGCAAAGAAATATCTCGAATTAACAAGCACCATGATTGTCGCGTTAGATACTTCATTCAATGTCTTGATGATTAATCGAAAAGGTTGTGAAGTACTCGAGTATGCTGAAAATGAAGTTATTGGCAAGAACTGGATTGAGAGTTTCATACCCGAAGATGGACAAGCTGATAGTGAAGAATTCTTAAAATCCCTGCTTTCTTCAGATGGCGGAATTGGTCCAAGTTGTACATTTAGAGTTCTAACAAAATCAGGTAAGGTAAAGGACATTCTTTGTCACGATTCAGTCCTCTTTGATGAAGATGGAAAAGTGAATACGATTCTTTGCTCTGCGCAATTAATTCAAGAACTGCGTGCCATTGATCAACCTGAAAAGAAACTAATCACTCAATCACTCAGGGCAAGAGAAGATTGGTGGCAAGGAGTCTTCGAGAATTCTCCATCTGCTATTGGCATCTTCAATTCTGAAGGACTACTCATTGATTCGAACAAATCTGCTATTGAGTTACTGGGTGTGAAGAATCGTGAAGCACTTCTGGGATTGGGTTTATTCAAAGATTCCAGATTGCCACAGGATGTTCTCGAAGGTGTGAAAAAAGGAGAGATTCAGAGATTTGAGTACAAATGGGACTTTGGCTATGTTAAGGAGAGAGGGATACTTGAAACTTCTCGAAGTGACATCATCTACCTAGATGTAGTCATTTCAGTACTCAAAGAACCAGATGGGCATATTCGTGGGTACGTTTTGCATGCAATTGATATGACGAGCCGTCGAAGAATTGAAACGGCCTTAAAAGCCAATGAGGAAATGTTTAGAACAATCTTTGAAGAATCGCCAATCTGCATTGAACTATTCGATTCTGATGGTATTCAAGTCGGGGCAAACCGGGCTGCTCTTAATCTCTTTGGACAAGAAAATTTGGAGGACGCAATCGGCTTTAATCTATTTGAAGATCCAAACACTCCAGAGTTTGTGAAAGAAAAACTGCGTAGAGGAGAAGCAGTCAAGTTAGAAACTCGATTCGATTTCTCAAAGGTCAAAGTCCACGACCTGTATAGAACTAGCAAAGCGGGAATCATGTATCTCGATAGCGTATTTTCTCCGCTTCGTTATGGTGCAGATGAAGGCCTTCAAGGGTTTATCATTCACATCCAAGATGTTACTGATAGATACTTAGCTGAGCAAGCATTAATGGAGAGTAGGGAGAGCTATAAGGAACTCTATAACAACGCGCTCATTGGCTTGTTTCGTGTCAGAATCTCAGATGGGATGATACTCGAATGTAACGATTATTTTGCTAGAATCTTTGGTTTTGAAAATCGACAAAGTCTCATAGATGGTTCAAGCTTCTTCAAAGAATTCCTGGTATCAACGAGAACTTGGACTGACCTGAAGAATGAACTCAAGAAGAATGAACGACTTGTGACAGAGATTCAGGTTACCGGAAGAGAGGGTCAACGGCAATGGATGCGAATTTCATTACGTCTACTTTCAGATAAGGGCTACATCGAGGGAGTGATGGCCAATATTACACAACAGAAAAAGGCTGTTGAGATGCTTGAAAAACAGAGTGCTGAATTAAGCGATTTTGCCCACTCAATGGGTCATGACCTGAAAAACATCTTCCACAATATGCAAGGATTCATTGAATTAGCAGAAGATGAGAAGAATCTAAAGCATCTATCACGAATTCTTGAACTCATACACGAAAGCACGGAACTACTAGATCATTCGGTTGTACTAGCTGATGCAGGACTGATTGTCGAAGAGAATTTAACAGATGTGAATCTTGACAAGCTTGTCAGTAGTATTGCGAGCTCGTCTATACCGGATACAATAGCCTACTCACAAGATATGTTGCCAATAGTGAAGGCAGATTTGACCAAAATCACACAAGTCTTCAGAAACCTCTTTGATAACGCTGTACGTCACGGCGAACCAAGTGAGATCACAGTCAGATTAGCAGAGCATGAAGGACTCTACCATATTACCATATCTAATGATGGAATAGAGATACCAGATAAAATACGACCCAAACTTTTCCAGCGAGGCTTTTCAACAAGCAAGACAGGTAAAGGATTTGGATTAGCAATAGCAAAGCGCATCGTTGAAGCACATAATTGGAGTATCTCTCTACTGGAAGGAAAAGAAACAGCCTTTGAAATCAGCATTCCAAAATAACACACTCCAACTAGGCCATCCTGAAGCGCTATTTCCTCAAAGCTCGGCTTCACTATTCAACATCCTTAATAGGTAAAAAATAGCATTTACAATTGTGGTCAGTGATTCAGTCGGGCTTGATTTTTCGTAACATGCCCTCATTACATAACTCCCCCCCTCCTACCACATTAAGTCCTGCTGAACCTGGCCACACCTTGTTATAACAATAATTCACATTGAAGACTTTTCCTGAGCACATATTCCAAAAAACAGATCTAGTCTTAAACTATCATCCATAGAATTTCATTCTATAACAAGTGATAGAAAAACGTAATACATGTAACATGTAATACATAATACAAGTGACTACAGAAGAAGTCGCTGAACTTGTAGAAGAAAGAGATGTGAAAAATAATGAAAAAACATGAGCTTGATAAGTTGTCAGAAATTGAAAAAATACGTCTTGGGTTACGCTTGATACGACAACCTCCATTCATTAGAAAGTCAGAATAGACTAGTATCGGATGGGAGCCTAAGGTCCCACTCCTTATTTTCAATGATCACTTTCTTAGTCCGTAAAATCGTGACCTAGCCACACCCTATTCTAAGAAACCAAAACACTGATGTAGTAGGACCGTTGACTCAAACCGATTTAATCGAAACTGTGGTCGGTCAGAGTGAAACCACTTGGAACAATAATCATGTGTTTTCCATATGTAGATGAAGAAACAAGGTCCATTCTCCAGTCGGTCATGGAAGATGCAGAGAACTATGCAGATTTCACAAAAAGACTTTGCGACAAAGTCTGTGAAGAACCTTCACCACCATTAGTCGAATACTTCGCGGTCTCCTTTGCCTTTCACATCGAATGGTATAGTCTGATTGATAGATTGAACTCTTCTGGAAAGATTTCTGATCTAGCTTCGCCAATATTACTGATAGTAAAGGGACGAAGGGGCGAGCATGTCAGTTGGGAGGATATGAAGAGTGCTATGATGAAAGCATTAGCAGCCGCTCCCAATGACTGGATTACTTGCCATCTCTATTTGACATGGAGATTCAAGGCGGAGATTCTATATCCCGAGTGCGATGTTGATATAAAACCAATTGATGCAATCAAGAGAAATGTGAATGAGAATAGTGAATTGGAGTTCTTTAAAGCATATCTTCTACAATTTGAAGCATTAGGCTATCTGCGAGAAAACAAGATGAAGGAGGGTATAGCCAAACTAGAACAGGCTCTTGCTGTAACAAGGAGATTCGATGATCAGATATTGTCAACAGATTATCTTCTCGATATTGCCAGCTCTATAAAGCACTCGAATCCGCAACAAGGATTAGACCTCTTCGCCACAGCTAAAGAACTTGGCGAGAAACTAGGATACAAAGACAGAATTGGTGTGATTAATCATCAATTGGGTCACATGAAGGGTATTAGGGGTGAAATGAATGCAGCGATAGAAAGTCAAATTGAATACAAAGAGGTCCGAGAAACACTAGGCCTCCCCACAGAGTACATGAGCACTGTCATTGCATTCCTCTACAACCAGATAGGAGATGGAGCTAAGGCATATGAATATGCAAAAGTCATACTCGATTTCAAGGATTCTGTACTCCGACATCTTCCATACACTAGAGTTCAACTATGCTGGGCTTTGATCAATTTAGGCAGGTACGAAGAGGCAAAGGATGAGTTAGATGCAGCCCAAACAATTGCTTACAAATCTGGAGACTCTGATCAATTCTTGTGGGTTCGGATGGTAGAGGGCATTCTTGACAAGGAGGAAGGCAGGTTAGATACTGCTATAGAATGCTTTACCGAGGTGCTGAAATATACCACAGAAGTTCCACGCCCTGTCTTTCAAAACATATGTCTTCTGAATCTCACTGAAATTGAGATTGAACTGTTTATTGATGAATTAACGGATGGAAATACAGATACATCAGGTCCATGGATGCAGAAGTTGCTCGAACATGCAGAGAAGAACGATTTTCCTGGTATAGTAGCCCGTGCATTGCTGTTAAAGGCTAAATTTTACAGAAGACAAGGACGGATCGATGAGGTTCGAAGGTTACTAATAGAGGTCCAGGAAACTGCCAAAACTCCAAGCATGAGATATCTCAATGACATTGCAGTTTCTATGTTTCCGAAGATTTTTGTGTCTTAAAGTAGTAGGGGCAATTTTTTTTTCAAACACTACTCTTCCTTCCTTCTACCATATTCAGCTCTTCTCATCTCATTTCTAAAAAACGAATCAGGCTAAGAGATATTAACAACATCATGCATTGCGGAAACAATATCAATCTGAGGAGTATGAAGAGCAAAAGCTCGTACAACTTCAAATTGTCCTTCATATCTCCACTAGTATATCGAACATTGCAGCAGCACCAGTGATTCTACTCATTACTTCTCAGGAGTACAGAGGGATTATAGAATATGAATATTGATAGAAGAAGACGGTGCTGCGCAGCCTTGACTGTGTTTATGATTCTATTCATGGCAGGATCCCCTGCACTAGGTATTGCTAGTGCTGACTTTCCGAGTGACCTCAATGTTGGCCCATTTGTAAATAAAGTGATTTACAAAATGATAGGTGAACAGAGTCTTGCTCTGCAATCAGGCGAGATAGATTTCATGACAAATTATGTCAAACCACAAGAATTTCTAACTCTTGATGAAGACCCAGATATCAGTATCATCAGCGCGTTACGGAACGGCTATGGTCAAATCACCATTAACTGTGCTAAATATCCCCTTAATGTTAGTGCGTTCAGGAGATCTTTTGCTTTCGCTTTTGACAAGACTCGAGTAACGACAGAAATTAGGGGCGGATTCTCACAGGAACACGATTCAATGGTACCCTATACCAACAGCTGGTGCATTGAGGATGAATTACCCTATCATTATTACACTGCGCAAGTCGAGATTGGAAATCAGATTCTCAACGATACAGGGTTCACAATTGATCCTGCTTCAGGCTACAGGCTTGCACCTAATGGGTCTCTTTTCAGTGTGGTTGTAGAATTCCCATCAAGCTCTATGGAAATCGCGGGCGGTTGCTGTCAGATTGCCGTTGATGCTCTTCAAGCTCTTCACATCAATGCAGAAACCCGAGCTGGAGGATTGCAGGAAATCGTATCAAGATTAACCTACCACGGTGACTATGATATGGTCTT
>MUGD01000070.1 GCA_002900555.1 Thermoplasmata archaeon M9B2D | reverse complement strand
TTCGGTACGTACGTAAGAAACTCTTCAACCGTCGGCAGTCCTTTACTTTTCGTCGTTGGCGTAAATTTCCCTCAATGGGATATAGGCAAGGAGCGCTGCGATGAAGACCCAGATGATCACCGATGGCAAGATTGGGGGGTAGTCGAAGATAGCGAAGTGTAACCCTCCGATAATGAGGAAGGCGACAATCACACCCATCAGGGCCTCTCCTGCGATCAATCCCGCGGTAAGAAGAAGTCCGGTTCTTATAATCTTTTCTTTTGGGGCCACATCGGTCTGTTTAATGGCAAGATCCCAGTCGCTGATCTCCTCTTCCTCAGCAGACCCATATTTCTTAATAATCGCCCTGTTTGTGATGGCACGGACGATACCGCCAGCAAAAATTGGGGTGCTTAAGGTGAACGGCAGGTAGATACCGATTGCAACAGGAAGGACTGGGAGATTGATGAGGATTAACACAAACGCAAGGACCGCTCCAGCGACCACGAACGGCCAGACCATCTCACCGCCAAGGACCCCCTGAACGATCCCCTGCATGAGAAACGCCTGCGGCGCAGGCAGATTTGTACTGCCGATATGGTATGCCTTGTCCAAGGCTTGGATGACCAACGCAAGGATCGGAGCTGCTGCAGCAACGCCAATAATCTCAGCTATTTGTTGGTTCCGTGGTGTCGCACCAATCATCTGACCGCAGGTCATAGACTGTAAAACATCTCCTGAGATAGCGGCAGCACAGCAAATCACCGCGGCGATAAGAATCGCAATACCTGCAGCACCGATATTGCCGGAAAGACCAAATCCTAGCAGAATCAATGATGTGATGAGGAGAACAGAGACGGTTACCCCAGAGATTGGGTTGTTCGATGAGCCCAGCAGTCCAGCCATATACCCTGCAATCGCGCTGGCAATGAACGCAAATAAAATGGCGAAGACCGCCATGACTGCGGACACCGCCCATAAACTTGAAATGTACACATAAACAAGAAACACCGGTATTGTCAGAAGTCCAATCATAAGGAAAACGAACTTGAAATTGAGATCCGTGTCCGTCCTCTTCTTTGTTGTCACCGCTCCTCCTTTGATGCCTGCCACTGCTTCTTTAATGCCGCTGGCAAGGTTCGATCGGAGTTTGAAAATCGTGTACAATCCACCAACAACCATGGCACCGACACCGATATAGCGGATATAGCTGCCCCAGATAGCAAAGAAGCCCCAGATCTGATACCCGATGTCAGCATTCCCAAATCCAAGTGCAAGTGCGTCAGTGATCTCTGATGGAGTAGTTGGCATTGGAAGCCCTGTTGCCAGAGCGATAAGGGGCACAAGAATCACCCATCCGATAAGACCACCAACAAAGACAAATGCAGCTATCTTTGGTCCGATGATCCACCCGACTCCAAGTAACGCCGGTGATGTGGCAACGCCACCGTAGAAGACTCCAGATTTTTCTCCTGTTCCGATGTCGAATTTCCCGATGTTTGCAATCCCATGGATGGCACCAGCAAACATTTGAAGACCAACTTGACAGAATTTAAATAAACCTGCGATAAGAACACCAACGATAAGCCAAATCCCGCTGACTCCTCGTTCTTTAGGTTTTTTCCCCTTTTCTGTTTCTCCTGTGCCAACTGTTGTCGTCAGAACTGCAGCAACTGCCACCCCTTCAGGGAACGGAAGGTCTGTTTTGATAATCAGCGCTCTTCGAAGCGGGACCATCCAGAGTACCCCAAGTATCCCACCAAATAATGCAATTAACGTTGTTTCAATGTAATGGATCTCCGTCCAGGTTCCAATGAGAACAAGGGCAGGGATTGTAAAAATAATTCCTGCAGCGAGCGCCTCACCAGCTGCAGCACCCATCATTCCGAGGTTGACCTCTAAAATGGTTCCTTTCAGGGGTCTGAGAAACGCAAACGCCATGACGGCACCGGGGATAACCGCAGACACAGTCATCCCTGCGTACAACCCAAGATAAGCGTTTGCTGCTCCAAGAACGATCGCTAGAATAGCTCCGACCAACACCGCTTTCAAAGTCAATTCCGGTATCTTCTTTTCAGCTGGGATAAATGAGTGAAAATCGTCTCGAGATGGCATAGATACTCACTATGATAAATATATTTCAATGTTTATAAAACCATCGGTTTAAAAATCCTCCTTATGACATAGAAAAAATTTTTATAATTCAATCGGGTATCGCAAGATTCCTGCCAGACCACCAAACGCAGTGTACAATGATTCACCTTCTTCGCTGTTCCTTGAGATAAGCTTCACCGTTGCGCTTGTTTTTTCTGCAAGGTCGGACAACTCATCGATTAAATCTGCTTTCTGGACTACCACCATAGGAATCGATGTTTGGCACGTCGGACAAGAAGGGGGCGAAAATTCCTCCAACGCTTCCTCGGCTATGGTTTTCTCCTGCGTATATCCACAGGATTGACACTTCATAGTAATCCGATACTTACGCAAATCTTCTGAAAGCAGCAAGGTGTCGACCACACCCATTTCAAGAGCTTTTCTTACTTGATGTTCCCCGTACACGGCCATGCTTTTTTCTGCTGTGGTGACCTCAGATAAGAATCGTTTCATGATTTTCTTTTCCTGAGAGACCTTTAGGTCCGTCATTTTATCAGCTGCGGTAGCGACTAGTTCCCGAAGCCCGAACTCATCAGTATAACCAGTATCAAATGTATCGATGATTTTCTTCTGCACTTCATAATGAAGATAGGATTCGTTGACAAAATATTGTTTTGTCGGACCAGAGCCACCCACAAGGACGCCTTTCATATTGGGCTCTGAGAGGAAAATCTCACTTGCTCGCTCCCCGCATTTCACAAACCATTCATGGGCCGCAATCTCGGTTAAACGTTCAAATCTGCGTTGGGACTGACCACCTCTGCCGTGTTTGCCAGGAACCTGTGATGTCATGTAGCGGAGCATTTCAATGCGACTGCCGCGCAACATCCCGATTGTGCACTCTCGCCGGTCAATGAGAAACAACCCGTAGATTTCCTTTTCCGTCAGCATATCTTCCAGTGGTTGGGTATAGAACTCTGAGTCACAGCGATACAAAAAGGTGGTAACAGGCATCGGAGGCTCGATGATATAGGCGACCATATCGGTTTTATCCGCACCAACGCTTTTATGACCAACAAACATGGCAAGTCCGTTTGGTGGTGGTTGTTTGAAGGTTTTCAACCTGCTCATGATTGATTCAATCGCGGATAAAACATTCTTCATCGTTGTCTTTGATTTGATGTTCTGAGACTGCGAATACTCGTTTCGAAGGTACGAAATGACATCAAAGATTTGTTTTGATGGCGGAACATAAAGTGATATAAGTTCGGTATGTTTGCCTCTGCATTTCTTTAATTCTTCCAGCTGTCGTTTCAGATCATATATCTGCCGCTGCGTCATTTCATCTGTCATGGTTGTATCGCCTTTTTCCTTTTCATTCTAGTATTGTCTTCTAAAATCATTATAAGAGGTTGTTATAACGAGAACTGTTCCCCTCTCATCGGGGTGAGAACTTCTGCGGTATCTTTCAACGCTTCCACCAGAGGTGTGCGGTCAGCACTATGGAACAGGATGATTTTTTCTGGATTGCATCTCTTGGCAAATTCAACTAGTTCGCTATGACCGGCATGTGCAGAGAAATCATAGTATTGCACTTCACAGTTCACGTCTTCAATGACACCGTAGAAATTAAGCTTGCCTTTTTCTATGAGAAGTCTGCTATTGGTGCCTGGGATCTGGTAGCCGGTAAGCAGAACCGCGCTTTTCTTATCATTCTTCAACCTATTCATGTATGATAAAACAGGGCCACCGTCCATCATTCCACTTGAGGTGACAATGACTTCTGCTTTCATTGCAGTTTTACGGCTCTGCTCTGAATGAACCATGGTGGTTTTCTTCAGTGCCTTTTTAAGGTCATCGAGGGACCGTAGAAACTTCGGGTACTTCAAATAGATTTTTGAAATCTTTTTTCCCATGCCGTCGAACCAGACGTTATACCCCGCGTCTTTGAGAACAAGAAGGATTTCCTGTGAGCGGGATACCGCAAACGCGGGAATGATTGCAGTACCACCTCGATTGTTTACCTCCTCGATTTTTTCAAGAAATTTTCGTTCTAATTGCGTTCGGTTTTCATGTTCCCTACCTGCATAGGTTCCTTCCATGAAAAGTATATCGCACGAAACTGGTTTTGTTCCTTTGACAAGTCTGGTATCAGCAGTGTTCAGATCGCCGGTGAATAACAGTCGTTTTTCCCCAACAAGTTCAAACATAAGCGCGCCGGGGATATGACCTGCAGTGTGGTAGTGAACACTGTAGTTCTCCCCAAGTTCTCGTCTTTTCCCTGGTTCAACCTGGACATAGCTATGCTCTGCCTCTTTGATATCAGCATTGGTAAAAGGAATTGAATACCCGTCCATTTGAGCTATCTTAACGGTATCTTTTTGTAATAGGTTACTTACGACAGCGGTTGGTTCGGTCGTGATGATGCGATGATCTGATTCTGAGCAGAGCCAAGGGATCATCCCGCAGTGATCGAGATGCGAATGAGTAAGGAATGTGAGGTCAACCGGTGGTGGCGGGAGTGGAAACGTTGGTGGTTTTCCAGGAGACATCCCGTAATCGAACAGAAATTTCATATCCTCGATTTCGAGTACCATCGCAAGATTACCGACTTCGTCACTGCCACCAAGAAACTGACATCGAATCCTAGAATCCATTTATATCAAACCTTTTCATACTTCGGGCCTCGTAAAGAAAAAAGAGGTTGATTAACCTTTGGTCATCTATCAAGTGGTTTTACAATCAAGGTTGTTTCGTCTTTATCGACGATGACCACTTTCGTATTTGTTTCAATCACGGTATCAGATTTCGCTTGCCAGTATTCTCCTTTATATCGTACAAACCCGGTTTTCTCAGGAGTTATCTGTTCGATGACCAGCGCTGTCTCTCCAGTGATTTTTCCTACTACTGATTTTTTCTTTCGAATCTGGAGTATCTTATATAGAAGAAATGCAAAGAATAGTGCGAACAGCACGATGACAACCAGCATGATGATGAGCGCATCTGTCATATATTCACCTGATATCAGCCATCTTCTTGTCGGATAGCTGGGGATGAGAAATATCGATCCGATGATAAGGCAGAGAATCCCACCGATTCCAACGGCACCAAATCCAGGGATGACGAATATTTCTACCGTAAGCAGTAGACATCCGATTATTATAAAGATTATGCTTAGTGTAGAGATGCTAAACCCAGAACCTATGAGAGAAAGCAGGATAGCAACTACGCCGAATACCTCGGCGCCATACCCTGGTGAGGAGATGCCTACTAATACAGCAAAAATCCCAAGCATCAGCAGCAACGAAGTCAGGATAGGATTCGAAATAAGTTTCAATATCTGGATCTGTAGCGGAGGTGAATAAAAAATCTGTTCTGCATTTTTTGTCTCCAAAGTAACTATCCCAACCGCTGTAGTGATGTTTCTTCCATCTATATCGTTTAAAAGCTGATCAAGACTTGCTGCTACTATTTCAATGATGTTACTGTCTTTTGCCACTGTTGCGTTTACGTTTCTGTTCTGCGTTATGAACAGTTCCGCTAGGGTCTCATTTCTCCCGTACATCATTGCTCTTTCTTGAAGCCATTCGACAAGAGCGTTGATGATTTTCGAATCGTTAATGAATCGTGTCCCTTCAAGAGTCGTCTCAACTGGTTGGCAAGATCCAATAATCGTATGATTGGCCATGGCAGCAAGAGGTGTACTAAGCAGAATGAATGTTCCTGCTGACCATGCGGTCGCCCCACCTGGAAAGACATAACCGATGATTGGGATTTCACTCTGTTTGATTTTTGAGGCGATTTCAAAGGTCTGATCAAGGCCGCCTCCGGGTGTGTTTAGAAGAAGGATTACTGCTTGCGCATCGATAGAGTCTGCCTGTTTAAAGCTGTCTGTTATGATTTCAACTGTTGATTGGTCGATGGTTCCGGTAATTTCAACAAGAAGAACCCTTGATGATTGCGCTGTTACATTCGTTGATAAAAACAAAAGTAAAAAAAAGAAGAAAATAAAGAGATAATAGGTCTGTCTCATTGCTCGACTTTTTTGTTTATTGCCTTTGCGAGTCCTGCCATCGTCCCTATTTCACCACCCGGGACAATGATAAGGTTTTTCTCCCGTGCTATCTCTGTGAGTGTCTGTAATTCTCGGATACGTAGTGCAATTGGTGTTTTTTCATAGAGTTTTGCTGCTTCTGTCATTTTTGCTGATGCGAGAAGCTCTCCTTCTGCCATGATGATTCTTGATCGCTTCTCTCGCTCTGCTTCTGCTTGTTTTGCAATCGCACGTAGCATCTCCTCTGGCAGGGATACATCTCGTAATGTGACGGCTGATACCTTTATCCCCCAGGGGTCCGTGCCGGTGTCTAAAATGGACTGGAGGTTTTTGTTCAGTTCTTCTCGTTGTGATAAGAGTTCGTCAAGGTTTTTTTGACCAAGGATGTCCCGTAGTGTTGTCTGCGCAAGCAGACTGGTCGCCATGTCATAGCGCTGCACTTCAACAATTGCCCGCTGCGGGTCTGTTATTCTGAAATAGACCACTGCGTCTACCTCGACGGTCACGTTATCATTCGTGATTATCCGTTGTTTTGGGACGTCGATGACTCGTGTTCTCAAATCCATCCGAATAGGTTTGTCGATGATGGGGATAATGAACACAAGTCCTGGACCTTTAATACCAAGTAGCCTTCCCAATCGAAAGATTACAATCCGTTGGTACTCCGGCATGATTTTTATTGCTGACGCAAGCACTGCTATCAGAAAAACTACGATAATAAATATTGCGATAATCGCGGTATTGACATCTACCATAATCGAATACCTCCAATGTTGAAAAACATACTTCGGTTTTTAAGTGTTTCCATAACTTTTTTTAGAAACGATATTTTTAAAAAAGGCCAATAGCTTATGATAACCATATGGCGGGGAGTGACATCATGTCTGAAATCATTTCCATAAAAGCACGACAAGTCCTTGATTCCAGAGGGAATCCTACTGTTGAGGTTGATGTTGTCACGACGTGCGGTGTGTTTCGCGCGATGACTCCTAGTGGTGCCAGTGCAGGTCAGCATGAAGCTATTGAACTGCGCGATGGTGATGCAGCTCGTTACCTTGGGAAAGGGACCCTGAAGGCTGTCGAGAACGTCAACAAAAAGATTGCTCCCAAGTTAATTGGTTTGGATTGCCGTCATCAAGAAACCTTAGACAACCTCCTGCTGAAAATCGATGGTACGGAAAACAAGGGAAACCTTGGTGCGAATGCATTGTTACCGGTCTCTATGGCGATTACAAAAGCAGGTGCTGCTGCTAGCGGTGTGCCCCTCTATGTATATATCGGTGAGTTATTCGGTGTAATCCCCTATCGTCTACCTGTCCCCATGTGTAATGTGGTCAACGGTGGGAAACACGCAGGACAGGAGAACTCCATCCAGGAGCATATGCTCATGCCGACCGGTGCGAAGAACTTTACTGAGGCAATCAGGATGGTTTCGGAAAGCTATCACCAACTGGCACAATTATTAAAGGCGAGGTTTGGTGCAAGCGGTGTGCTGATTGGTGATGAAGGAGGGTTTGCTCCTGCTCATATCGTCGATATCGATGAGCGACTTGATTTGATGCTAAAAGCGGTGGAGAACGCCGGATACTCTGGACAAATGAAAATCGCTCTTGATCCCGCTTCCAGTGAGTTTTTCTACGAGGGGACCTATAAAATTGGTGAGAAATCTTATTCTGGGGGAGAATTGGTTGATTTCTACGTGAATTTGTGTGAACGATACCCTATTGTCAGCATTGAGGATGGTCTTGCGGAGGATGATTGGGATTCCTGGGTTGAGATAACAAAGAGACTTGGCAGCAAGGTTCAGATCGTTGGCGATGATTTATTTGTGACCAATACAAAACGAATTCAGAAAGGAATCGAGCGTCAGGCGGCAAACTCTGTGCTCATTAAACTTAATCAGATTGGTACTGTCACTGAAACGTTAAATGCAATTAAGATGGCACAGGACCAAGGGTGGACTGTGGTCGTGAGTCATCGGAGTGGAGAGACAGAGGATACCTTTATTGCTGACCTTGTGGTGGGGACCAACGCTGGGCAGATAAAGACCGGTGCACCAGCGCGAAGCGATAGGAACGCAAAGTACAACCAGCTCATACGTATCGAAGAGGAGCTGGGGGAGAAAGCAGAATACCCGGGGATTGATTTCCGGGAGATACTCTAGGAACGTAAACGTTTTTATCTTCCTTATGATACACCCTATCGAGGTATTGTTATGAAAATACTTATTACTGATAAAACAGAGAATGCTGTTATCCAACAATTAAAGGACGCTGGTCATGAGGTTACATTTAATGAAATGGATCCAGCAACCTTGCTTAAAGAAATTTCCACGTATGATGGTCTTATGGTACGGAGCAGAACAAAAGCGACTGCTGAGATTATCGCTGCCGGTGCAAAAGGGAACCTTAAGGTCATTGGACGAGCTGGGATTGGCGTGGACAATATCGATTTGGTGACCGCGTCGAAGAACAACATAAAGGTTGTCAACGCTCCGACTGGTACCACAGAAAGTGTCGCAGAGCTTGCGTTTGGACTGATGCTTGCGACTTCCCGTTCGATACCTCAGGCGGACCATTCGATGAAGCAGGGGTTATGGGAGAAGAAAGCGTTCAAGGGTGTTGAGCTTTGTGGAAAGACCCTGGGGATCATCGGAATCGGACGTATCGGAACAGAACTTGGGAAACGAGCCTTGGCGTTCAATATGAGGGTCCTTGCCTATGACAAGTACATCCAGAAGTCCCCTCATGAGAAATTTTCTATGGTGTCACTGGACACACTATTGAAGGAATCTGATTATCTCTCTTTGCATATCCCGTTTGTGAAAGAAGAAGGAGCTACGATTAAGGCGTCTGATTTCGAGAAGATGAAACCCGGTGTCATCATCGTCAACTGCGCCCGAGGTGGTGTGGTGGATGAACAAGCACTGTTAAAACACATCAATGCTGGGAAAGTGCAAGCTGCTGCTCTTGATGTCTATGCGGCAGAGCCACCGACGTTCAAAGACCTTGTCAGCCATCCGAAGGTCATCTGTACGCCTCATATTGGCGCTTCAACAAAGGAAGGGCAGCTTCGGGCAGGCAGGATTTGTGCGGAGCAGATGCTTCTTGTTTTGTCTGGGAAAGTCCCTGAGTTTTGGGTCAATAAAAAACTGATGGAAGGAACATGAGCAAAGACGACAAACCAAGTAGTGTGATGAAAAGCCTTGACGGCATCATGGAGAAGATTGATTTTAAGATCGGCGAGAAGGAAAAAATACGGGAGGATGCCTTGAAAGCTTCCCGGGATATCATCATCAGCTGCCGTCGAGGGATTCAGCAACTGCATCGAGATCAGATAAGCGAAGCAGAGAAATATATCAAACAAGCGTCTGAGAAACTCGTGTTTTTAAATGATATTACCAAAGGTCATCCTGAAATTTTTCATGCAGGGTTTGTGGAAAACGCAGCGCAGGAGTTCGTCGAGATTTGTTGCCTGTCAAACATCATGAAGGGAGCGTCTCTCCCTGATCCCGATGTCCTTAATGTGACGTATAGCGCATATCTGCTAGGGCTGTGTGATGTTGTCGGTGAGCTCCGTCGTGGTGCGCTTGATTTCATGCTGGAGGGGCATACTGACAAGGCAAACGAGTACCTGCAGTATATGGACCGGATTTATGATGCTATTATGAGTTTTGATTATCCTTCCTCCCTGGTTCCTATCAAGAAGAAACAGGATATGGTCCGTGCGCTGATCGAGAAGACCCGAGGAGAGCTTGTTGTCTCCAGTTGTGAGCGTCGTATCCATGATCGTACCCATGAGTTCCATGGCCTCCTTGATCAGGTTAGCGACGAGAGGAACAACAGGAAGAAAAAGACGAACGATGGTGAGGAAGAGGATATCGATATCGACAAGGTATGGTAGCTTTTTTCCTTTTTTTTTCATTTTTTACGAAATGTTTATAAAAAGCCTTTATATACTTCAAGGAGG